>CADAQS010000020.1 GCA_902790115.1 uncultured Eubacteriales bacterium | reverse complement strand
AAGACCGTACCCGCGCCGATCGTCGCATCAAACCGCTCCGAAAGGCCGCGCTTGGAGCAAATGTTGAGATCATCCGCGATCCTGAAAAGATTGTCCCGCACACCGCCGGTAAAGGTCTGCGGCTTCAAAGCCGGCTTTGCAGGTGCGATCGTGATATGCTTATCCGCTCCGTTGGAATTCAAAAATTCGCGGCTGATGTCAACGATCTTCCTGCCGTTCCACTCCATCACGAGCCGCGGCTGTTCGGTCACGGTCGCAACCGGGCATGCCTGCAGGTTCTCCGCGTCGGCAAGCGCAAGGAACGCGTCAACGTTTTCGGGTTCGATCACGACCGCCATGCGCTCCTGCGATTCGCTGATCGCAAGCTCGGTGCCGTCGAGACCCTCGTATTTTTTCGGAACCGCATTGAGGTTGATCAAAAGGCCGTCGGCCAGTTCTCCGATCGCCACAGATACGCCGCCCGCGCCGAAGTCATTGCAGCGCTTGATCATGCGGCAGGCAGCGGGATTCCGGAACAGGCGCTGGAGCTTGCGCTCCTCGGGCGCGTTGCCCTTCTGCACCTCCGCGCCGCACGTTTCGACCGAGTGCGCGTTGTGCGCTTTGCTGGATCCGGTTGCGCCGCCGATGCCGTCGCGTCCGGTCGAACCGCCGAGCAGGATCACGACGTCGCCTGGCGCCGGGCGCTCACGCCGTACGTTTTCCTGCGGAGCCGCCGCGATTACCGCACCGATCTCCATATGCTTGGCCGCATAGCCCGGATGATACAGCTCGTCCACAATGCCGGTCGCAAGGCCGATCTGGTTGCCGTAGGACGAATAGCCTGCCGCCGCCGTGGTCACAAGTTTGCGCTGTGGCAGCTTGCCCGGGATCGTTTCAGAAACCGGAACCGTCGGGTCTGCCGCGCCGGTCAAGCGCATTGCGCCGTATACGTACGAACGGCCGGACAACGGATCGCGAATCGCGCCGCCGATGCAGGTCGCAGCGCCGCCGAACGGCTCGATCTCGGTCGGATGGTTGTGCGTTTCGTTTTTGAACAGCAGCAGCCACGGTTCCTTTTTGCCGTCGGCTTCCACCTCGATCCTGACCGTGCAGGCGTTGATCTCCTCGGACTCGTCAAGCTTGTCAAGCTTGCCGGTTGCGCGAAGATATTTCACTGCGATCGTCGCAATGTCCATCAGGCACACCGGCTTGGTGCGGCCGAGCGATCTGCGCACGGCAAGGTAGTCGTTGTAAGCCTTCTCGAGCAGCGGATCCTCGAACGTCACGCCGTCGATGACGGTCAGAAACGTCGTATGGCGGCAGTGATCCGACCAGTAGGTGTCGATCATGCGAATCTCGGTAATCGTCGGATCGCGCTGTTCATCAAGAAAATACTTCTGGCAGAACGCGATATCGTCCGCGTCCATCGCAAGCCCGTATTGCTGTACAAACGCTTCGAGCCCTGCGCGGTCGAGCTGTCTGAAGCCGTCGAGCGTGCGGACCGAAGTCGGAATTTCGTAGACGGTCTGCAGCGTTTCGGGTTTTTCCTGCGCCGCTTCGCGCGCTTCGACCGGGTTGATGACGTACTTTTTGATCTCGTCGATCTGCTCCGCAGTCAGCATGCCGTACAGCGCGTACACCTTGGCCGAGCGGATCAGCGGACGCTCGCCCTGCGACAGGATCTGGATGCACTGGGCCGCCGAATCTGCGCGCTGGTCGAACTGTCCGGGCAGATACTCGACCGCAAACACAGCCGCGTTTCCGAGATCTGCGGTTTCCGACGCCGTATCGACCTGCGGTTCGGAAAAGACCGTCCGGGTCGCATACCGAAACAGCTCTTCGGAGATGTTCTCCGCGTCGTAGCGGTTCAGAATGCGAACCTCTTCGAGCGAAGCGATGCCGAGCGTTTCGGTCGCTTCCTTATAGAGCGCCCGCGCCTCCTGCCGGAAGCCGGGTTTCTTTTCCACAAATACTCTGTAAACCATGTTACTCCTTTGCTGCCAGCAGCGCGCGCTGTCCGATGTCGTGCCGGTAAAATGCGTTTTCAAACGAGACTTCTCCAACACGTGCGTATGCGGTATCGATCGCATGGCGCAGCGTATCCGCAACGCCTACGACGCCGAGCACGCGCCCGCCGCTTGTCACCAGCCGGCCGTTCTCCGCCCTCGCGCCCGCGATCAGCACATGCGGGCGAACCGCTTCCGTCATCGTGATCGGAAAGCCCTTTTGGTAAGAGCCCGGATAGCCGTCCGAAGCAAGAATCACGCACGCGGCGTGCCGATCGGCAAACTGCACTTCGACCTTGTCGAGCGTTCCGTTCGTCGTCGCCTGCATGACGGTCAGAAGATCGCTTTCCAGAAGCGCAAGCACGACCTGCGTCTCGGGATCGCCGAACCGGCAGTTGTATTCGATGACCTTCGGGCCGTCGGGCGTCAGCATCAGCCCGAAATACAGGCAGCCGCGGAACGGTCTGCCCTCGGCGTTCATCGCATGAACCGTCGGCAAAAAGATCGTCTCCATGCAGGTCTTCGCGACCTCCGCCGTGTAATACGGGTTCGGCGCGACGGTACCCATGCCGCCGGTGTTCAATCCGCGATCGCCGTCCAAGGCGCGCTTATGATCCATCGACGAAACCATCGGCACGATCGTCTTTCCGTCGGTGAACGCAAGCACCGATACCTCGGGACCGGTCAAAAACTGTTCGATCACGACGCGCTCGCCGCTGCTGCCGAACTTCTTGTCGCACATCGCGGCCCGTACCGCCGCTCTGGCAGCTTCGCGCGTTTCCGCGATCACAACGCCCTTGCCGAGCGCAAGGCCGTCCGCCTTGATCACGATCGGCAGCGGAGCGTTCTCTACATATTGCAGCGCTGCTTCGGCATCGTCGAACGTCTCATACGCCGCAGTCGGAATGCCGTGGCGGTGCATCAGATCCTTTGCGAACGCCTTGCTGCCCTCGATGATCGCGGCAGCCTTGTTCGGGCCGAAGCACGGAATGCCGCGGCTTTCCAAAAGATCAACCGCGCCGAGCACAAGCGGGTCATCCGGCGTCACGACCGCATAATCGATATGGTTTTCCGCCGCAAACGAAGCGATTGCCTCGAGATCGGTCGCGCCGATCGGAACACAGATCGCATCCGCGGCGATCCCGCCGTTTCCCGGCAAAGCATAAATCTCCGTTACGGACGGATTCTCTTTGAGCTTTTTGATAATGGCGTGCTCACGGCCGCCGCCGCCGACTACCAACAACTTCATGCGCGCACCTCAGTGGTGGAACAGGCGCATGCCGGTGAATGCCATCGCAATGCCGTACTTGTCGCAACACTCGATGACCGCGTCGTCACGAATCGAGCCGCCAGGCTCGGCGATGTACTTGACGCCGGAGCGGTGTGCACGCTCAATGTTGTCGAAGAACGGGAAGAACGCATCCGAGCCAAGTGCAACGCCGTCCACCGTCGCAAGGTAGGCGCGCTGCTCTTCGGGCGTGAACGGTTCGGGACGCTCGGTGAACCAGCGCTGCCAGACGCCGTCCGCAGTGACGTCCTCTTCGTTCTGATTGATATAGCCGTCGATCACGTTGTCGCGATCCGGGCGGCCGATGTCTGCGCGGAACGGAAGGTTCAGAACCTTGTCCGACTGGCGAAGGAACCACGTATCCGCCTTGGAGCCGGCGAGCCGCGTGCAGTGAATGCGCGACTGCTGTCCCGCGCCGACGCCGATCGCCTGTCCGTCCACGGCGAAGCAGACCGAGTTCGACTGCGTATACTTCAGCGTGATCAGCGCGACAATCAGATCGCGCACCGCGCTTTCGGGCAGTTCCTTGTTCGCGGTCACGACGTTCTGCAAAAGCGCGCGGTCGATCTTGAAATTGTTGCGGCCCTGCTCGAACGTGATGCCAAACACCTGCTTGTGCTCCTTCTCGGCCGGGACGTAGTTCGGATCGATTTGGACGATGTTGTAGCCGCCTTTGCGCTTGGTCTTGAGGATCTCGAGCGCTTCCGGCTCGTAACCGGGCGCGATCACGCCGTCGCTGACTTCGCGCTTGATCATCTTTGCGGTCGTCACGTCGCAGACGTCGGACAGGGCGACCCAGTCGCCGAACGAGCACATGCGGTCCGTGCCGCGTGCGCGGGCGTAAGCGCAGGCCAGCGGCGAATCGTCGAGACCTTCGATGTCGTCGACAAAGCAGGCCTTTTTGAGCTTGTCGGACAGCGGCAGACCGACCGCGGCGCTCGTCGGGCTGACGTGCTTGAACGAGGTCACCGCGCACATGCCGAGCGCTTCCTTGAGCTCCTTGACGAGCTGCCAGGAGTTGAACGCGTCGAGGAAGTTGATGTATCCGGGACGGCCGGACAGAATCTCGATCGGCAGGTCGCTGCCGTCGTGCATATAGATCTTCGCAGGCTTCTGGTTCGGGTTGCATCCGTATTTCAGTTCAAATTCTTTCATGGCAGGCTCCTTATCGGTTTTTATTGATCAGGGTGGTGCTGACGCTGCCGTCCGCAAGGTCGGTGTAGCGAACGTACAGGGAAATCTTGTTGTTCTCATCGAGCGCATTCCACAGCTTCTCGGTGAACACGTCGATGTCATCCTCCATCGCGACGCGCTCCGGTTCGCCGACAAACGTCGGGATCGGGCTGCCGTCGGTCACATAGGTGTGCAGAAAATGTCCGAGACCCGGCTTGGACGGATATGCGAACGTGTACCGTGCGCAATCGGATCCTTCGGGATCGATGCTCTTTAAGATACTCATCTGATAGGTGAAGCCGCCGTCCGAAAATGTCAGCATGCCGCTGATACGCGGCGTGAAGTTCGGCGCATCCGGCTCGAACATGCGCGCTTCCAGGGCTTCGGAAAAGCTCTTGCCGGCCTTGAGACCGTCGTAGATCGTGTCGGTCTGGTTGCCGTTGGTCACGATCAGGTTGTTCTCGTACTGCCGGACCGCCGCATAGATAATCAGGCTCGGATCCTGCACCTTGCCCGCGTCGAACGGCTCGGTGAACAGTTCCCCGCCGCGCTCGGCAAAGATGCGGTTGCGCGAATTGACGCTCCGTCCCATGATGAAATACGCCGAAACCGCCTTCTTGCCGTCCGGCGTCCTGCCGATCACGATGCCTCGCCCGACATACGGGTTGCCCGCGATCCGTTCCGCAATGTCGTAAACTTTGTAAATCTCCATGTTCTGCCCCTTTCCGATCTCCGTTTTTTTGCCGCACCAGCGGATCAACGTGTTAATGCTCTTCCGTTACGATCCGTTCCGAGACAAGTTCGACCGCTTTCGGAAGGATCTGCCATTCCGCCTGCCGCATCACGCGCTTCTGCAGGCGCTCGGGCGTATCGCCCGGATAAACGCGCACGGCCTTCTGCAGCAGAATTTCCCCGCCGTCGGGGATCTCGTTGACAAAATGTACCGTTGCGCCCGTGACCTTGACGCCCTTTTCGAGCGCCGCTTCGTGTACTTTCAATCCGTAGAAGCCCGCGCCGCAAAACGACGGGATCAGCGACGGATGCACATTCAGAATCCGTTTGTCGTAGCGCTTCGTAAAATCGCCGCTGAGGATCGACAGAAAGCCCGCGAGCACGATCAGATCGATCGCATGCGCTTCGAGCGTTTCGATCAGCGCATGTTCAAACGCCTCCTGTCCGCCGCAGGCCTTGCGGGTCAGCGTGACGCTTTCTACGCCGGCGTTTGTCGCGCGTTCGAGCGCATAGGCGCCTTCGCGGTTCGATACGACGAGCACGACCTCGCCGTGCGTGATGACGCCGCTCTTTTGGGCGTCGAGGATGGCCTGCAGATTGGTGCCGCCGCCCGAAACGAGGACGGCGATCCGTGCCTTATGCGCCATGCCGGCCTCCTTTGTTCCACAGTCCGTTCAGCAGCGGAAGCAGCATGCCGCCCGCCGCGTTGCCCAAAATCACAAGCCACAGAAAGCCGAATGCCCTGAGGCTTACGATGCCGGATGCCGCAAAGTAGAAGATGTCCGCGATCGAGTGCTCGAATCCGCTTAAGATGAACACCGGAATGCAGAACAGAATCCCGAGCGGCGTCTTGTTATCGCGGTAGATGCTGACCGCAAGGTACATCAGAATTCCGCAAAAGCATCCGCGCACCAGCGTCGCCCACCATGGCTGCAGCAGCTTTGCCGCGCACAGCGTTTCGGCCGCCGCGCCGAGATTCGGAAGCGCAAGCCGGAGCACCCATCCGCCGAGTACCGTGCCGATTGCGTTGCCGAGCAGCGCGAACAGCAGCACGGAATTCGATTCGCGGTCGTGCGTCTCTGGTACATAACCGACCTTGCCGGTGAACAGCGCATAGCCCTTATAGCAGATGCACAGCAGCGCAACCGAAAACAGGATCGCGCCGACGACTTTGCTTTCCGCGGCAAGATAGACCGCGCCGCCGAGGCAGATGCACACGCCCGCGGCGATTCCCGAACAAATCTTCTTCAGCAAATCGTGATCTTCTCCCCGCTGCGGACGATCTCACCGATCACGTAAGCGTCCTCCCCGTTGTCGTGCAGCACCGAAAGCGCCGTATCGGCGTCCTCGCGCGAAACGACGATGCTCATACCGACGCCCATGTTGAACGTGTTGAACATGTCGCGTTCCGAAATGCCGCCCTTCTTTGCGATCAGATCAAAGATCGGCAGAACGCGGACTGCGCTGCGCTCGATGCGCGCGCCGAGCCCGTCCGGAATACTGCGCGGAATGTTCTCGTAAAAGCCGCCGCCCGTGATGTGCGAAATGCCCTTGACGCGCACCTTCTCAAGCAGCGCAAGCACCGGCCTGACATAGATCTTCGTCGGTGCAAGAAGTGCTTCGCCGATCGAGCGGCCGCCGAGCGCCTCCTCGGACTTCGATAAATCGGCATGCGCAACGTCGAACACCTTCCGCACCAGCGAGAATCCGTTGGAATGGACGCCCGACGAGGGCAGCGCGATGACGACGTCGCCCGCCTGCATCGTGCGGTTGTCAATGATTTTCGCCTTGTCGACGACGCCGGTGCAGTAGCCGGCGAGGTCATATTCGTCCTCGGGGTAGAAGCCCGGCATTTCGGCAGTCTCGCCGCCGATCAGCGCCGCACCCGCCTGGACGCAGCCGTCGCAGACACCCTTGACGATGTCCGCGATGCGCTCCGGCACATTCTTGCCGCAGGCGATGTAATCGAGGAAGAACAGCGGCTTTGCGCCGCAACAGATGATGTCGTTGACGCACATGGCCACGCAGTCGATGCCGACCGTATCATGCTTGTCGAGCAGAAAAGCGAGCTTGAGCTTGGTTCCGACGCCGTCGGTTCCCGAAACGAGCACCGGCGTTTCGATGCCGTCAAGGTCAAGTTCAAACAGGCCGCCGAACCCGCCGATGTCCGAGCAGACGCCGCCGGTCAGCGTCCGGGCGATATGCGTCTTCATCAGTTCGACCGCCTTGTAGCCGGCCGTGATATCCACGCCTGCCGCGGCGTAGGCATCCGATCGAGATTGGGTATTCATAACGATTACTCCTTTCCGGTCCAGCAGTAGGTGCAGAGCTCGCACGGATCCATGCCGATCGCACCGAGCACGCCTTCAAGCGACTGAAACGCAAGCGAGGAAAAATGGAACTTCTCCGCGATCGCGCGGCGAAGGTTCTTGCCGCGCTCACTCGTTCCGTCGCTGTACTCCGAAAGATGGTTAAAGCCCTCCTCGCCCTCGAGCTCGAGGATCACGCGGCGGGCAATCAGCTCCATATCCGACGTCTCGCGCGAGAAGTTCAGATACTTGCAGGCAAACAGGATCGGCGGGCACGCCGAGCGCATGTGCACCGACCGTGCGCCGTTTTCATACAGAAATTCGACGGTCTCGCGCAGCTGGGTGCCGCGGACGATCGAATCGTCGACGAACAGCAAATTCTTGTCCTTAATCAGCTCGTGCACCGGAATCTGCTTCATTTTGGCGACCCGGTTGCGCTCCCGCTGGTTCTGCGGCATAAAGCTGCGAGCCCACGTCGGCGTATACTTGATGAATGCGCGCGCAAACGGCTTGCCGCTGCGGTTCGCATAGCCGATCGCGTGCGGAGTGCCGGAATCCGGAACGCCGCCGACATAGTCGATCGGGTCCGCAAACCCTGCCGCCCGATCCTGCTCCGCCATGCTTTCGCCGTTGCGGTAGCGCATCGCTTCGACGTTGATGCCCTCATACGTCGAGGTCGGATAGCCGTAATAGCTCCACAGGAACGAGCAGACGCGTTTCTTGGTGCCCGGTGCGGCAAGCTGCGTCATCGCGTCAGGCGTCAGATGCACGATCTCGCCCGGACCGAGCTCGCAGACGTCCTCGAAGCCGAGCTTCTGATAGGCGAACGATTCGAACGAAACCGCATAGCCGTCCTCGCGCCGTCCGATCTGCACCGGAAGGCGGCCGACCCGGTCGCGCGCCGCGATCAGCGTACCGTCGTCCTTGAGGATCAGGATCGAGGCGGTGCCGTCGATCGTTTCCTGCGCGTAGCGGATCCCGTCCGTGAAGTTGTCCTTTTGATTGATCAGTGCGGACAGAAGCTGTGTCCCGTTGACGCGGCCTCCGGTCATCGCGTCGAAATAGCTGCCCGCATGGGCAAGGCAGCCGTCAATCAGCGTCTGGGCATTGTTGATGATGCCGATCGTAGAGATCGCATAGACGCCGAGGTGCGAGCGCACCAAAAGCGGCTGCGGGTCGGTATCGCTGATGCAGCCGATTGCGGAAGTGCCGCGCATTTCGTCGAAGATGCGTTCAAACTTGGTACGGAACGGCGCGTTCTCGATGTTGTGAATCTTTCGCTGCAGACCGATGTGCGCATCGAACGCCGCGAGTCCGCCGCGGCGTGTACCGAGATGGGAATGGTAGTCCGTCCCGAAGAACACATCCGCAAGGCAGTCGATGTGGGAAGTAATGCCGAAAAAGCCGCCCATAGCCGATGCTTATGCCTTGGCAAAGAACAGCTTGGACAGCGTCATCGGATCGATGTACTTGCCGTCCTTGTACACGCGCATGTTGCCCGATGCGATCTCGTCGATCAGCATGACGGATCCGTTTGCGTCGTAACCGAACTCGAACTTAATGTCGTACAGCACAAGGCCCTTTTCGGCCATGTCGTCGGCAACGATCTTGGTGATCTTCTGGGTCATTTCCTTGATCGCGTCATACTGCTCGCTGCTCATAACGCCGAGCACAATGAGGCCGTCCTTGGTGACGAGCGGATCGCCCTTTTCGTCGTTTTTGAACGTCATTTCGACGTAAGCAGGCAGATCGGCGCCCTCTTCGACGTAATCGCTGTAGCGGCGATAGAAGCTGCCGACCGCCTTATGGCGGCAGATGACCTCGAGGCCTTTGCCGAACACCTTTGCCGGCAGGACTTCCATCGTCGTGTCCGCAAGGTTCGCCGAGACGAAGTGCGTCTTGATGCCCGCGGCATTGACCTTTTCAAAGAAATAGACCGACATGCGCAGATTCACGTCGCCGACGCCTTCGATCGTCAGGCCGACCGAGTTTTCGCCGGGATCGAACACGCCGTCCTTGCCGGTGCAGTCGTCCTTGAATTTCAGCAGATAGTTGCCGTTGTCGAGCGCATAAACGTTCTTGGTCTTTCCGGTATAAACGAGCTTCTGTTCCATTTTGCATACTCCTTTTTTATATGATAGATTTCGGACTGTCTCAAAGCCGCGAAGCGATCGCGGCATCCTTCTCGAGAACGGCAAGCGCGTCGCTTTTCCGTTTCTCATCAAGCTTTCGGGCAAGCGCTTCGTCCGTGACCGCGAGGATCTCGACACAAAGCAAAGCGGCATTGACGCCCCCGTTGATCGCAACCGTCGCCACGGGAATTCCGCTTGGCATCTGTACGGTGGACAACAGGGCATCAATGCCGTCTAATGTGCTGGACTTGCAGGGAATCCCGATGACCGGGAGCGTCGTGTTGGCAGCGATCGCACCCGCAAGGTGCGCTGCCATTCCGGCTGCCGCGATGATCGCGCCGAAGCCGTTTTCGCGTGCGTGCAGGGCGAAGTCGCGCGCCTGCTCGGGCGTCCGGTGCGCCGAATACACGTGCACCTCGAATGGGATCTCAAAGGTCTTCAGCGTATCCGCTGCTTTCTGGACGATCGGCAGGTCGCTGTCGCTTCCCATCAGAATTCCGACTTTTTTCAATGATGTTACCTCCCTGAAAAAATAAAAAGGGCGCACTTCAAACGCATTGTTCAAGTGTGCCCAGACGGTCGGCAAAATATCAGATGTTCTTTGTTCCTCTGCGGTTCTCCGCATTCTCCCGTCAGTCGCAAAGAGCAGTATTGAAAAATACAATTTCTTTATACCATACGCGTGCGGATTATGTCAATACAGCAGCATGTAAAATGTACGCCTAATCCCATACGCTCCGCAGATACGCGTAAAACAGCAGTTCCGTTCCCGCCGCCAAAAACGCCGTAATCCCTGCGGTTTTCAGTCTGCGGCGCCGGATCGAATGCACAATGTACGCGGCACCGTACAGCAGCGAAAGAAGGTTAAAGATCCATAGCCCGATCATGCGCCACCTCCGTTTTTCGAAAGCCGCACCGATGCAGAAAACACGACCGGAAGCGTTCGGTAGGTTTCCATCCACCGCTCATGGTTCCAGTCCGTGCCGAACGGATCGCGAAGCCGGTCCTTTCGCCCGAATCCCATCGCATCCGACCCGTTTTTCTGCAAAGCCGAAAGCGTCCGATCGAGCTCCTGCGACAGCTCCTCCGAAAGCCAAGCGGCAAACTCCCCGGCGTCGTCCTCCGCAAGGCGCGGCGACTCGATCTTTGCCGTCAGAAACAGGGCGACCGTCGTCTCCGCGGGATCGTAGCAGATCTTCGGGCCGCGCCTTTTGCGCAGCCGGACCGACACCGTTCCGTATTCGGGATGGAGCCATTGCATCCGCCCCTCTGAAAAGGATCCGTCCGCCATTCTGCAAAGCTGCGTGTGCCGTCCGGACAGCGTGCCGACCATGCTGCCCGCGGAAAACGCCGCGCTGCCCATGATCGTGACCGGCGATGCGCCGTCCAATGCGAGCGAACCGCCGAGATACGGATACGGCTCGCCGCCGATCAGATCCTGTTTCGGATCCGGTTGGTTGACGCCGCAATAGGGAATCAGCAGATCGAACGTGCCCGAACCAAGCGCTTCCTTCGCCGTGCGGTAGCGCACATCCGACAGCGTGCCGGACCGCTCAGCCAACGTTTCGAGGTTGGTGACCGTCTTGGAAAACGACGGATCGGTCTCGGAGCGCAGTCCCGCGAACAGCTCCGAAAGGTCGCTGCGCGACACGAGCAGACGCACGTCGCGGTAGAGGTCGAGCGCGCCGTCCGAAAAGTCGAGCAGCGCGTCCAGCCTTCCGTCGCGCGCAAGCGGCTCCGACAGCACGAGCAGCGACGTTCTGGAAAAGGTCAGCGACAGCGGCAGGCTGGCGTTCAGCGTCTCAACGGCCTCCGGGATCGTCCGCGCTTCGGCGGTCAGGACCTGCGTTTTCATCTCGGCATTCTCCTCCCCGCCGCTCTGCGGCAAAGCGACCAGCAGAACGATCCGGTAGACAAACGTATCGCCGCGCTCCGCGCCGAGCGCAAGCACATAGGCATGATCCGCGATGTCCTTCGCGTTCAGACAGCCGAGCGGCAGCAGCGCCGCAAGGATCAGAATCAGGATCCGCTTTGCCATCGCAATCGCCTCCTTTCGGAAAAAAGCGGCAGGCAAAACGGTACCGGCAGAACCGCGATGACCCAGCCGTACCGTTCGAGCAGCCGCAATACGCCGTCCGCATGGGTCAGCAGCAGCGCGGCAAAGACCGACGCGCAACCAAGCAGCACCGCAGGCGGGCGGATGTCGCCGACGTCACAGACCTCCGAAAGCAGCAGCGACGCCGCGTACAGCGCACAGGCGCAGACCAGCATGCTCGCAGTCGTCCAGACGAACAGCAGAATCCGGTCGAGCCGGATCGCCGCGCTGACCGTATCGATCTCCGCGATCAGCCGGTACAGCGGCGCTTCCATTTCCGAAAGCTCCGTATACCGGTAGGTCAGGCCGAGGCAGAGTTCGAGCGCTACCGTCAGCCCTCCGCCGATCCAAAGCCCCGTCCGGCAGGCGCGGCGAACATGCTGCAATCCCTGCCCGCCCGGCGCGGCGCTCAGCAGGATCAGCACCGGCGGCAGAAAGCGCAGGAGCGAGATCACGCTTTGTCCGAGCAGCGCATGCCCGGTCGTAAAGAATGGGACGAGCCGCTCGATCCGGTAGTGCCGCGCATAGGAAGCGAGCGTCAACAGTGCCGCTATCACCGTCACCGGCAGCAGCACGCGCGACGTGCGCACCAGCGTTTCCATTCCGAGGCAGGCCGGCAGGATCAGACACGGCAGCAGATACAGCGCGATCACGACAGGTTCGGCGTCGGGATAGAGCAGACCGGTCATAGCCTGCAGAAAATGCACCTGCGGCAGCATGACCGTCAGAAGCAGCGTCGCAGCCCACAGGAGCAGTGAAACGGCTCGAACCGGAACCGGCAGCCTCCGGCACAGCGCGCCGAGGCTTTTCGCACCGGTTTTCCGCAGCAGGTGCGTCAAAAGCTCGAGCAGCAGAAATGCGGCAAACAGCGACAGCAGCGTAGCAAAGTGCAGGATGTTCCCGCCGCGGTACAGGTCGCGTTTGTCGATTGAAAAGCAGCCGCAGTTCAGAGCGGTCAGTGCGGCACAGGCGGTCATTTCGCGCTGACCGAAGCGTCCGAGCCGGCGGTTCACGGCGCGTGCTCCGGGTTCATAAAGTCCTGCACGCCACTGCGCGACAGCCGCCCGCGCACGAGAAACGGCCGATTGGTGCGCGTTGCGGGCGCGAACGGCGAAAGCATCGGTACACCGAACGACTTGACCGAGCACAGCAGCACGAGCGTCAGCAGCGCAGCAGCGCCGATGCCCAAAAAGCCGCCGAGCGTCGCCGCGACGCACAGCAGGATCCGGTAGTAGGCGACGCACATCTGCGTGCTGTAATCCGGGATCGTAAAGTTGCCGAGCCCGGACAGCGCGACGATGATCAGCACGACCGTTGAAACAAGATGCGCCGCGACCGCCGCCTGCCCGAGCAGCAGCCCGCCGATGATGCCGATCGCATGCCCGACGACGCCGGGCACGCGGATGCCGGCTTCCCGCACCAGCTGGAACACGAGCAGCAGAAAGATCATCTCTGCGGGCAACGGCAAAAACACGAGCACATGGCTCGACAGCACGACCGAAAGCACCTCGCCCGAAAGCTGTCCGGCATGGTGCTGTGTCAACGCGAGAAAGTACGCCGGCATGCACACCGAAAGCAGCATGCCGGCCGCCCGCACGAGTCGGACGAGCGTTCCGACCGGCCGCCGCATCGACGCGTCCTCCGCGCTCGCAAACAGCATCCCGATCGTGACCGGCAGCACACACGCGATCGGGCTGCCCTCGAGCAGCAGTACGATCCGCCCGTCAAGCACCGCGGAGGCAGCGCGATCCGGCCGTTCCGTTTTGAGCGTCTGCGGCAGCGGCAGCCACGGATGCTCCTCGATCCGCTGTTCCAGCGCGCCGATCGACAGAACGGCATCCGCTTCGATCGCGTCAAGCCGCCGCTCCACTTCGGAAAGCAGCTTTCGGTTCACTCTTTGGACATGATAGCACAGCGCAAGCTGCACGCCGTTTTTCCCGCCCGCCGGCCGCAGCTTTGCCGAAAACGACGGCATCCGAAGGATCCGCCGCAAAAGTGTGATGTTTGTCCGGAGGTTTTCGGTGAACGCCTCATGCGGACCGAGCACCGTGGGTTCGTTCTGCGGCTGCCCGACCGAGCGCGAAACGTACCCGCGCGTATCAAACAGCAGACATTCGTCCGACCCCGCCCAGAACACCGCGGCGCGTCCCTCGGCGATCGCCGAAACCGCCTCGTCGAGCGTGCGCGCAGCCGCAGCCTCGCGCAGCGTGAACACCGATTCGGTCAGGTCCTTTGCCGTGCAGCGGGAGAGCTTCGGAAACTCCTGCCGCATCGCCGGCGCGAGCAGGAATTCATCGATCTGCCCGCTGTCCGCCATGCCGTTCAGAAACGCCGCGAGCGCGTCGAACCGCCGCCCGATCCGAAACGGACGCAGGATCAGATCCGGATTCTGGTCGGCAAAGAAGCGCTCTTTGAGCGCCGCCTCTACGCGCGAAAGGCGCGTCGGAACCGGCTGCGGCGCGTGCCGCTGTTCCGATGCGTCCGAAGAAGATCCGGTTGTTTTGGTCTCGGTCTCGAGCAGTTCAAACCGGTCATAGGGTTCATCAAAGCCGAATAACGATCGTTTCATACCGGCAGTATGCCCCCGTTCGTCCCGGACCATACTCCAATGCGTCCCGCTGCATCCTGCGTTTGGGAAAAACGATCGCACGGCATGAACGTACGCAAAAAGGAACCGCCGAAGCGGTTCCCATGCGTATGCCGTTCTTATCTTTCCTTGGTGCGGATCTCCTCGCAGATCTTCTCCAGGAACGCGTCGACCGGCTGCGCGCCGAGGTCGCCTTCCTTGCGGGAGCGGACCGCCACGGTGCCCTCCTCCGCTTCCTTGTCGCCGATGACGAGCATATACGGGATCTTCTGCATCTGCGCTTCGCGGATCTTGAAGCCGATCTTCTCGTTGCGCGAGTCGACCTCGACGCGGATGTCATGCTCGGCAAGCTTTGCCGCAAGCTGCTCGGAGTATTCGATCGTGCGGTCGGTGATCGGCAGGATGCGAACCTGCTCCGGCGCGAGCCACGTCGGGAATGCGCCCATCGTTTCCTCGATCAGATAGGCCATGAAGCGATCGAGCGAGCCGAGGATCGCGCGGTGCAGCACGACCGGCGTGCGCTCCTTGCCGTCCTTGTCGATGTAGGTCAGATTGAACCGCGCCGGCAGACAGAAGTCGAGCTGGCAGGTGGACAGCGTGTATTCCGCGCCGACCGCCGGCATCACGTTGACGTCGAGCTTCGGGCCGTAGAACGCGGCTTCGCCGATCTCCTCGGTGTAGTTGAGGTGCAGTGAGTCGAGCACGTCCCTAAGAGCGGTCTCGGCGGTGTTCCACATCTCGTCGTCATCGAAGTACTTGACCTTGTCCTTCGGGTCGCGCAGCGACAGCACAAGGCGGTAGTCGGTAATGCCGAAGTCCTGATAGGTTGTAAAGATCAAATCGACGACCTTTGCAAATTCGTCCTTGATCTGCTCGGGCGTGACGAACAGGTGCGCATCGTTCTGGCAGAAATGCCGTCCGCGCTCGATGCCCTTCAGCGTGCCGGACGCCTCATAGCGGAAGTCATGCGCGATCTCACCGATGCGAACCGGCAGGTTGCGGTAGGAATGCGGTGAATTCGCATAGATGCGCATGTGGTGCGGGCAGTTCATCGGGCGCAGCACGTACGTTTCGTCCTCGACGTTCATCGCCGGGAACATGTTCTGCTGATAATGATCCCAGTGTCCCGAGATCTTGTACAGATCAACGGTGCCGATGCACGGCGTCAGAACGTGCTGATAGCCCGACTTGATTTCCTTGTCGCGGATGTAGTTTTCGAGAATGCGCCAAAGCGTATAGCCCTTGGGCAGGAACATCGGCATGCCCTTTCCGACGAGTTCGTCGGTCATGAACAGGTGCAGTTCCTTGCCGATCTTGCGGTGGTCGCGGCGCTTGGCCTCTTCGAGCCGGTTGAGGTACGCGGCAAGATCTTCCTTCTTCTCGAACGCGGTGCCGTAGATGCGCTGCAGCATCTTGTTCTTTTCGCTGCCGCGCCAGTATGCGCCGGCTACGGACAGCAGCTTGATGTTCTTAACGCGCGCGGTCGATGCGACGTGCGTACCGGCGCACAGGTCGACGAACTCGCCCTGCTTGTAAAAGCTGATGGTCTCGCCCTCGGGCAGATCGTTGATCAGCTCGACCTTGTACGGTTCGCCTTTCTCCTCCATGAAGCGGATCGCTTCCTCACGCGGAAGTTCGAACCGTTCGAGCCGCAGGTTCTCACGGCAAATCTGCTCCATCGTCTTCTCGATCTTCTTGAAATCGTCGGTCGAGAAGGTGAACGGCGCGTCAAAGTCATAGTAAAAGCCGTCCTTGATTGCCGGGCCGATCGCGAGCTTGACCTCCGGCCACAGCCGCTTGACCGCCTGTGCAAGGATATGCGACGCGGTATGGCGGTAGGTCCACCGTCCGTCCTCGTCCTCAAAGGTCAGGAACTTTACCGCGCAGTCGTGTTCGATCGGACGGAACGCATCGGCGCGTTCGCCGTCGATCTCGCAGCAGATGACGCTCTTTCTCAGGCCCTGGCTCAGCGACGCCGCGATATCCAGTCCGTTGGTTCCGTTTTCATATTCCCGCACCGAACCGTCGGGGAATGTGATCTGCATAATGATGTCCTCCTGTTTTATTCAAAATGAAAAGCGTCCTTGCAAAAGCACAAGGACGCTGCAATGCGTGGTTCCACCCTGTTTGGGACTCTTTCGCGCGATAACGGGCGCACCCGCTTCGATCCTCCGGCGGTCTT
>CADAQS010000019.1 GCA_902790115.1 uncultured Eubacteriales bacterium | reverse complement strand
TCCGCCGTTTCCGTGGTGCGGACCGGATTGCGATTCCGGTCCTTCAGCCACGACCACGGTTTCTCCAGGTTCTTGTACCGGCTGTTGGTGCGCCGGTTACAGACAGAAACCTTACAGACCCAGTTCATTCGGGGACGCCTCCTTAAAGTCTTCCTTGAACAGGCGGTACGGCATACACAGCCGGCGGGCCTGATCGAATTCCTCCCGCATGCCTTCGGAGACGCCGTATTCGCCGAAGACCCAGATTTCATCGCAGCGGCGAAGCAGGGTGTCAGCGCAGATCATACCGATGAGCCGGTCGTCCGCCACGTCATCGTTCAGGAAACGGGTATACAGCAGATGCGGCGCCAGGGGCACATAGGCCTGCGTGATCACAAACTCCGAGCAGCCCATCGCGTACTCTACGTTCCGGCTGACCTCTTCTTCCGACTCTCCCCTGTACGGGGAGCAGACGTAGATCAGCTTGTAGCCGGAGTTTCTCGTGCTCATGTCCTCCTGGTCACGTGCCCAGCGCTTCGCCTCCAGGCGAGCAAAATACTGGATCAGATCGGGAAAGAAGATGAACGGAATGGAGAATAAGAACGTATTTGCCCAGCTGGGCGTCTCAGACGCGGTTTACGCGCTGGGGGAAGAGGTGCTCTGCGGACTGCGGGACCGCTTTGCGGAACTGGACAGAACCGCGGAATACAACCAGGCGAAGGTCATCGCGGCGATTTCGCGCCGCCTCCGCAGAGCTTGCTGCTCTCGATCGGAATCTTGAGCGACTTGGCGACCTCAAAGCAGTCGCGGACCGCAAACGCAACGCCTTCGAGCACCGCCTGCAGCATGTCCTGCCGCGTCGAATCCATCGTAAGGCCGGTGAACGTTCCGCGCGCGTTCGTGTCGTTGATCGGGCTGCGTTCGCCCATCAGATACGGCAGGAAGAACACGCGGTTGTTTCCGAGCCTGTCGTCGGTGATGCCCGCCTGCTCGTTTGCGTAGTCCTTCGAGCGTAGGATCTCGTCGCAGAACCATTTGTTGCAGCTTGCCGCCGACAGGATGCATCCCATCAGATGGTAGCGACCGTTCGCGTGCGCGAATGCGTGCAGAGCGTTGAACGGATCGACGCCGAATGTATCGGAGGAAATAAAGATCGTTCCCGAAGTACCGAGGCTGATGTTGCATGCGCCGTCGAACACGGTTCCGGTGCCGACCGCAGCTGCGGCATTGTCGCCCGCGCCTGCCGTAACCAGCACCGATTCGGGCAGTCCGAGCTGCTTTGCCACGTTCGGCAACAGCGTTCCGGTGACCTCGTAGCTTTCGAAGACCTTCGGCATCTGCCCGGCGTTCACGCCGCACAGATCGAGCATTTTTTCCGACCAGCAGCGATGCTTCACATCGAACAGCAGCATGCCGCTCGCGTCCGAACAGTCGGTCGAATGCACGCCGGTCAGCCGGTAATTGATGTAATCCTTCGGCAGCATGATCCTGCGAATGCGCGCATAGTTTTCGGGCTCGTTGTGCTGCATCCAAAGGAGCTTCGGCGCCGTAAAGCCCGCGAACGCGATATTGGCCGTCTCTTCGGACAGCACGTCGCGCCCGACCGTTTCGTTGAGCCAGCGCACCTCGTCCTCGGTTCTGCCGTCATTCCAGAGGATCGCGGGACGGATTACCTCGTCGTGCGCGTCGAGCACGACCAGCCCGTGCATCTGTCCGCCGCAGCCGATCGCCTTAACCTCGTCTGCCGCAAAGCCGTTCAGCAGCGCGCGTACGCCGTCCGTGACCGCGTTCCACCATTCTTTCGGGTCCTGTTCGCTCCAGCCCGGATGTGGGAAGATCAGCGGATACTCGCGCGTGACCGTATTACAGATTGTGCCGCTGCCGTCCACGAGCAGCAGTTTGACCGCCGAAGTGCCGAGATCGATGCCGATGTAATACATGGTAATCCTCCGTTCCGATATGGTTTCTCAGAGATCGCGATAGGCGGCGACCACGTCGTCGTCGAGTACGACCGGCACAAGCAGTTCGCCCTTGCCCGCCTTGGGCTCGATATGGATCTGCTCGGTGTCGACCGGCGTCCTGGTGCCGTGCCGCTGTTCGATGATCAGCGTGTACGGCTCGGTCACGGCGCCGACGAACACGATCTGCGTGCCGTTGGAGCCGTTCTTCTTGAAATCAAACGTCTTGACGCCCTTGCCGTTGCGACCCTGTACCTCATAATCAAACACAAAGCTGCGCTTGCCAAAGCCGCGATCACTGAGCGTGATCAATTCGCCCTCGTCGCCGACCTGTCCGGCAAAGACGACCTTGTCCTTGGGGTCCAGCTTGATCGCGCCGACGCCCGAGGCGGTACGGCCGGTCTTCGGTACGGAATCCGCTGCAAAGCGGATGCTCATGCCGAGCCGCGTCACAAGCAGGATGCTCTGCCCGTCGTCCTTCCAGACACGTATCAGCGCATCCTTGTCCTTGAGTCCGATCGCGGCGGTGCGCTTGGAGCGGACGCGGAACTCTTCGGCGGCGGTGCGCTTGATCATGCCGTTTGCGGTGACGAGCAGGTACTCGGCTTCGGCGGCTTCATCGATCAGATCGATCACCGTTTCGCCCTTTTCGAGCTCGAGCAGCGAAACAAGGTTCGCCGCACGCGCAGTCGGGCGCGTTTCGGGCACGTCGGACACTTTCAGCGTCAATATCTGTCCCTTATCGGTGAACAGCCGCAGCGTGCCGTTGCTCGGCAAACTGACCGATGCGATCGGTTTGTCGGCTTTGATCTGGGAAGCGTTGAACAGGCGCGACGGAATCTTCCGGATCTTCTGCTCCGCGAGCAGCGTGACCGTCACGTCCTCGACCAGCTCCTCTTCCTTCGCCTCGGCTTCGATCGTAACGTCGCCCGAAATGATCTCGGTGCGGCGCTTGCCGTCGAACACCTTGCGGACTTCAAGCAGTTCTTTTTTGATCAGGTTCGAGAGCTTCTTCTCCGATGCGAGGATCGCTTCAAGCTCGGCGATCAGCTTTTTGACCTGCTCGTATTCGCGCTGAATCGACAAGAGTTCAAGGTTGGTCAGCTTCTGCAGTCTCAGATCGAGAATCGCCTGCGCCTGGATCTCGGTCAGCGAGAACGTCTTCATCAGCGCTTCGCGCGCTTCTTTCGGGGACTTGGACGCGCGGATCAGTTTGATCACGCGATCGAGGTTGTTGACCGCAACCATCAGACCTTCTAAAATGTGGCAGCGCTTTTTGGCGATCTCGAGTTCGGTCCTGGTACGGCGTGTCGTAACCTCCCGCTGATGGCGGATATAGTGCGCGATGATCTCTTTCAGGTTCAGCTGCTGCGGCTTTCCGTTCGCGATCGCGACATAATTCGCGCCGAACGTGCACTGCAGATCGGAATACTTGAACAGAAGCTGCAGGATCTTTTCGGGATCGCCGTCCTTCTTGATCTCGATGACCGCGCGCGTGCCGGTGCGGTCGGATTCGTCGCGGATATCGGCGACTGACATAAACGCCGCCTTCTTCTCCTGCGTGATCTGCAGAATCTTTTCCAGGCAGGCGGCCTTGTTGACCGTGAACGGGAACTCGTCAATGACGATGCGCGTTTTACCGTTCTTCATGTCTTCAAAGTGCGTGCGCGCCCGCATCGTGAGCTTGCCGCGGCCGGTCTCGTAGGAGCGCGCGATCTCCTCGGAGTCGAGCAGATACGCGCCGGTCGGAAAGTCCGGCGCCGGCATGATCTTCATGAGTTCCGGGATCGTGATCTTCGGATTGTCGATCTGCGCGATGACCGCGTCGATCGCTTCAACCGGATTGTGCGGCGGGATGTTCGTCGCAAGGCCGACCGCGATGCCGCTCGCGCCGTTGACCAGCAGGTTCGGGAACCTGCCGGGCAAGAGCTCAGGCTCCTTCATCGTGTCGTCGAAGTTCCAAGCAAACGGGACTGTGTCCTTGTCGATGTCCTTCAGAAGGAGCATCGCGGCGTCGGTCATGCGTGCTTCGGTATAACGCATCGCCGCAGCGCTGTCGCCGTCGACCGAGCCGAAGTTGCCGTGCCCGTCCACGAGGCAGACGCCCATATTGAACGGCTGCGCCATGCGGACAAGCGCGTCGTAGACCGAACTGTCGCCGTGCGGATGGTACTTGCCGAGGCAGTCGCCGACGATACGCGCGCACTTGCGGTGCGGCTTGTCCGGCGTGTTGCCGAGCTCGAGCATCGTGTAGAGGATGCGGCGCTGTACGGGCTTTAAGCCGTCCTCGACGCGCGGCAGGGCGCGTTCCAGAATAACGTGCTCCGCATAGGGCATCATCGAATTGTGCATGACCTCATCCATGCTGACGTGCAGGATCGTTTCCTGCGGAGGCGGTGTGGTCGGTTTCTTGGCTGGCATGGCGTTATTCCTTTATCTTCTCAAAAACTGCATTCGTGCGGTTGAAATCCGCATTTTCAAAGATGTATTCCTTGCGCGACTGGACGCGATCGCCCATTAAAACGGTCACAAGGTGCTCGACCTCCGCCGCGTCTTCGATCGTCACGCAGGTAAGCTTGCGCCCCTGCGGGTTCATCGTCGTCTCCCAAAGCTGCTCCGAGTTAATCTCGCCGAGGCCCTTATAGCGCTGCAGCGTGTAGTTCTTGCCGGAGACCTGCTTCATCGCCTGCTTCAACGCCGCATCGTCATAGCAATAGACCGGCGGCTGATTCGGTTTCTGCACGCGGTACAGCGGCGCCATGCCGATGAACACGTGTCCCTCGGTGATCAGCGGGCGCATGTAGCGGTAGAAGAACGTCAGAAGGATCGCGCGGATATGCGCGCCGTCCTGGTCGGCATCGGCAAGGATGATGATCTTGTTGTATTTCAGGCTCGTGATGTCAAAATCGTCGCCGATTCCGGTGCCGAGCGCCGTGATGATCGAGCGGAACTCGTCATTCTGCAGCACCTGTTCCAGCCGTTTCTTTTCGACGTTCAGCGGCTTGCCGCGAAGCGGCAGGATCGCCTGGAATTTGCGGTCGCGGCCCTGCTTGGCGCTGCCGCCTGCCGAGTCGCCCTCAACGATGAACAGCTCGTTCTGCGAATAATCGCGTCCGGTGCAGCTCGACAGCTTGCCGACGAGCGGCGCATTTTCGAGTTTGCTCTTTTCCCGCGCGGTCTCCTTGGCCTTTCGCGCGGCGTTTCTCGCCTTGGCGGCCTTGACGGCCTTGTCGGCGATCTGATTCGCAACCGCGGTGTTTTTAAGGTTTTCAAGCCATACCGAAAGCTGCTGCGTGACGACGGTCTCGACCGCCGGCCGTGCCTCGGTGTTGCCGAGCTTCGTCTTGGTCTGGCCCTCGAACTGGATGTTGTGCATCTTCAGCGACAGGACTGCGGTCATGCCCTCGCGGAAATCCTCGCCTGCAAGGCTCGCGTCCTTCTCCTTGAGCGCGCCGACCTTGCGGCAGTAATCGTTCATGACCTTGGTCAGTGCCGCCTTGAAGCCGGTCTCGTGCGTACCGCCTTCGGTCGTCGGAATGTTGTTGACGTACGATGCGATCGTTTCGGAGTAGCCGTCGTTGTGCTGGATCGCGACCTCGACCTTGATGCCGTTCGATTCGCCCTCAAAATGGATCGGCGGATCGTACAGCGCGGTCTTGTCCTCGGAAATGTAACGCACAAAGTCCGAAAGGCCGCCGTTGTAGCAGAACTCGTTGTGCTTGGGCTTGCCCCACTCGCGGTTGTCGTCGAGCGTCAGCTTGACGCCGCGGTTCAGATAGGCAAGCTCGCGCAGGCGCCGCATGACGACGGCGTACTGCATATCGATCGTTTCAAAGACGCGGTCGTCGGGCAGAAACGTTACGACCGTACCCTGCCGGCGCGTACGTCCCGTCTCGGTCAGCGGGTACTTCGCCTTGCCCGAGACGATCTTGCCCTCCGCGTTCTCCTCGCTCGAGAACTCAATCTTATAGGCACGGTTCTCATGGAACACCTCGACCGTGACCCAGCGCGACAGCGCGTTGACGACCGATGCTCCGACGCCGTGCAGACCGCCGGAGTAGCCGTAAGCGTCGTTGCCGAACTTGCCGCCCGCGTGCAGCTGCGTGAACACAACCTCCACGCCCGAAACGCCGAGCTTCTCATGGATGCCGGTCGGAATGCCTCTGCCGTTGTCGACGACGGTCACGCTCTTGTCGCGGTTCAGCGTCACGTTGATCTCATTTGCATAGCCGTTCGCAGCCTCGTCGACGGCGTTGTCGACGATCTCCCACAGCATGTGGTGAAGACCCGGCAGACCGGTGGACCCGATGTACATGCCGGGGCGCATGCGCACCGCATCGAGGCCCTCCATCACCGTGATATTGCGAACGGAATATTCCTCAGCCATTCTTCCCTCCTATGGAAACAGAATCACAAATAGCATTTACAGCAGCTCATTATACCACAACATCTTGTGTTTCGCGCGAAAACAGGCTACGGTTTTACCGTTTATTCATAAATTAAATAAAATGTTGCATTCCTGCCGTATTTGTATGGTGACAAACCGGAATTGTTGGTGTATAATGCAGTCTGTAATGATGTATGTTTCTGCCCTTTTGGGCAAAAAAGGAGTTTTTGCATGGAGTTTCACCACGTTCCGATCATGGTTGACGAGGTTCTTCGGCTGCTGGAGCCGGAGCGCGGCGGGATTTTTGTGGACGGTACGCTCGGCGGCGGCGGTCATGCCGAAGCCGTCCTGAAGGCGCTGCCGCCCTCGGGAAAGCTCTACGGAATCGACCGCGACGACGAGGCGCTCGCTGCCGCATCCGTTCGGCTCACGCCGTTTGGCGATCGTTTCACGGCCGTCAAAGGAAACTTTTTCGACATGCGCGCGCTGCTGAACGACCGCGGCGTTTTCGGGGTCGATGGAATTCTGCTCGACCTCGGCGTGTCGTCGCATCAGCTCGACACCCCGGAGCGCGGCTTTTCCTACAAAGCCGAAGCGCCGCTCGACATGCGCATGGACCGCTCTGCGCCGCTTACCGCATACACCATTGTCAACACATGGTCGAAGAATGCGCTTGTGCAGATCTTTTCCGAATACGGTGAGGAGCGTTTTTCGGCGCGCATTGCAGAGCGCATCGTATCCGAGCGGGCAAACCGGCCGATCGAAACGACGACAGAGCTTGCCGAGCTGGTCAAGAGCGCGATTCCGGCGAAATTCCGGAACGAGCCGCAGCATCCCGCGCGACGCTGTTTTCAGGCGATCCGCATTGCGGTCAACGGCGAGCTCGACGGTCTTGCCGATGCGCTCTCTGCCGCGCACGACCTGCTGAACCCCGGCGGGCGGCTCGCGGTGCTGACCTTTCACTCGCTTGAGGACCGGATCGTGAAGAACGCGTTCCGGACCTTTGAGAACCCCTGCACCTGTCCCAAGAGCGCGCCGGTCTGCATCTGCGGCAAGCGCCCGACGGCGAAGGTGCTGACCCGCCATCCGATTACGGCCGGCGAAGCCGAGCAGCGTGAAAACACGCGTTCTACCTCGGCAAAGCTGCGGGCAATCGAACGCATCGGCGCAGAACAACGCGCATAGATATAGAACCAAGGACGATCAATACAGACGATGGAAGTCAAATTCGACAACGGAAAACGCAGGATCTCGAATCCCGAGACGCGCGTCTACAGCCCGACGGGCGACGGTACGACGCGGGTCTCGTTCGAAGACTCTCCCCTGCCCGTCCGCCCGCGCCCCGAAGCGCGTGAGGCGGCGCCCGTCGTGCGCACGATCGTCCGCTTCTCTATGCTGTCCAAGATTCTGATCATCTCGGCGGTTTTCCTGATTGCGCTGACCGCGCTGATCTCGCTGTTCGGCGCGGCCGAATACGCACGCATCACCTCCGAGATCGGCACCGTCGAATCGGACATCGAGACGTATCAGCAGCAGATTTCGCAGGTACGCAAGACGCAGAGCTCGATGAACGACTACTCCTCGATCAACGACGTCTGCCTCGACCGGAACATGCAGCTGATTTGGGAATCCGACATGGGAATGCCCGGAACGAATCCGTAACGAAGGAACCTTTTTACCGCAATATGCCGCAAAGAAAAGCCATCCGGCCGATACGGGGACGCATCGTCCGGCGAAAATCGAACAAACCTCGCCTGCCCTCGTCGAAGTGGAAACTGCTGTTTGCGCTCGGCGCGGCGATGTTTATGTTTTTGGCGCTGATCGGGCAGCTGTTCTCGGTTTCCGTGATTCAGGGCAAATCGTGGACCGAAAAAGCGATGCGGCAGTGGTCGCGCACGACCTACATGAAAGCAGAGCGCGGCAAAATCACCGATCGCGACGGCACGGTGCTCGCCTCGTCGTATACGACCTATCAGGTCTGCGTCAACCCGCAGAACATTCAGGCCGACGACCGTGAACGCATTGCGTACATACTCTCCACCTATCTCGATCTCGACTATGATACCGTGCTCGCGAAGATGACTAAGACGCGCATCAAACGCGGCACCGAGGACTCCGAATCGCCCGAGCGCGTGCTGCTGTCGCAGGTCAAAATCAAAGATCAGGTCGATAAGGAAGTCATCTCGCAGCTGAACGCCATGCAGCTCGGCACCGGCGTCAGCTACTATGCCGACGTCAAGCGCGACTATCCCGAAAGCGGCTACTACGCGCAGCTGATCGGCTTCACGAACGTGGACGGCGACGGACAGACGGGCATCGAGCTGACCGAGAACAAGAACCTCGCAGGTACCGACGGCTACATGAAGACCGATACGGACCGCGACAACAATCCCGTCCCCGGCGGCGAGGAGGAATACATCCTGCCGATCGCAGGCGGCAACGTAACGCTGACGACGAACACCGGCCTGCAGGCGATCCTCGAGAACGCGCTCGAGGAAGCCGCCACGGTCAACAACGCCAAGACCGCCTATGGCATTCTGCTCAGTCCCAAGACCGGCGAGATCTATGCCGAGGGAACCTATCCGACGTTCGATTCCTCGAATCCGCCGCGTTCCGACGCAAAGACGCTGCTGGAGCTTTCGCGAAACCGCATCGTGACCGATACCTATGAGCCCGGCTCGACGTTCAAGGTCGTCACGCTCGCCTCGGCGCTCGATTCCGGCGCGGTCTCGATCAACACCTCGTTCAACTGCTCCGGCTCGCTGCTCGTCAAGGGAGAAAAGATCAAGTGCTGGAACAAGCGAGGGCACGGTCCCGAGACGCTGACCGAGGCGGTCGCCAACAGCTGCAATCCGGCGTTTATGTCGATGGCTCTGCGGATGGGCATCGACAAGTTTTACGACTACATCTACGCGTTCGGCTTCAACGACACGACCGGCAGCGGCATCATGGGCGAAACGAGCGGTACGGTCACGCACAAGAAATATGTGCGCGACGCCGACCTTGCGCGCATCGGATTCGGGCAGAGCATCTCCTGCACCGGCATGCAGCTGACGATGGCGTTCACCGCGGCGATCAACGGCGGCGAGCTCTTAAAGCCCTACATCATTTCCGAGATCACCGACAACGAAGGCAACGTGATCCTCAAGAACGAGCGCACGGTCGTGCGCCGCGTGATCGCGCCGCAGACGTCCGAGATCGTGCGCGGCATGCTCAAGAACGTCGTCGACAACGGCAGCGGCAAAAACGCGCAGATCTACGGCTACACGGTCGGCGGAAAGACCGGCACCTCGCAGAAATATGAGGAGGACGGCTCCGTGTCCTCGACGCGGCTGATCGCTTCGTTCATCGGCTTCGCGCCGGTGACAGATCCGCAGTTTGTCTGCCTGATCGTCGTCGATGAGCCGCAGGTGCCGTCGGTATACGGCAGCACGGTCGCAGCGCCGTTTGTTCAGCAGGTGCTGGCCTCGTCGCTCTCACTGATGGGCGTTCCCGCCGACAACGCGAACCTTTCCGCATCCGTTCCGAACGTCACGGGCATGACCGTCCGTGACGCCGTCGCCGCGCTGCGCGAAAGCGGTCTGACCGCAACGTACCTCGAAACGGAGCTCGATTCGATCGTGACGGCGCAGTCGCCGCGCAGCAACGTGACCGTCGTCAACGGCAGCAACGTCATTTTGTATTCCAACGGCTACTCGTTCTTCAACTATTCCGAAACCGAGGAAGTCGAAATGGTCAAGATGCCCTCTCTGGTCGGCAAGAACGACCGTATGTACGCGCTCGATCAGCTTCTGAAGCGCGGTCTCATTATGGACTATGATCCGAACAACTGCACCGGCTATGTCATCTGGCAGGAATATCCGGAGGGCTACGAACTGCCGGTCGGCTCCCATGTGCGCGTCGAGTTCGCGCCCGAAGAATGACCCCAAGGAGGACCCATGAAATTATCTGAAATCGCCCATGAACTGGGCGTTTCCGTGACCGGCGGCGACGTCGAGATCACTTCCGTCACCTACGATTCCCGTAAAGTCGTGCCCGGCAGCCTGTTCTGCTGTCTCGTCGGTCTCGTGTCCGACGGACATACGTTCGCCGGGCAGGCTGTGGACAAGGGTGCGTGCGCGCTGATTGTGGAGCGCGCTCTGCCGGTCGACGTCCCGCAGCTGATCGTGCATGACGGCCGCAAGGCGATGGCGCTTGCGGCAGCCTGCTTCTACGGTCATCCCGAACGCGAGATGACGATGCTCGGCGTGACCGGCACGAACGGCAAGACGAGCACGACCTATATGGTCAAGTCGATCGCGGAGCACGTCGGCAAAAAGGTCGGCCTGATCGGCACGATCCAGAACATGATCGGCGACGAGGTGATCGAGACCGGCCACACAACGCCGGAATCGGCGGATCTGTTCGCGTTGCTGCGCCGCATGGCAGACGAGGGTGTGGATCTGGTTGTCATGGAGGTGTCGAGCCACGCGCTCGCGCAGGACCGTGTCTACGGGATCCGCTACCACATCGCGCTGTTCACGAACCTGACGCAGGATCATCTCGACTACCATAAGACCTTTGAAAACTATCTGAGCGCGAAAAAGCAGCTGTTCAGTCAGTGCGACGTCGCGATCATCAACCATGACGATCCGTATGCGGAGCGCATCATGGACGGGCTCTCCTGCCCGATCTACACGATCGGCATCCATACGCCGGCCAGCTACAACGCCTCGAACATCGACATCCGCACCTTCGGCGTCCGGTTCCACCTGCGCACGCCGCGCGGCGAATGCTCGGTGAGTCTGCACATTTCCGGCCTGTTCTCGATATATAACGCGATGGGCGCAGCGGCGATGATGCAGCAGGCGGACTTTTCGTTAAAGGACATCGTCGCGGGGCTCGAGGGTCTGAGCGGCGTCGCGGGGCGGCTGCAGTCGGTCGATACCGGCGAGCATCCGTTCTCGGTTTACGTCGATTACGCGCACACGCCCGACGCGCTTGAAAACGTGCTGACGACGGTGCATGCGTTCGCAAAGGCGCGCGTTCTGGTACTGTTCGGCTGCGGCGGCGACCGTGACCGTGCAAAACGGCCCTTAATGGGCGAAATCGGCGGGCGGCATGCGGACTATGTGATCGTCACGAGCGACAACCCTCGCTCGGAGGATCCCGAAGCGATCGTCAGGACGATCGAGGACGGCGTCAAGAAGAGCGGAACGCCGTACACCGTGATCGTGAACCGCAAAGAAGCAATCGAACACGCCCTTTCGCTGCTTGAGCCGGACGACATTTTGGTCATCGCCGGCAAGGGTCATGAAAACTATCAGGAGATCAACGGCGTCAAGTATCACTTTGACGACAAGGAGATCGTGGAGGAGCTGCTCCGACAGTAAGAAACTATGTACGCAATCCTGTATCGCTCGCTGTTCGCCCTGCTGACGGCTTTCGGCATCGCGGCGCTGCGCGGACCGGTTACGATCCCGATGCTGCGGCAGCTGAAATTCGGGCAGAACGTCCGGGACGACGGCCCGCAATCGCATCTGAAAAAGCAAGGAACGCCTACGATGGGCGGCATCATGATCCTTTTGGCGATCATCGTGTCGTCGCTTTTGTGGGGCGGTCAAAGCTATTCGTTTCTGCTGATCGCGCTGCTGATGAGCGGCCTGTTCGGCATCGTCGGGTTTGCCGACGACTTCATTAAGATTGTCCGCAAGCGCAGCCTCGGTCTTCGCGCATGGCAGAAGATCGCCGCGCAGTTCGTGCTCGGCACAGGCTTTGCGCTGTGGCTGTACCACGCCGAGAACGTCGGTCCGACGCTGTGGCTCGACCGGCTGAACATCGGCGTGTTCTATGTGCCGTTTGCGCTGTTTGTGATCATCGCGACGGTCAACTCGGTCAACCTCACCGACGGGCTGGACGGGCTATCTTCGTCGGTCACGGCGATCTACTCGATCGCGATGAGCGCGCTTTTGTGCATGGCGGTTCTGACCGCCCCGCAGGCGACGCCGGCGCAGCAGCTTTTGGATCTCAGCGCGCTGTCGGTGTTCTGTTCGGCGGTCGCGGGCGGCTGCATCGGATTTTTGGTGCACAACGTCTATCCCGCCAAGGTGTTTATGGGCGACGCGGGCGCGTTTACGCTCGGCGGCGCAGTCGCGGCGATGGCGCTGCTGTCGCGCACGGCGCTGCTGCTCCCGCTGATGGGCATCTGCTTTGTCGCCTCGTCGGTATCGGTGATTTTACAGGTCGGATCCTATAAGCTCCGCAACAAAAAGCGTATCTTCCGCATGGCGCCGCTGCACCACCACTTTGAGCTCGGCGGCACACCCGAAACGAAGATCGTTTCGCTGTACAGCATCGTCACGGCGATGTGCAGCGCTGCGGCGCTTCTGATCTACTGGTTTGCAAAATAAGGAGGAAGTGTATGGAACGACAGAAAACGGCGCTGATCGTCGGCATGGCGAAGAGCGGCATCGCGGCGGCGCGTCTTTTGTATCAGGACAATTACCGCATCATCATCAACGATATGAAGCCCGAGATCAAGGGTCTTTTCGATCAGCTCTCCGGCATCGCGTATGAGGTCAAGCTCGGCGCGAACCCGATGGATCTGCTCGATAACGTGGATCTTCTGGTCCCGAGCCCGATCATTCCGATGACGCGCAACTTCATCGTCGAGGCCAAGCGCCGCGGCATCGAGGTCATCTCCGAAATCGAACTCGGCTACCGGTATTCGAAGGCGGACTTTGTCTGCATCACCGGCACGAACGGAAAGACGACCTGCACCGCGCTGACCGGCGAACTGTTCAAGGCGGCCGGCCGCACAACCTATGTGCTCGGCAACATCGGCGTCGCGATCTCGGCGCACGCGCTCGAAACCAAACCCGGCGATATCGTCGTCGCGGAGACGGCGGCGCTGCAGCTCGAGGGCAACAGTCGTTTTCACGCGATCGCGGCGGGCGTATGCAACATCACGCCCGACCACCTCGACCACTTCGGCACGATGGAAAACTACATTGCCGCCAAGGCAAAGATTCTCGATAACCAGACCGAGAACGACTACGCGGTTCTGAACTGGGACGATCCGATCGTGCGCGGTTTTGCAAAGCTCACGCCCGCGCATGTGCTTTATTTCTCCCGGAAAGAGGAGGTCGATCAGGGCATGTTCCTGCGCGGCAGGACGCTCGTCTACCGCATCGGCGACGCCGAAGGCGAGCTGATGAACGCGGACGATATCCGCATCCCGGGCGGGCACAACCTCGAAAACGCGATGCTGTGCGCACTTTTAGCCCTCTCGCAGGGGATCGCACCGGAAACGATCGTCAAAGTGCTCAAAACCTTTGCGGGCGTCGAGCACCGGATCGAGTACGTCTGCACGCGCAGCGGCGTCGATTACATCAACGACTCCAAGGGCACGAACCCGGCGTCGACGGTCCGTGCGATCGAATCGATGAAAAAGCCGACCGTTTTGATCCTCGGCGGCTACGACAAGCACATCTCGTTCGACGAGCTGTTCGAGGCGTTCACGCCGATCGTCAAGGCGTGCGTCGTGATCGGCGATACGCAAAAGCAGATTCTCGACACCGCGGAGCGCTACGGCTATGGTGATCTCTGCCGCACGGCGGACTCGTTCGGCGCGGCGGTGGACCTTGCAAGAGACCTTGCCGCGCCCGGCGACGCGGTGCTGCTCTCCCCTGCCTGCGCAAGCTGGGATATGTTCGATAATTATGAACAGCGCGGACGTGTGTTTAAACAGATCGCGCGTGAATATGAATAATCAGACGGAGGCTTCATGGAAACAAGACCCGCAAAGCGCAATTCAAATCCTATCTTCGGTACGTCACAGGGCAGTCTGGATTTTTCGATCCTGCTGGTCGTGACGATTCTTTGCGCGTTCGGGCTTGTCATGATCTTCTCGGCAAGCTACTATTACGCGCAACACTATTCGGGCGCGAACTATGACGGCTTCTACTACCTCAAGCGGCAGGCGGTGTACCTTGCGATCGGATACCCGGTCATGATCGGCCTGTCGATGCTGAACTTCCGCGTGATCCAGCGCGCCAATTATCTGGCGCTGATCATCTCGATCCTGCTGCTGATCGCGGTGCTTCTGTGGGGCCGCGACTTAAACGGCGGAAAGCGCTGGCTGAACATTGCCGGCATCTCGATTCAGCCGTCGGAGGTTGCAAAGTTCGGCATGATGATCTTCATGTGCGCCTGCATGGCAAAACACCGGCACGAGATGACCTCGTTCCGCATCGGCATGTTCCCGATGCTGATCGTCATCGGTCTGATCACCGGTCTGATCATGCTGCAGCCGAACATGTCGATGGCCGTTATCGTCGGCTTCATCGGCATCGTGCTGCTGTTCCTCGGCGGCTGCGACATCAAGCCTCTGCTGATCGTCGGCGCGCTCGCCGTCGTGCTCGTCGTCATTCTGGCGTTCGCGCAGCCGTACCGCGTCGCGCGCATGACTTCGTTCCGCAACCCCGAAAACGACCCGCAGGGCACAGGCTATCAGCTGCTGCAGTCCTTCTACGCGATCGGCTCGGGCGGTCTGTTCGGCAAGGGGCTCAACAACAGCTATCAGAAGCTGCTGTACATGACCTACGGCGAGTCCGACTTCATCTTCGCGATCCTGTGCGAGGAATTCGGCTTCTTCGGCGGCACGCTGATCATCCTGCTGTACGCATGGATCGTGTTCCGCGGCATGATGATCTCCCTGCGCTGCCGGAACCGGTTCGGAAGCCTTCTGGCGGCCGGCATCTCGATCGTTTTCGGATTCCAGGTATTTGTCAACATCGCGGTCGTCACCGGGTTGATGCCGACGACCGGGCAGGCGCTTCCGTTCATTTCGGCGGGCGGCACACAGCTTCTGGTGTTCCTCGCCGCGATGGGCGTTCTTCTGAACATTTCCCGCGACGTCAGTGGCATCGAGTAACCGTCACATTCCGTTTCGCATCCGCATAAAATGCAATATCTTTTCCGAAGGTGGTGCATGGAATGTCGAAATGGATCGTTACGGGCGGAGCAAGACTTTCGGGCGAAGTGCCTGCACACGGTGCCAAGAACGCAGCGCTGCCGATTCTTGCGGCAACGATTCTGCTGTCCGAACCGGTGGAGCTTCGATCGTGTCCCCCGCTGTCCGACATCGAAGACATGTGTGCGATCCTTCGCGCGCTCGGCTGTACGGTCGCGCGAAGCGGCGACACGGTCCGGATAGACGCTTCCACGGCGTCGCACGGAACGCTGCCCGAAGCGCTGTCGCATCGGGTGCGCAGCTCGGTGTTTTTGCTCGGCTCGCTGCTCTCCCGCTTCGGAGAGGCCTGCGCGCCGTACCCCGGCGGCTGTGAGATCGGCAACCGGCCGATCGATCTGCACCGCTATGCGCTCGAACGGCTCGGCGTGATATTTTGCGAACGCGACGGACGCATCTGCGCCCGCGCACGGAAGCTGTGCGGCGCGGCGATCGATCTCGATTACCCGAGCGTCGGCGCGACCGAAAACGCAATCCTTGCGGCGGTGCGCGCCGAGGGCGAAACGGTCATCTCCGGCGCTGCCTGTGAGCCCGAGATCGCTGACCTTGCCCGGTTTCTGAATGCCTGCGGTTTTTCGGTTCAGGGTGCCGGCACCCCGACGGTCCGGATTTTCGGTCGTCCGAACGGGCACGGCGTCACGCATAAAATTTTGCCCGACCGGATCGTGACCGGCACCTATCTGATCGCCGGCGCGATCACCCGCGGAACTGTCACCGTGACCGACACCGACCCGGCGCTGGTCGGCGCGCTGTTGTCCAAGCTCGAAGCCTGCGGCTGCGCGATCACGGTCTACGGCGACGCGATCCGGCTCTCGGCGCCCGAGCGCGTTCGGGAGCTGCTGTCGCTCGAAACACGCCCCTACCCCGCCTTTCCGACCGATCTGCAGGCGCAGATGTTCGCCCTGCTCTCGACGGCGCGCGGCACGAGCGTGATCACCGAGAATATTTTTGAAAACCGCTTTCGGCATGCGGCGGAATTGCGGCGCATGGGCGCGCAGAACGAGATCCGCGGCCGGACGGCGATCATCCGGGGCGTGAAGCGTCTGCACGGAGCGGACGTGACCGCGCACGACCTGCGCTGCGGCGCGGCGCTCGTGCTCGCGGGACTTGGCGCCGACGGCGAAACCGTCATCGATCACGCAGAGCGGGTCGATCGCGGCTACGACCGCATGGATGAGGCGATCCGCCTGCTCGGCGGAAAGATCCAACGAAAGGAAGATTTTGACCTTGGCTGACAAGCGTGACGACAAAGAACGCGTCGAATTCCTGTTCGACCACGAAGAAGAGGTGGATCCTATGATCGACCTCTTTGCCGATTCCGACGAACCGGACGCGTCCCGGAGCTCGGAGGAAGCTTTTGACGAAGCTTCTCCGGACAGTGCGGACGAGCCCCAAAGCCTCGCTTCGGAATTCGAATTCGCGTTCGACCGGTACGGCCGCCGCATCGATAAAAAGAGAAAACGAAAGAAGAGCCGCTACGGGAAGCGCAAAAACGCGCCCAAGGCCTCGACCAAAGTCGTGCAGAACGACACGATCGCGCACCGCGAATACGAGGCCGCGCAGGCTCGTTCACGCCAGCGCGCCGCCCGCCGCGAGGCAAAGGAAGCGCGTGAAAAGCGAATCCGCGCCCAGCAGCGCCGCGCCCGGCTCAAGTCCAACCTGATTACCGCGGGGCTCGGCCTCGGCGCACTGGCTCTGCTGCTCGTGATGGCATGGTACACCACGCGCATCCGCACGATAAAAGTCGATCCGCTGCCGCTCGGCTATTCCAGCGAGGACATCGTCAACGCGTCCGGACTGCGGTTCGGACGGAGCATCCTGTTCCAGAATCTGGGCGACGCGAAGACGAAGATCGAACAGGACGCATATCTGCGCGCCACGCTGCGCTACTCGTTCCCGTCCACGATCACCATCTCGCTCGACAAGCGCAACGCCGCCGCGTGCGTGCGGTGGGGTCCGCAGAGCGAATACCTTGCGATTATCGACTCCTCAGGC
>CADAQS010000018.1 GCA_902790115.1 uncultured Eubacteriales bacterium | reverse complement strand
CGGGAACACGCCGTGATTGTGCAAAATGTAGTATCCGTCCAATCCCGCCGCAGTCAGCTCCTCCATCGATGCGCCCTTCATGCATTGATGGATCATCGTGGCGATCATCTCCCAATGCGCCATCTCCTCCGTACCGATATCGGTCAGCGTCGCACGGACGCGGTCGTCCGGCATCGAATAGCGCTGCGTCAGGTAGCGGAGACCTGCGCCGAGTTCGGAATCCGGGCCACCGTACTGCGCCATCAGCAGCTTTGCCATGCGCACATCGGGGCGCGTGATCGAAACGGGATACTCCAGTCGTTTTTCATAGATCCACATAGCGTCTCCTCCTTACAGCTGCCACGGCCACTTCTGGTCCACCCAGCTGCCTGCGTAGTACGGGCAGCTGCCGAAGTTCATCAGCGGACCGTATTCGCGCGTGTACGTATTCATCAGTTCCTTCAGTTCCTCCGCGTAGCAGTTGAAATCCGCTGTCGCGATCGCATCCTCGGGATGCGTATCCAGATACAGCTGCAGCTCCACGCAGGCAAACCGCGTTTCGCCGATCCTGTTCAAAAGTGCCTGTTCACAAGGTTCCATCGTCAGCTCTCCTTTCTTCCGCCCGGATAGACGGAGACCAGTTCCGGGAACAGCGTTCCGCGCGAAAGCGCCTCCTCGGGCCGGAAGCCCGCACGGTACACCTGAGACGGGAAATAGATCGATGCCAGTCCGCAGCCGCCGCCCTCGTCCGGACGGTTCATGCTGCAGACGTCTCCGGCGGGTACGACGTTTTCGACCTGCATCGGATCGACCGCGTTCGGCCGTCCCGTGAAGCAGCATGCGTCGCCGCTCGCATAGTTCTGTTGCATAAGTACCTCCTTTTATTCATGTTCGTCCCCTGTGGGAAGATTCCGTTTGCTACATAATATTGTTTTTCGCCCGGATCCGTGCATGATCGCGTCTTTGCCGGCATACGAATAAAAAAACGGAGGCGAACGTGGAACTGTATTTCGGGGGTGGCTGCATGGAACATAAACTTACGTTTTCGGATCTCAAATCCCGCGAGGTCATCAACATTTCGGACGGCGCGCGGCTCGGCTGCGTCTGCGATCTCGAGCTGGAGATCCCGTCCGGACGGATCCTCGCGCTGATCGTACCGGGCGAATCGAAGTGGTTCGGCCTGCTCAAGGGCGACGACGGAATGATCATTCCGTTCCATCGCGTAAAAAAATTCGGGGAAGATGTGATTTTAGTGGAGTTATGCTGAAAAATATGCTATACTGATAGTTAAGAATTTTTCCGGCGCCGCCCGGTTGCGGCGTTCGGATACAGAATCAGGAGGACAAGCCCATGAAATGCCGTTACTGCGGAAGCATTGACAGCCGCGTGATCGATTCCCGTCCCAGCGATGACGGTCTGTCCATCCGTCGCCGCCGGGAATGCAACGCCTGCGGGCGCCGGTTCACGACCTTTGAACGGATCGAGGAAAACCCGGTGATGGTCGTCAAGCGTGACGGACGCCGCGAGCCGTTTGACCGTGAAAAAGTCGCGGTCGGAATCCGCAAGGCATGTGAAAAGCGTCCGATTTCCGCTGACGTGCAGAACCGCATGGTTGACGAGATCAGCCGCGAGGTCAACAACACCATGGAATCCGAGATCGCAGCGAGCACGGTCGGCGAACTGGTCATGAAGAAGCTGCGCGACGTGGACGAAGTCGCCTATGTCCGCTTTGCTTCGGTCTACCGCGAGTTCAAGGATACCCAGACGTTCATGGAGGAGCTCCAGCGTCTGCTCAACGAAAAATGACGCGCGACGCCTTCCTCTCCGTTTATCACGCAATCGCCCGCGGTTACGCCTACCGCGACCTCGGCGGCAACGTCGGCGTGTACCGGCTGCCGTCTTTTTCGGCATGCGATGCGATCGACCACGGGTTTTCTGCGAAGACCGGCGGCGTTTCGACCGGCGATTTTGCTTCGCTGAACCTGAGCTTCACGCGTCCGGAGCAGCGGGAAAACGTTCTGGAAAACTACCGCATCTTCGCAAAGGCGGCGTCGATCCCGTGGGAGAGCATGGTCATGGATGCGTACGAGCACGGCACAACGGTTCTGAAAGTTGATCAAAACGACTGCGGGCGCGGATATTTACGCGATCCTCTGCCTGCCTGCGACGGCATCGTTACCAACGACCCCGCCGTCACGCTGATCACCGGGCATGCGGACTGTATGGCGTTCTTCTTTTACGATCCCATCAAGGGAGCGATCGGCCTTTGTCACGCGGGATGGCGCGGCGCAAAGGCGCGCATCGGCAAAGAAGTGGTGCGCAAGATGACCGAATCGTTCGGCACGGATCCGAAGGATCTGCTTGCCGGCGTCGGACCGTCGATCTGCCCGCGCTGCTTCGAGGTCGGCGACGACGTTGCCGACGCGTTCGAGGCGGATTTTCCCGACTGCCCGCTGCGCGGCAAAAACGCGCGCGGCAAGGCGACAATCGATCTCTGGCAGGTCGCGGTCTGCCAGTTTCTCGAAAGCGGCATCCTGCCCGAACGCATCGAACTGATGGGCGTCTGCACCTACGAGGACGAACGGCTGTACTCGCACCGGCGCGATCATGGGCGCACCGGCGGCATGGCTGCCTACCTTCGAATCTTGAAAAAGCCGTGAATTGTTTCGTCGATGATTGACAAAACGGAGTAAAGAGTGTACAATTCATAGGATTCATTTCCTATTGGAAAGGCAAACCAAGGAGCAACCAATGAAAAAAAAGAAACTGATCCGTACCATCGTGATCGCAGCGGTCGTTGCGCTGATCGTCATCTGCGCGATCGTGTTTTCGATTCTCTTACGCAAAGATTCCCGCGGTCTGAATTACTTTGACCGCAACAAGGTCATCGCGACCGCCGGCGGTCAGCGTGTGACCATGGGCGAATACGTCATGTCGCTGGACAATTCCCTGTCCTACTACTCGCAGGTCTATTCTTCTTCCACTTTCTCCGAAGACGATCTGAAGTCGATCAAGACGAACGTCATCAACTCGCTGCTGTCTCAGAAGGTCTTTCTGCAGAAGCTGAAGGAGCTCGGCATCTCCCTGACCGCGGAAGAGCTTGCCAAGTGCAAGACCGACGCGCAGGAGCAGCTGAACTCGCTCGAGGAGAGCATCGGCAAGCAAATGGTTTCCAGCTCGGGCTTCTCGAAGGCGTCCCTCGAAACGCAAATCAACGACTACTTTACCCGTCAGCTCGGCATGACCAAGGCGCAGTACAAGCAGTTCATCGAAGCGCAGGCACAGGCCACTCTTGCAGAGGAGAAGATCCAGGAATACTACGCAAGCGACGTCCAGAACTACACCGACGCGGATCTGATCGCCTACTATGACGAAACGGTCACTGAGAACTACGCCGACAGCTACTTTGCCGGTCAGTACTCGATGTCCATGCAGATGTACTCTCTCGGCTATGCGCAGCAGCCGTTCCTGTACATTCCGGAGCACTTCGTCTACGTCGACGTGATCGAACTCGACGCAGAGAGCGAAGAGGAAGTCCAGCAGTTCTATGCGCGTCTCGAGAACGGCGAGACCTTTGAAGAGCTCGCAGCCGACGAGAAGAACGTCAGCGCGCTCAAGAATTCCGCGCTGCCCGCGCCGTACGCGATCGGCCCGGACGATTCGTCCTATGTTTCCGACTACGTGGACCTGTATGTGACCGCTTCCCAGCTCGAAGTCGGCGCAACGACCTGTATCACCGATCCGACCACCAAGACCAACGAGGACGGCACCGAAACCACAACCTGCAAGGGTTATGTGATCCGCCGTTCGGAAGGCAAGCTCTGTGAGGGCGGCGCGCAGACCGGCATCGTCGACATCGACGCATATCCCGGCATCCGTGATTCGTTCAAGGAGAGCTACGAAGCCAAACGGTTCAACGACATCGCCTCCGTCTGGATGGAGGATAAAGTGATCGACGACGCAGCTTACAACTATTCGAGCCCGTACGTAACGGTTTCCTGATCGCCTATGAGCAAGACCGTTATCCGCGTTATCTGCATTGCCATGGCGGCAATGATGCTGCTCGGCGTGATCGCCACACTGTTTTCCGTGATCGGATACGCATAAGGCAAGAATCCCTGCACCTTCGGCCAAGCGTCGAGGGTGCTTTTTTGTTGGCCGGTATTCGATTCTGCCGGAAAACGCAGACAGACGCAAATCACGCTTGCCCGCACCGCCGCGCCGTGGTACAATAACAAAAATACCATTCGGAGGCAGCAAATGGCCTTAACCTATACAGACTATCAGAACAGCGCCGCGTATATCCGCGAGCACATCGGTTTCACGCCGGAAATCGCGATCGTGCTCGGCTCGTGTCTCGGTCCGTTCGCCGAGCGGATCGAACAACCGGTTGAAATCGACTACCGAGACATTCCGAACTTTCTCCGCTCCACGGCGCCGTCCCACGCCGGAAAGCTGATCGCGGGGACGGTTTGCGGCAAGCGCGTCGTTTGCATGTCCGGCAGGTTTCACTATTACGAAGGCTACAGCTTTGAACAGCTTGTGCTGCCGGTCCGGGTCTTTCAATGCCTCGGCGTCAAAGCGACCATCCTGACCAACGCCGCCGGCGCGATCAACCTTGCCTACAAACCCGGCGACGTTATGGTGATTGCCGATCACATCAAGCTGTACGGCGGCAGTCCGGTCCGCGGCGAGAATCTTGCCGAGTTCGGGCCGCGCTTCTTCGATATGACGCGCGCCTACACGCCGGAGCTTCGCACGCTCGCGCTCGACTGCGCAAAACGCTCTCCGCTCACGGTGCATGAAGGCGTCTACTTCTACTTCCCCGGTCCGCAGTTCGAGACCGCAAGCGAGATCCGGGCGGCGCGGATCCTCGGCGGCGACGCGGCGGGCATGTCCACGGTGCCGGAGGCGATCACCGCGGCGCACTGCGGCATGCCGCTGCTCGGCCTTTCGGTCATGGTCAATATGGCGGCTGGCATTTTGGAAACGCCGATCTCCGAGGAAGAGGTCGATGCGGTCGGCCGCACGATCGCCGGAGATTTTTCGGACTATGTCAGCGATATCATCGAACGGATGCAGGTATAAGGAGGCAGCTATGCAAAGACTTCTGTTGAAAAACTGTGCGGCGCTGATCGACGACGGCGCAAACGGCTATACGCATCTTCCGGACGCGTTCATCGGGATCGAAGGCGATACGATCGTTTCGATCGGTGCCGAACGCCCGGCAGGCGACTGGACAGAAAAGGATCTTGGCGGCGCGCTGCTGATTCCGGGACTTATCAACGGTCACACGCATGCGGCGATGACGCTGCTGCGCGGGCTCGGCAGCGGACTGCCGCTCGACCGCTGGCTCAACGAGGCGATCTTCCCGGTCGAGGACCGGATGATCCGCGCCGATATGGCCGCCGGCAACGCACTCGCGCAGATGGAGATGCTCCGAACCGGTACGACCTCGTACTCCGATATGTACTATTTTCTCGATACCGAGGCCGAGCTGTGCCAAAAGTCCGGCATGAAGGTCAACCTTGCCCGACCGATCGTCGGCTTTGACCCGAACGAAACCGCCGCGCAGAGCGAACGCGCCCGCGAATCGATCGAACTGTTCGACACATGGCACGGCAAAGAGAACGACCGGATCCGCGTGGACTTCTCGATCCATGCCGAATACACGAATCAGGAGCGTCTGGTTGGTGAATACGCGGAAATCGGCAAGGCGCGCGGCGCGCGGATGCACCTGCACCTGTCGGAGACCGTCAAGGAACATGCCGCCTGCAAGCAGAAGTACGGCAAAACGCCGACCGAATGGTTCCGCGACCTCGGCGTGCTCGACCTGCCGACGACGGCGGCGCACTGCGTGACCGTCGAGGACGGCGACATCGCGATCCTGAAGGCGTACGGCGTAAGTCCGGTGCACAACCCGTCGAGCAACCTGAAACTCGGCAGCGGCTTCATGCGGCTGAAAACACTGCTCGACGCCGGTCTGAACGTCGGTCTCGGAACCGACGGCACCGCAAGCAACGACAATCTCAATATGTTCGAGGAGATGCACCTTGCCGCGCTGATCCATAACGGCTATGCCGCCGACCCGACCGCGATTCGGGCAGCCGACGTACTGAACATGGCGACCCGCAACGGCGCCGCTCTGCAGGGCAGGCCCGACACCGGTTCGCTCGCCGTCGGAAAGAAGGCGGACATTGTCGCGGTCAATTTGCATGCGCCGCATCTGATTCCGTCGTTCGATCCGCTTGCCACGCTGATTTACGCCGCACAGGGCAGCGACGTCTGCATGACGATGGTCGACGGCAAAGTTCTTTACGAAAACGGAGAATACAAAACAATCGACGCAGAGCGCGTGCTTTACGACGTGCATGCCGCGCTCAAGCGCATGTATCGATAAAGGAGGAACGACATGGAACGGCAGGACAAAGATCTGGCTTTCATGCTGCAATATGAGAACATCGCATGGTTCGAGGACGGCAAAGTCCGCATCCTCGACCGGCGCTGCTATCCGCGAACCGTTTCGTTCGTGACCTGCGAGCACTACGGCGAAGTCGCACAGGCGATTACCGACATGGTAACCCAGAGCGCGGGACCGTATACCGCCGCCGCGATGGGCATGGCGCTCGCCGCGCACGAATGCCGCGACCGTTCGGAAGCCGAACAGCGCGCCTTTCTTGCCTCCGCCGCGGACTGCATCAGCACCGCGCGCCCGACGACGGCAAAGCGGATGCGGCAGATCTGCAAAACGATGACCGACGCCGCCGAGGCCGCATGGGCGTCCGGCGCGAACGTTGCCGAAGCGATCAAGGCGCGGGCGATCGAGGCCAACAACAGCCGGTACAGCAAGATCGCCAAAATGGCGGTCTATCTGGTCGAGCAGATTCCGGCAGGCGGCACCGTTATGACGCAGTGCTTTGCGGAAACGATCGTCGGCATGATGCTGAAGGAAGCCAAGGCGCAGGGCAAGACCTTCCGGCTCTTCTGTCCCGAGACGCGCCCGTATTTTCAGGGTGCGCGGCTGACCGCAACGGTCTGCTATGAGATGGGCTTTGACGTCACCGTGATCACCGACAACATGCCGGCGTTTGTGATGCAGCGGGAGCACGTGGACGTGTTCACCTCCGCCGCCGACGCGATCTGCATGGACGGCCACGTGATCAACAAGGTCGGCACGTTCCAGATCGCAATCGCCGCCAAGTATATGGGCATCCCGTACTTCGTGACCGGTGCGCCCGATCTCGTCCATCCAACCGCAAAGGACGTGAAAATCGAGATGCGCGACCCCGATTTCGTGCTGCAGGCCATGGGCGTCAAGACCGCGCGGGACGGCGTCAAGGGGTATTATCCCGCATTTGACGTCACGCCGCCCGAGCTCGTGTCCGGCGTCGTCACCGATCAGGGGATCTTCTGCCCGTACGACCTGTGGCGCTATGCAAAGACGGGCTCGACCGGCGAATACGAGGTGGTTGTATGACGGAAAAGGAACAGGTCGCCGAACTCGCCAAACGCGGCTTTGCCGCAAAGCTGTTTGCGGGCACGAGCGGCAACCTCAGCATTTACGATCCCGAAACCGGACGGATGTACATCACGGCGTCCGGCGTGCGCTATGAGGGCATGACCGCACAGGACGTCATGGTGATCACGCTCGACGGCGCCGTGCTCGAAGGACCGCACAAGCCTTCCTCCGAGTGGCGGATGCATGCCGCCGTCTACCGCGCATATCCGGAGCTTCGCGCGGTTGTCCATACGCACTCGCCCTACGCGACGGCGTTTGCGGTCTGCAACGAACCGATTCCTGCCTCGCTGATCGAGATGTATTTCTTTCTCGGCGGCGACGTGCCGTGCGCACCGTATGCCACGCCGGGAACCGATGCGGTCGGCGAAGGCGCCGTCCCGTTGCTGAAGGACCGCGGCGGATGTCTGCTGGCCAACCACGGCGTGCTTGCGGTCGGCGCCACGCCCGAGCAGGCATATCTGCGCGCTGAATACATCGAGGACGCGGCTAAAATCTATGCGCTTGCAAAGACGGTCGGCACGCCGGTGCATCTGGACGGTCTCGCATAACGCAAGACAAGAAAAAAGGACTGTAAACCATGGTTTACAGTCCTTTTTTATGTTCGCTTATTTCAGCAGATCCGGGTTGTCGGCCAGATGCTTTGCTTCTGCGCCGGTCATCCAGACCGCGAGGTTCATCAACGCGTCGGCGTTGATCTCTGCCTCAACCGGCATCAGCACGAGCGTCAGTCCGAGCAGATCCGCGTTGTCGATCCGGTAGCCGGCAAAGCGCGTCTTGAGCTCCTCGTTGTCCGCCGCAAATCCGAGCGCCGCATACTCATCGATCAACGCAGCGTCCTTGAGCAGCAGGCAGGTCGCGCCCTCGGTCATCGCCTTCAGAATGTCGGCGCGCTCGGTCGAAAGGCCGTTGTCCTTGCGATCCTGCTCGAACTTTGCATAGGTCTCGTCATCGACCGTGACGATCGTCGGCACATAGCCGGTGTTCGCCTGAAAATACGCTAGAGCGTTCTTCGTCGAAGCGTCGTCGATCACGATCGTGAAGTTCGGATTCTCGGGACCGGTCGTGGTCTGACGGTTGCACGCGCAGCCGACCATCGCCAGCACCAGAAGCAGACAAATACTATACAAACCGATTTTTTTCATGGGAATCTCCTTTTTGTCCTGTTCGATTACTATACCATAAACGGAAACCGCAATTCAAGTGTTTCCCGACAGAATCCCGCGGTTTCTTTCAGCTTTTTACGACTTTTACACGTTCAAACCCGTAAAACCGGAACATTTGCACGGCTGTTGGATCGATCCGTTCGCCGCACATCAGGATCGGAACCGCCGGCGGACAGCCGACGCACGGCGACGCAAGCACGCGTCCCGCGCTCTGCCCGACCGGGATCCATTCGCTTTCGCCCAGCATCGCTTCGCGCACCGACATCGCAATCTCCGGGATCCGTGCCGGGAAATCGCCGCGCGGAACCGGCCTTTTTGCGGGAAGCGCGGTCAGCGCGCTCACAAGGCGCGGCAGCGCTTGTTCGGAATTCTGCGGCGTCAGCATCAGCACAAGGAATTCCGGATCGGAAAACTCCGGAACCAGCTTCTGCGCAATCAGTTGCTCCACGAGTTCTTTGCCCGTATAGCCGTATGCATTCGCATCGATCGTGATCTTGAGCGGCTCGTCTCCGATCAGCGCATATCCCGCCGCCGTCAATTCCGCCTTCGTCCGATCCACCTTCTCCACAAACGCAGAAAGCTGTTCGGGATAGGTATCCAGATACCGGTTCAACGTGTCAAGCGACTGCAGGATCAGATACGACGGACTCGTCGAACCGAACAGCGCCATCGCGTCTTTCGCATGCGCCGCAAAGCCGTAAGCATCATCCTGCGCAACGTGCAGATATGCCGCCCCGGTCAGCGCCGGCAGCGTCTTATGTGCCGAATCGCAGCACAGATCCGCTCCGAGATCGATCGGATGGCGTGAAACGGGCAAAAACTTCAGATACGCACCGTGCGCATTGTCCACAAGCAGCGGAACGCGATGCCTATGGCAGACTTTGGCGATCGGCTCAAGGTCGAGCGTCCTTCCGAGATAATCCGGGGAAGTCAGGTACACGGCGCAGTACGATTCCGCCGTCAGCGCGCATTCGATCGCGTCCGCGGTGACGTTCGCCGAAAGATAGCTGTCCGAACGCCCGGGGTACAGCCACGTTACCTCGAGATCGAGCAGCGCGGCCGCGCTCAAAAAGGTTCTGTGCACGTTGCGCGCCGCAAGCACACGCGCGCGTTTGCCACGGGAGCGCTGTGCGGCAAGGAACAGCATCGCGCGGATCGCAAGCGAGGAGCCTTCGGTCGAATAGAACGTGTGCGAGCCGAAATGCTGTCCGGCAATGCGCTCGCTCTCGCCGATGATGCCGCTTGCCTCATACAGCGCGTCGGCGCCGTCGATCTCCGTAATGTCGTACGGTTCACAGCCCAGATACCCGGCGCCCTTGTGGCCGGGCATATGCAGCCGCTCCGCGCCGCTGTTCCGGTACGCCGAGACAAAATCGCAGATCGGCGTCGCGCTATGCATTCGTCGGATCCTCCGCTGCCATCTGCTCGTCGACCGCCGCCATGATCGCGCACTCCATGCGCTTTTTGAACAGCTCGCAGCCGTAGCGGTAAACGCCGGTCACCGAACCGGTCGCATGGTAGGCGTTCGCCGCGCAGCCGCCCGAGCAGTACAGCCTTGCCCAGCAGTCGCGGCACTCCTCGTGCGCGTAGACGTTGCAGGCGGCAAATTCGCTCTGCACCGCGTCGTTGACTACGCCGGTCCAGATATCGCCGAGCTTGAACCGCTCCTCGCCTACAAACTGGTGGCACGGATACAGATCGCCCCACGGCGTGACTGCCATGTATTCGGTGCCCGAGCCGCAGCCCGAGATCCGCTTGTAGATGCACGGGCCGCCGGACAGGTCGATCATATAATGATAGAACGTGAACGGTCTTCCCTCGCGCCGGCGGCGGATCATCAGTTCGGCAAGCTTTTCATACTGCTCGCAGACGATCGGAAGATCCTCGTCGGTCAGCCGGTCCGGGCTGCTCTCCTCGCAGACGACGGGCTCCATCGACAGCTCGGTAAAGCCGAGATCCAGCATGGTCTCGATGTCTTTCAGAAAATCCGGATTCGCATGCGTGAAGGTTCCGCGCATGTAATAGTTTTTGCCGCCGCGCGCTTTCACGAGCTTTTGAAACTTTGGAACGATCTTCTCCCAGCTGCCGTTGCCCGCATAATCGACGCGGTAACGGTCGTGGATCTCCTTCCGCCCGTCGAGGCTCAGCACGACGTTGCTCATCTCGCGGTTGCAGAAATCGATCACGTCGTCGTCGATCAGAACGCCGTTGGTCGTCAGCGTGAAGCGGAAATGCTTCCCGTACTTCGGCTCAAGCGTTCTGGCATAGGCCACAAGCTGCTTGACGACGTCGAAGTTCATCAGCGGTTCGCCGCCGAAGAAGTCGACTTCGAGATTCTTCCGCGTTCCCGAATGGGCAACGAGAAAATCGAGCGCCTGCCTGCCGACCGCAAACGACATGACCGCCCGCTCGCCGTGGTACTTGCCCTGGCTTGCAAAGCAGTAGGCGCAGTTGAGGTTGCAGGTGTGCGCAACGTGCAGACACAGCGCCTTGACCACACCCGAAGTGCGGCTTTTCAGCGTGCCTGCCATCGGCTCGAACGTATCCGGCGAAAAGAGCTGTCCCGCCTCTTTCAGCGCAAGCACTTCGTCGTAGCAGGCATTCAGCTCCGCTTCGGAGTACGCCGGATCATCGGGATGCGCCTTGAACAGGCCCTCGATCAGCTCTTCCCGACTCAGATGCTCGAAATGGGTGATGATCCCGTAGCTGACGTCGTCCACGACATGAACCGCGCCGGAACAGACGTCCAGTACGATGTTGTATCCGCCGAGTTGGTATGCGTGAATCATAGCCCCGAAAAACTCCTTTCGCCGTAAAAATGCCGCCCGAGAGGGCGACATTTCCGTTTTTTCGTGTGAACGATTATTTGCTCTCTTTTTCGCACTTCTGGTTTGCGATGCCGCAGCTGGTCTTGCAGGCCGACTGGCAGGACGTCTGGCATTCGCCGCAGCCGCCGTTCTTCGCGCTCTCGCAGAGATTCCGGGTGTTGATCGTCTTGATATGCGTCATGTTTCCATTCCTCCGATATTTATGATCCTAAATATGATAGCAGAGTACGGGCAAATTGTCAATCCGCTGCCGGACGAATCGGCGCGATTTTCTGACGAAGCGCCGTTTTTTCCGCCTTTCTTCGCGCGGTTCCGCCACCTCCCGCCCTTCGCGCTTGACAAACTTCGATTTCTTTTTTAATATGAAATCGGGATCAAACGAAAGGACAAACAAACAGAATGAAACAGTTTCCTGAGGTCAAGAAGAATTTCGGGTTCGGCTGCATGCGTCTTCTGATGACGGAGCAGAACGAGGTCGATCTCGACAACTTCAAAACGATGGTCGACCGCTTTCTGGCGGCCGGTTTCAACTATTTCGATACCGCGCACCCGTATATCGACGGAAAGAGCGAGCTTGCGATCCGCGAAGGGCTCGTCAAGCGCTATCCGCGGGAAGCGTACGTGCTCGCGAACAAGCTCTCCGCGTTCCGGCTCGAGCGCGAGGACGAGGTCGATCCGTTCTTCGAGACGCAGCTCGAAGCCTGCGGCGTCGACTACTTTGATTTCTATCTGCTCCACGCCAACAGCGAGGAGGAGGACAAGAAGTTCCGTCAGATCAACGCCTATGAGCACGTCAAACGGTTTTACGAGCAGGGACGCATCCGCCACATCGCGATGTCTTTTCATGACAAGCCGGAAGTACTCGACCGTCTACTTACGGAACATCCGGAGATCGAAGCGGTACAGATTCAGTTCAACTATCTCGATTATGAAAATCCGGACGTACAGAGCCGTGGGGTCTATGAGGTCTGCCGCAAGCACGACATCCCGATCATCGTCATGGAGCCGGTCAAGGGCGGCAGCCTTGCGATGATGAACGATGAGGCGACCCGGGTGCTGACCGATCTCGGCGGTTCGCCGGCAAGCTATGCGATCCGCTACGCGGCGGGCTTTGACGGCATCTTCATGACGCTGTCGGGCATGACCGATGTCAAGCAGATGGATGACAACCTGTCTTACATGACCGATTTCGTTCCGTTAAACGAAACCGAACAGGCCGCGATTCAGTCAGTTGTGAAGATTCTGCGCGGTCAGAACGTGATCCCCTGCACCGCATGCCGCTACTGCACCGACGGCTGCCCGATGAACATCGATATCCCGACATTGTTCAAGCGCAAGAATGAACTGGTGCAGTTCACGCAGCAGGAGGCGATGATCCGCCGGCGGTACGAAAACGTGCTCAAACGCAGCGGCAAGGCTTCGGACTGCATCGAATGCGGTCAGTGTGAGGACATCTGCCCGCAGAAGCTTCCGATCCGCGATCTGTTGAAGGAGGTTGCCGCCGTCTTCGAGGCGTAGCCAAAGGCTTCGGGCGGAGAAAGCGAAAACACCTTTTCTTGTTTTCGCCGCAGACGGTCCGCGTTTTTTGCGCAGTCGCAATCTTTCGTATCGCTTCGGGGCGAAGAACGTGGATTCTGCCTCCGTTCCCGGCAGCTTTCGCAGCGTATCAAAAAAGCTTTTCGAAACACGAAAGCACCCTTGCGGGTGCTTATTTGTTTGGCTGTGCTGTTTATGCGGTGCGCTTTTCGGCGCGGACGGCCCGTACAACGGCAGCCAGCGCAAGGATCGAAAGGCCGCAGCCGATCAGCATCGTCCTCGGAACGCCGATCCATGCGATGCTGTACCCGCCGACCAGCTGTCCGATGATGCCGCCGATCATCTGCGCCTCGGTCAAAAGCATCTGTCCTTTGACCTTGTCCGTCTCCTCCATGCGCCCGTTCAGATAGAACGACGCGCAGGGAATGAACAGCGCGTAGCCGAAGATCTGGATCACCTGCGAAGCATACACCGACCAGATCCCCGCGCCGAACCACAGCGGCAGCAGCATGGCCGCATGCTTGACCGCAAACGCAGCGAACGATACAACCAGCAGCTTTTCGAGGCGGAACCGCTTCATCAGGAACGAGAAGCCTGCCATGGTCGGAATCTCCAATACAGCGGCGAGCGAAACGGCGATGCTCATCTCGTGCGTGCCCTTGCCAACCATCTTCACAATGCTCAGCATATACGCATTGATAAAGTTGTGCGTGGAAAACGTCAGCACGATGCCGGCAAACAGCGGCAGCAGATACGGATGCTTTTTCAAAAGCGTCACGGTGCCGGTAGCCTGCACCGTAGTCTTTCGGATATGATCCTTTTTCGGCGCAAACAGGATCGCCATGCCGATCATCCCGAGATTGGCCGCGATATAGGTCCAGAGCAGCGAATCGATCCGCCATTCGGCAAGGAATCCGGCGAGATAGCTGTAAACGGCAAACACGAGCGACGCGATCCCGCGCGCCAACGAATAGTCGATCGGCTCGCCGCGATCCACATAATACAGCCCGACGGAATTCAGCATCGGCATGACGGTCAGCGTCACGGTTGAGAGCGCGCAAAACAGTACCGCAATGACCGGCCTGCGATCGTACGGCAGAAGCAGCAGCAGCGCAAACAGGATCGCGACCGCGCTCCCGAAGCAGATCTCGCTCCGGAGCGACGGGCCTTTCGGCCGGTCCGCAAGGTCGGCAAACAGCGGCTGCATCAGCAGCGCAATGCCGTTGGCCGCCGCCATGACGAATCCGACATGCTGCACCGAAAAGCCGTATGCCGTCAGAAACCGTTCGGCATAGGCGAAAACAAGGCATGACGTGATCCAATAAAAGCCCTGCAGAATGGCAAATTTTCCCGTAAATCGACTCATGTCGCAATTCTACCGCAATCGCATCATAAAAGCAATTGCTTTTTTGTATAGACCGTGTGAATTCTGTTCATACTGAATGCGAGGTGATTCACATGGAAAAGAAGCTGAATAATGTAACGCTGTTTCTCCGTAACAACGGGTTTTATCTGGTGCTCGTGCTGTGCCTGCTCGCGATCGGTTCGGCGATCGTCCTTTTGACCGTCCCCGGCGAGCAGCCGATGCAGAACGCCAAGGAAGCGCCGATCGTCTCGACCGCGCCGGTCGCGCAGTCCAACGATCAGCGGCTGAATGAGATCTCCGTCGTCCCGCAGAAGACGAGTCCGACCGCGACGCCGTACTTTGCGCCGCTGCATACCGCAGTGCCGTCGGCCGTGCCGACCGAGGCGCCGACCCAAAAACCGACCGCAAAACCGGCTTCGACCGTACAGAAGGCCGCCGCGCCGGTTTCCGGCGAAATCATCTTCGGATTCGCAGTCGATAAGCTGCTCTATTCGGTAACGCTCGACCAGTGGACGACGCATCCCGCCGTGGACATCGCCGCCAAGGAGGGCACCGAAGTCAAGGCCGTCCTGTCCGGTACAGTCGCTTCCGTGCAGGAAGACGACGCGCTCGGCTACACGGTCAAGCTCTCGCACAGCAACGGCCGCGAGACGACCTACGCGAACCTCGGTTCGGACGTGCGCGTCAAACAGGGCGATAAGGTCAACGCCGGCGACGTGCTCGGCACGGTCGGCACGTCCGCGATTTCCGAATGTGCGCTGCAGCCGCATCTGCACTTTGCCTACAGCATCGACGGCAAGCCGGTCGACCCGACCAAATATGTCCGCCTCGGCTGATACAGAGGCCGTTTGATCCATAGTTCCATACTCTGTTTCTTTGCAAAAAGGAGGCGCAAAAGCGTCTCCTTTTGATTATGCTTTCCGTTTTTTCCGGAACGCCCAAATTGCAGCTCCCGCCGCGAGCAGTGCAATCGCGATCCAGAGCGGTGTCCGATTCGGCGTTGCTTTTTCCGGTTCCTTCGCAGGCGCTTCAGTCGGGGATGCGGTCGGCTGTTCCGTAGGCTCCGCTTTGGGCGGTTCGGTCGGTGCAGGCGTCGGTGCAGGCGTCGGCGCTTCGGTTGGAGCCGGGGTCGGGGACGGTGTTGGCTCGGGGGTCGGCGCCGCGTAGGTCAGAAACGATTCCGCGGCAAGTCCGTCAAGCAGGCCGGCGTCCTTTCCCTCGGACAGCAGCGCAAGCTGTGCCGTCTTTGCGACTTCCTTCCGGTAGATCCTCTGCGAGCGCTGCAGCCGGTACGCCTCGTTCAGCGGCGCCGCTTCGGCGTCGGTCAGCGTCAGCGTGATCGGCCCGTCCTCGATCAGAAGATAATGCTTTTCGACCGCCTGCGTGACCGTATCGAACTGGTGGTTTAAAATCCGTCCGGATCCGATCGCGTCGGTGATCCAAAGCTTCGGTTCATACGTTTTCAGCAGCGAGCCGAGCAGCTTGTTCGCCGCTGCCGGCGAGAAACCGCGCTTTGCGGAATCGCGCGTATCGTAAACCGGCGCTTTCCAGTCGCAGAATTCCGGCTCGCGATAGATGCCGAGCGCGCGCAGCGTATCGATGCACTCGCCCTTGCGGTCGCGCTGCGTGTCATACAGATAGCACACCTGCACGGTCAATCCGTGATCGGTCAGTTCCTTCAGCACCGGCGCAGCCGCGAGCGATTCGTCGCCGACATGCGACAGCAGCAAAAGCGCATCGCACGGGGTTCCGTTCGGTAAAAACGGCAGCTTTTCGGGGTTTGTCACCGCGGTCAGTTCCGCGATCTCCAGCTTTGCGCCGGACAGCCGCACGCCGTCGGCGCCGTTGGTTTCGATATACTGATGCAGCATCGTGCCGGTGCGCATCTCGCCCTTGCCGAGCGGTATGCCGTCCGCGTCTAAAAATTCCAGTTTGAACTGCGCGGGGCGCGTGAACCACGTCACCAGAACGCCCTGCGTGCCTTCGGGCAGTCCGGCAAGCGTCACCGAACGGTTCGCCGCGATCGTCAGATAGGTTTTTTCGTTGCCGTCGGACAGGAAGCTTTCCTTTCCCTGCTTTGTTTCCGGCACGGTATAGGTTTCGGCAAACGCTCCCGCAGGAAGCAGCAGACACAGCAAAAGCAGCAGGAGCCGGATCATCGCTTTCATGGCTGACCCTCCTGATTGCCGTCATGCAGCAGCGGATCGTCCACATTCGGCACGAGCGCCGAATAGCCCCACATCAGCGCATCGACCCATGCGCGCTGATAGTCCGCCGCGCCGGGCGTGCCGTCGTGCCGGTTCAGATGCTCGCCCATAAAAACGAGCCCGGTCGAGCAGCCGCCGTCCAGATTATACGCCTGCACGCAGCCCTCTTTGACGAACATGTCCCGGAACTGCGGCAGCGTCAGCCCGTAGCTGTATCCCGCCTGCCGCCCGTCCGCAACGATCGCAACAAAGTGTCCCGGCTCGATCATGCCGAGGCCGACACGCGGATTGATGCGATTGACGCGGAACCGCGCGACGTCCGGATTCGGCTCGCCGTCCAGGATCAGCCACGGACCGAACGAGAACGTTTCGCGAATGCCCATTTCCAAAAGCTGTTCGGCATCGACCGACGCGCGCGGGAAAATCTCCATCGTCAGATCGTCTTTGATCGCCATGACCGATTCGCCGTCATGGTTGCTGAACACCTTGCCGTGACGGATGATCGCGCCCTTGAGGTTCGCCTCCTGCTGCGTAACGTTATCGCCGGTGATCGCAATTACCGCGCGTTCGCGCCGCGCGATCTTGCTCGGCGCCAACAGGGCGGTTCCGGATTCCACCGCATCGGAGAAGCCGGAGCGGAAGCTGTTGTATTCGCGCATATAGATATGCGCAACGTGGTAAACAAGCGGCTTTTCGCCGGTTTTTTCGTCCGGCACAATCGTTTCGCGATGCCGTTCGATGAACACCGAGAACACGTCGCTCTGATATGACCAGCGCCCGTTCTCCTCATCGATCACAACCGTTTCCTCGTCGGTGAAGATCGGGTCGGGCGTTTCGGCGGCGGCTGCCCCGGGCAGCGCGAGCACCGCCGCCAGCAGCAGGAAAAGCAATCTTCGGAATCTCATGCGAAAAACCTTT
>CADAQS010000017.1 GCA_902790115.1 uncultured Eubacteriales bacterium | reverse complement strand
TCTCAATCCAATTTCGTACGGTGCTTGGTGGTTTTTCAGTCCTTACGGATCCTGCCCCGCTTGCTCGATTAGAAATCGTTTTTCAGTATTCAGTTTTTCATCGGAAACAGCTCTTACAGTTCCTCCCGACAACATGATTGTAACCGCTCTTTTTCTCAAATGCAAGAACTTTGTTTTTCATTTAGACCCTAAGTCCAAATTCTTGGACTTACCCTCTACATGTTCTACAGTTTACCAAAAATATAGTAGAAGCAAAAAGGCGGACGAGCTATGGAAGCGTCCTCCGTCTTGTCTAATTGCAAAAGAATTTGCGTAATTTCTTTCTGATTTGTCTAATTTAGATAAGAATTTGCTTAGTTTTAGTCATATTTGTCTAATTTCGGCGTCGATTTATCTAATTTACGCAAGATTTGTCTAATCTAGATAAAATATTAACGCATCTTATGAAGGGTTCTTTTCCTCAAGCTGCTTTGCAGTCTTCTCAACGGATTCCAAAAACGCCTGTTCCACCGGAGACAAATCACTGTCGTGCAACTGCTTATACTTATGATACTCATCTGTCGCTTTCTGCTCCGCCAAAGCATGAGAGACTGTTCCAGCGTTTTGAAGGATCTCACTATCCGTCATACGCAGGTATTCATCCAACCGCGCGATCCAGTCTTTCATGTACATCGGACTTCGCCGCCTTGCCTGTAACTCTGCAAGATCGAGATAGGCAGAGACCAGCCGATTCAACACATCCAGTTCAGCTTCGTTCAGGTAATTCTTTGCAATCTTTGCTTCGGCAAGCGTTGGATGCTTTTCCTTGAATGATGTCATCCCCATCAGCGGAAGCAGCGCATCGGCGCGTGCATTAACCAATTCAGCCGCAGTATGACCAGTAGCTGCAAAAAGCATTTTGTTTTGCACGGTCTGAAAGAATTGCATGCTTTCCGCAGCGGATGACGAATAATCTATACTCGTTGCATAGATGTCCAAGACTTTTCTCCAGAACACCTTTTCGGAGGATCGGATGTCCCTGATCCGCTCAAGCAGTTCATCAAAGTAGTTTCCACCACCGGCTTTCTTCAGCAGATCATCATTCATCGCGAACCCTTTAACAAGATACTCTTTCAGAATGGAATTTGCCCAAATCCTGAACTGCGTGCCACGCAATGCTTTCACACGATAGCCGACAGAAATGATGACGTCCAGGCTGTAAAACGCAACGGGTTTATCCGAATTTGCAACGTGCAAATTTTGCACATTGCTTTTTTCAGTTAATTCTCCTTCTGAAAACACGTTGTGAATATGACGTGAGATTACCGTGCGATCCCTCTGGAACAATTCTGCCATCTGGCCTGCCGACAGCCAAACGGTATCGTTCTCCAAACGAACGTCTATCTTTGTTCTGCCATCTTCGGTTTGATAGATAATTAATTTGCTTTGTGTCTCACGCATACTGTGTCACCTCTTAAGGTCTTTCTTACATTCTAGCAGGAATCCCAGCGTCGTTTTATTTGACCCGGCTTCCGATCCGAGTGCAACAATCCCATGATACCCTTCTCTAGAAAGATAATCATTACAAAGGCGTTGGAAAGCTCCCGTTTCCAATTGCTTTATTGCTTGTTCAATTTTCGTAATTGTTGCCATAGGAACCCCCAACTAATTCAGAAAAACCAAATCACAATTTTGTCATTAAAGTTAGAAACACATCAAATCATATAATATCAAATAACAGTATTTGACAACCTGATACTCATTATCTCCAGGATTCATTTTCCCGTGAATCAGACAGTTTCGTATCTGATATATTATTTCAAACAACCCCGGGAATAGTTTCCCTAAGTCGCTTGTAAAAAACACCGTATCTAGTTTAATAACTGAATCCTTGTCTTTTTCAAAAACCTCTCCCGTCATTTTGATTCTTGGTCTGCATATTAGATTATCCTTATTCTCTATATGGGAATAATCACAAACCGCCTTTTCAAAGGATATTGCACCGATTCTTTCACTTGATAGTTCAGCTTGTACCAAGGCAAAATGTAGTTGTTCCAGATTTGATCTAAATATCTCCCCTTCCTTTGCAGTGGTTGTAATTAGGCTCTGGAATCGCCTATATAGATGGTTTCTTGCTGTGAAATCCGTCTTTACTGTGTTTATATGGTCTCTGTCATTACGACCGACCTCAGGATAATGATCCATATACCATGCATTACAAGATAACCATAGATTTACAAATGGAGCGAAATAATCGATCCTTGCTTTTGCCATCCATTCTTTTCTATATTCGGGCATAGTTTTCGCTCCTTTAGGCAAATGACTCCATGATAGAGTTCAACCAGTTCAATGCAATTGTTTCACCCTGCTCGATTGCCATTTCGACTGCTTGTTTTGCGTATTCCAAAAGTTCCTTCGATTTGCGGCGGAGAGCAAAGGACTCTTGTACTTTGGCAGCTATAATTTCCTGTGTCGGCATATCAAGGACAGGGATAACGACCTGCTCTATCTCTGAAGGCTTCCAATGCTGAATTATGGCGCCGTTTGAATCTCGCTCCGCCTGCAATTGCACAACAGGAGAATTTAGAACCAGTGTAAGATAATCAGGTAATACTTCCTTTGTATTTCGTACAATCAAATGTAGCAATGCACCAGAAGTAACAAATTTACTATCATTCTCCACTTTATATGCGATCCCAACACTACCATCCTTTGAAAACAGAATCGTGTCCTTTTTAGGGTAAAGAGATTCAATATTCTGAACAGTGTTGTGATCTATGAATACCTCGGTTTTTGCGATTCCATATTTGTTGACATCGCTTACACGAACAAAAGGAATGCCCTCTTCTAAATATGCCTCACTTCCAGGCTCGATAGATTTTTTGATTCGAACAATGCCTTTACCTCCTCCAAGAGGTTTACAATTAAAACAGCTCAGCGTTTCAAACAATGCGTCATATTTGGGCTGGTAGTATTCAGCATCAAGACGCCCAGATTTCAGCAGTGACTCAGACAACTTCTTAACAGCGATAGGCATATTTAGAAGACCTATATCTCCCATATTCAGACAATCTGAAAGCATTGTTTGTGCATCCGATATAGACACATTTGCAGATGCATCCTGTTCAAATGCTCTCATTACAATTGAGCGAATTGTATTTCTAAAGTCTTCACGGAATTCAGGCATGATCAACTGATCCATGTCTTCCAGAATCAGCCCTTTCTGGACAGCACCTCTTGTATATCGTGCAATCTGCATTTGACCATATTTGCTATTCAAAAAAACTGCTAATAGCTCTGCATTATCAGTGTTTTTCGGTCGCAAAATTGCCAGCTTGCAACTGCAAGTTGCGTCTTTATTTGAATATACCAGAGAAACAGCGCCAATTGTTCCGACAATCGATAATAAAACATCATTTTTCTTTAGATGCGATCGACGCATAATCGGCATGTTAAACGAATCCTTATCAATACAGATAGGATTGCTATTTTCAATAAAAAATGTCCCTGAGTCTTGTCCCCTATAATACGGAACGCCTTCATCTGTAAACTTATCACTTATTCCTGCGTGGTTTCCATCAGATACATCTACATAACGGACCAAAGATTCATAATCCAAAGATCGCATCTTTTGATCTGCAATCAAATACCGATTTTGATAGAACTCTGAATCAATACGCAATGTGCGTTCTAATTCAGACTTACTAATGATGCTGCATTCTATCCCATCCATCAATGCCCTGTATTTTGCCTCATTAAAAGGCTCAATGGATGGGTTTATCGAAAAAAACTTAGTCCTTCTTTCTTTGCAAACTCTATAAATGCTTCTGCAATACCGTCCTGCGTTAATCCGTCATGATTATATAGGTCATGCTTTACATACATGTGCCCATGAGAATCCAGTTTCTTTTCTCCCGTCACCGGATCTTTCACATAAATGATATCACCGGAATTATCCTTGCTGGGTTCCTGCATAGTTGCAAAGAAGATCGGATAGTCCTCTTTCTTCGGGCACAGTTCATCGTCCCATTTCTGTACAAACAGAACGGAGGTCTTTGTTCCGGTATGGGGTTTGAATACATTTCCATGTATACCAACCACCGCAAGAATACGGCAATGCTCGGCGATATATTCACGTATATACTTATCACTGCTGTTATTGAATCTTCCCTGTGGGAGAACGATTGCCATGCGTCCACCGGGCTTTAGGAAATCGAGATTACGCTCGATGAAAAGAATATCTCTGCCGACCTTGTTCTGCTGCTTCCCTTGTGCATTCTTGGCAAGCTCATACATGCTGAGGATACGAGATTCCTTGATATCCCCGGCAAAAGGCGGATTCGCCATAACAAGATCAAATTTGAAATCACGAAAGCTGCGCGTGTCTTTTCTTAACCGTTTCAGCCGATCAAAGCCTTCAAAGTATGTGCTGAGCCAATCCTCCTGCTTTGCCGTTTCCGTCCATTGTGTGTAATCGAGGGTGTTCAGGTGAAGCACATTCGTGTGACCGTCGCCGGCAATCAGATTGAGTGTTCTTGCGACTCGGACCGCTTTTTCATCAAAATCGATGCCAAAGATATTATCTTTTACATACTCCGTAAACTCATACGGTTTTTGATCCAAGGTAAAGAATTCGCTGATATTCATTCCCCTATCTTTTGCCATCTGCCGCCAGACGTGGAAAATGGTGTGCACAGGGAAACCGCTGCTGCCGCATGCGGTATCGATCATCTTTTCCCCCTCTTTCGGATTCAGCATTCGGACGCACATTTCGATCACATATCGAGGTGTGAAGAACTGACCTTTTTCGCCTTTACTGGATTTGCTCATCAGGTATTCGAAGGCATCGTCTACCACGTCCAGATTGCTGTTAAAAAGTTTTACACTCTGTAACGAAGATACGCAGATAGCAAGATGGGAAGGCGATAGCATAATCTTTGTATTTTCATCAAATACGCCCTTCCACTTCTGATTCGCCTTATCAAATAATTCTTGAATTTTCTCCTTAAGTTTGAAATCAGTTCGCCCGGCATTGGTAAACTCCAGATAACGGGTTGGTGTCTGCCCGCTTAAAAACTCATCATACAGTTTGGCAAATAACAGCTTAAAGCACTCTTCAAAGACGTCTACCCCGGCGTTGGCTAAAACCTCATCCTCCAGATCAAGAATGACATCCTTCAGAGAGAGACGCTCTTTCTGTAGTCTATCATTCTCTTTCAGATCCTGAATCGTCCAACGCTGCGAAACAATGTCCTCCAAAGTCTGTGTTGCCGTGGGAATATCCCGAATATCTTTGAAATAGTTCGGGTCTTGGCGATTGTAATATGCAATCTGATCACCGTTTGTCCAAACTGCGATGGGTGCACCGGTGCTGTTGCAATAGCTCTTGAGCTGCTCTTTGCCATCTTTCAACTTTGGTTTCTTGACTTCGATGATAATATAAGGAACGAGCGGGCGATCCTCATCCATGATAACAATATCGGCACGTTTCACTTCCCTACCGAAATAGACCGGGAATTCAACCTGCATTCTGGTGGCAGGATAGCCATAGTCATTCATCAGCCGATCAATGAACAACTGACGAACAACCTCCTCCGGTTTGAGAACGATGTCTTTGTTTCTTACAAGGCACTTGACCTTCGCAACGGTTTTTCCGTTTCTGTCGGTATTCTCAACAATTCTTTCGTTCAGCCGTGCAACAGCTTCTGCTGAAAACTGCTCGGATTTGTAATTCGTATCTTTCAGAATATCATAGATTGTCATGCCCGTGTCCCCCAAAGTTTTATTACCGTGATTTGAATACATTTAGTTGTTTACTGTTAACTATTCTTTCTAAGATTCAGAATCTTATTTGCTTGCTGATTTCTTCTCTCCGTAATCACGCTAAAAGTCTGCCTTTTCTGTGCAAGCAAGTTAATATAACCGTTATGATGCAACTCCGTTATTTTACTCTGTACTTTATTGATTTCATTATTGATGCTTTCGTTTGACAGATCGCCGTATTCTTGAATTAACTGCAGATACTCATCTGCCAATTTGGCATCATATGTATTTGGATTGGCTTGCATGATTCTTAAGCTTGTTTGAGCATTTTCCCGCATCTTGAGTTGTAAAAACTTTGAATGCAGATTGATCAATTCCAAAGCTATATTAGAATATTGTTGCGCAGCATTAAGAATCCCATCAACTACCGCTTTAATCTCTTTGTAATCCTCTGAGCTGATATTACCTATCAGAGAATCTTGTGCCAAATGCAAACGATGGATATACAGATGAAAGTCTGAAATCACTTCACCTTTCTCTTTCCAAATAGCATTTGCCAGTATCTCATTCATCCTGCTCGGATGTATCGTCTCAAGCGCATCAGAAACAAGCGCGTCTATTCTGTCCCATTTCTTCTCTTGCAGATCTATATAGCTCTGACGCTGGATCTGCCTTTTTGTAAACAGAATAGTAGCGATCAATGCTCCTATTGTTGCAGCAGCACCGAGTATCGTTCCGTAATAAGATAACACATCTGCAGCAGTCCACAAAGTTAAATATCCGTTATTTGCTTTATATGCCTCGTTAATTGCCACAGGCACTCCAACAATAAGAATTATACCAGCGACTATGATGAATAAGATTTTTACCGCTTTTACTTTCATTTTGCTCCTTTTCTATACTTAGTTCCACAGTTCATCAATCGTCTTGGCATTTATAATCGCCTTGTACGAAGAATAGCGTGGCCCTTGCGGGGCTTGTCCTTTCTTTTTGCCCAGCTCAACCTTGTTGATCTTCTGTGTCGTGCCCTGTTTGAAATAGAGGATGTATTTGTTGGTATCGTTATATTTCTCTATCCGATCCACCTCAGCAATATAGGTGATACCGGAAACCGGCGCGACCTGATATGCCGCAATATACTTGATCTTGTCGATCATGGCGCCGGAGATGCGAATAGCAAACCAGCGGCTGTTCTTTAAGAATTCTTCTGCAAAGCCGTCTTCTCTTGCCGGAACAACGATTGTATCGAGTTCGTCAGCGTCTTCAGATGCAGGCATATCTGTTATAATATCATCCTTGAACGGCGTAAACCTGTGCAGCTTCTTAGTTCCGCAAATATATGTTTGTGCTTCCAGAACATCGGTTGTCATAGTAAGCTGTCCCATGACATTATACAGTTCTTCTGTCGCTTCGTCGATTATAACGATCGCTGCGGGCTTGTTGTCAAAGATGACTTTATCAAGCAGCTCACTATTGTTATTGTAGGAGGAATGCTTATAAAACTCGTTCAGCTTTGCCTGTTTCTTTGAATCTGCCTGAATCGCATCAAGCAACAGGTTTTTCATTTTATATTTGTCCATCTCAGAGGAAATGCCGAACCGAAGGATCTGCTCACCGATATGTCCATAGACATCATGGCTATTCAACTCAACCTCAACCAGATAAAGCCGCGGATCGGTATGGAAGGTCAGATCCAGATAATACCCGTCAGGAATCGTCGCACCTTTCTTCGGCTTACCGATCAGTTTCTTGATGTCAAAATAGATGCCATCCTTGCCGAAAATAGAATCGACATTTGCAACGATCATCCTTTCGAACTCAGATTCCAGCGCATATGTATATAAACTATAAGCATTACCGGACTCATCAATGATTCTGTACATCTTTTTCCTCCCCAATTATCTTTACCAAATAAGCATCTGGAGCTTGTATACTTTTCCAAATTTATTATACGGGATTTTGACCATTATTTCAAGGCAAAAACCGTATTTATAGTCAAAACAGAGGGTTTTTGTAATCACCGCAAAGAGATAACCAGATTCATTAGACTATATCTCTGACCATATAACAAAGCATATACCTTAATCTAAGTCACGCCAGATATTCGTGCATGATCAATAAATACTTCGGCAGATTTTGGGTTGAGCTGAAAATCTGCCGATGTTTGCATAAAATCCTGACGACATGTATAACGACACATTTAATCCATTTTGTATCAAGAAATACCGTCTAAAACGCTTGAAAGCGACCTGTTTTCCTCTCCAGTAAAAACCCGGAGGTTCGTACCTTCGAGCGAAAAATAACGTCATTTTGACCGTTTTAGCGCGACTTATATGCATATTTTAGTGATTATTCAATGGTTTTATAATTATACGCTGTATGCAGTCATTTTATGGTTATCCTTGACGAAAATTTTGACGACACTTTTGGTGAAAAAGAGTGAATTTATTGGATTTCTTGATACTGGATAAAATGGCGAAAAAGTCAGTAAAATAGGCACTTTTTCATGTTTTCTCGGTGGTTTTATCTGTCCCATTTAATGGACTCATAACCCGGAGGTCGGAGGTTCAAGTCCTCCCCCGCAACCAAATAGACATTAAGATACACAACAAACCAAGCAAATACGACAAAAGTCCCGCCGCGTCACCGGCGGGGCTTTTGCCAGGAGGGGGTGCTCATGAAATGACTGGCCGCACCTCGGAATAAAACAAGGTTAGGATAAAACTGCCTGCACCTCGGAGAGCGTAGGCATGGATTTCAGTGCTCCTTTGCGTGTCGTGATGATCGCTGCCGCTGCGTTTGCAAAACGCAGCATGGCAGCAAGGCTTTCTTCGGTTCGATCAGAAAGGCCGTTGTTCAGAACATCGTGCAGAACACACGCGCAGAAGGTATCCCCTGCGCCGGTCGTTTCGATCGTTTGCACGCGGAAGCCGGGAACAAAGACGTGCAGATCGCCGTAAAAGCTGTGACTGCCGTCCGCACCTGCCGTGATGTTCAAAAGCCGGATATTGGGAAACCACGCGCGAAGAACCGCGGCACCCTTTTCAAAATCGGTTTCGCCGGTCAAAAAGGTCATTTCGTTGTCGGCGATCTTCACTACGTCGCTGTGTTTGAGTCCCCATGCGATCTGTATTTTCGCTTCGTTCAGGTTGTTCCACAGCGGCTCACGCAGGTTGGGATCGAACGAGATCAACGCGCCTGCGTCCTTTGCGAGATTGAGCGCCGTCTGTGTCGCCGTGCGGCACGGCTCGTCGGTCAGCGACAGCGAGCCGAAATGGAAGATCCGGCAATCGCCGATCATCTCCTTTTTGAGTTCGTTCTCCGAAAGGGAAACGTCCGCGCCGGGCTTTCTGTAAAAGCTGAATTCCCTATCACCGTCCGGCAGCGTATGCACAAACGCCAGCGTCGTATGCACGTCCGGATCCTGCAAAAGGCCTTTTGTCTCAATGCCGCGTTCCCTGACAGTCTCGATGAGAAGATCGCCGAAGCTGTCCTTCCCCACCTTGCCGATAAACGCACAGCGTCTTCCGAGGTTGTTCAGCATTGCAAGAACGTTGCAAGGCGCGCCGCCCGGATTGACCTCAAGGAGCGGATTGCCCTGCGGGCTCATTCCCGTTTCGGTAAAGTCGATCAAAAGCTCGCCGAGCGCAACAACATCATACTGTTTCATGGTTATCCTCCCAGAGAAGGTCGTATTTCGTAACATCGATATTGACCGCGCCGTCTGCGACAAAGGAGATATCGCTTGCGGAAAGCTCGGTCAGGATCGTCGCCGTCATGGTTTGCTCGCCGTCGTTGATGAAGATCTCCGCACTGAAGCGGTCGAGAATCAGCCGCAGTTTGATCTCGCCGTTGCGATTCGGCACCAGACAGCGCCGCTGATGGATGTACGCACGGCGAGAGCCGGAGAACTTGCGGTCGATGCGCAGGATGGATTCGCGCGTGCGATAAGTGAGTTCCGTGAAGAATTTCTCATTCTGCATAAACCGCACGGCAAAGTTGTGATACATCGGTTCTCCCGGCGCGGGACGCACGGTTATCGTCAGATCGACCGTCCTCCCCGTTATCCCGTCCAGGCGCATTTCATCCTCGATGCGGACGTTTTCGTAATGCACGCCGCCGCGGCGGAGTTTTTCCAGCTCCCGGATCGGTTGTTGATACAGGCGACCGTTTTTAATGCAAATCTCACGCGGAAGCGACATCTGTCCGAACCATCTGCGATCCTTTCTGCCGGTCAGCTTGGTCGTGTCCCAGTTCTGCATCCAGCCGATCATGATGCGCCGTCCGTCGGGCATCAGGATCGTCGTCGGCGCATAGAAGTCGATGCCGTAGTCGACCGCATGATCGCTTTCCGGAATGAACCTGCGGCTTTCGGGATCAAAATGACCGATCAGACACACCGTGCCGTTGCCGTTGTGGTATTCAAAGCCCTCCGGCAGCATATCCTGCGGGCTGACGAGCAGTACCTGTTTCCCGTCGAGATCAAAATAATCCGGGCATTCCCACATCAGACCGAGACGGCCGTCGTTTTCGATCAGTATGCCGTCATATGCCCATTTGATCCCGTCCGCACTGCGATAACGCAGAAGCTTGCCTAAGCCGTTTTCGTCACAGGAGCCGACGATGCAGAAGAACGTGCCGTCCGCTTCACGCCAGATTTTGGGATCGCGGAAGTTGTACTTCTCACAGCCGTCCGGAAGATCATGTTCGTCCAAGACCGGATTTTGCGGGATTTTTTTGTAATCCAGACCGTCGCCGATCGCAACGCACTGCGTCTGAATGTCCTTGTCGCTCTCACCGCCTTCTTTGCATACGCCGGTATAGAGCAGCAGATGTCTGCCGTCGTCCAGCTCGATCGCGCTGCCCGAAAAACAGCCGAATCCGTCGTATGGTTTGTCCGGCGCCATGCTTGCGGGCAGATACTCCCAGTGCAGCAAATCGGTACTGACGGCATGCCCCCAGTGCATGTCGTTCCAAAACGTATCGTATGGATAATACTGATAGAACAGATGGAACTTGCCCTGATAGAAGGAAAATCCGTTCGGATCGTTCATCCAGCCGGTATACGGTGTCAGATGGAACAACGGACGCGCCGTATCGGGAATCAGCTTTGCTGCTTCCTTTTCGTATGCTCTTGCAAACAACAGTTTTTGCTTCATCAGTCTTCCCCTCTCTGCACCCGTTCAAGATCCTCCGGACGCATATGCTTTTTGAATATCGCTTCCATCGGGAAGGTCGAACCCCAATAGATCCCGGCGGGGATAATGATCATCAGCGGCGGGATCGTCAGCGCAAGCGCGATTCCCCCGACCAGCAGCACCATGATGCACAGCAGCAGAAGCGGATGCGCACGGAACAGGATCCAGCTGTATTTCAGCACTTCCTTCACTGTCCCGTTGAACCGTGCGCCGTAGGCCGCAAGATAGATCGTCCATGTCAGCACAAACGTGATGATGACCAGAACAGCATAGTAAACCCATCCGAACGGTCTGCCCTGCAGGTAGATGCTGCGGAATACGATCGCGTCAAACGTCAGCACGATCAAAATGCCGAGCGGAACGAGCCATGCAAGCGTGGAACGCTTGAAATTGGACTTGAATGCCGACCAAAAACTGCTCCAAAGATAGTCATCGCCTTTCCTGACGTGCTGATAGACCGCATGGTAGAGCGCCGCGGATGCCGCACCCATCGTGACAATTGGCAGTGAAAACACCGTCCAGAAGATGCTTAGAGCGATCAGATCGAATATCGTGATCAGCGCCTTCATGATCGGGTTGTTGATGTCAAGCAGTTTGCGCATAGCGCTCCTTTCGTCAGCGGGTGTATTGTTTGAGATTCGAAATCGTTACAGTGTTATTCTCGACAAACAGGCGCACCGGTCTGCCGGAGACGCCGTAGAGACGCACGGTCAGGGATGCAATGCCGTCAAGGCATAAGATGCCGACGGAACCTTCCTGCACGTAGGTGAACGTGTAGTCCTTGCCCGGTTCGATCGGGGCGGCGGTTTCGGTGATCAGCGTATCGCCCTCGTTGAACGCAAGCGACAGTTTATCTCCCGCAGGATCGAGCGTGATCGTCTTGTATTTGTCGGTTCTGCCGTTGTAATCGAATGCAAATCCGAACGTGCCGTTCTTCTCAAACCGGATCGTGCCGGTCAGAAGATAGCTTTCATATGCTGTGCAAAGGTCGGTATAGCTGTAAGCCGCGCCGGACGAAAGCGTTGCCGTCATGCTGTCGATCAACAGTTCGCGGCGGTTCTTGAACTGGTTGACAAGCGCATCCACAGGCGCAAGCGTCAGCGTGCCGTCCGGATTCTGTACGACCTTCTGCACGGCAAGGTTGCCCGCCCAGCCGGAGACCTCCTGCGTGGAGGAAACGGATTCGGAGCGGCGCGCCCAACCAACCATATAGGTGTTGGAACCGTCTTCGATATGCTTTGCGGCGTAGAACAGTTTGCCGTCGAGGCGCACCGGATCGGAATACGGACCGTACGGCGTATCGGACATCGCATACCACAGCGTATCGTCTTGTCCGGAATAGGTCAGGTAGTATGTGTTTCCGATTTGGAATGTATCGGTGCATTCGAGGTTCCAGAACGTCTCCGGATCGGTGAAAATGATACCGTCATAGGTAACGGTCTCTAAATCTCCGGAAAGCGTGTACTTAATGACGCGCGCCTTGTTGCTCTGCGACGCGGTCACAGTCAGGGTGATCGTATCGGTTTCCGCGTCATAGTAGCCCTGCGGATCGCGGAAGTCGTTCTTCTGTCCGAGGTCGTTCGGCGGAACGATCTCCCAGCCCTCTACCTTCTCGAACGAGGTCAGATCGCTGCTCTTGGCAACCATGATCTTTTCTTTGTACTCGTAGGAATCCGAGCCTGCGTGCCCGGTATAGAAGAAGTAATAAATGTCATTCACTTTGACGACCGAGCCCGTGCCGATCCAGCCGTCCTGACCGCCGCTGCGTGACGCTTCGAGAACGACTGCATCCTGCTCGTTGTAGGTCACAAAATCCTGGGTCGTGGTCAGATAGATCGAATGATTGTAGGAGTCGCCGCCCTCTTTGAGATAATAGATATAATACGTGCCGTCCTCATAGTACGGCATGGTATCCCCGACGTAAGGCTGTACGCCGTTATCTTCCGCGGGGAGGAAAAAACTTTGGTAGGTATAAGCGGCTTCCTGCGATCCGGGCGTGCGCAGCGCGGCGAAGTCCGTTTCACCCTCCGGGAACACGAACGCTTCTCCGTCCTCGGCAACCTTTGCGGAGGATGCGCCTTGCCCGCTGCATGCGCAAAGCAGTAAAGCGAAAGCGAGCAGGGTTGCAACTAATGCGGTTGAATAAGACTTTTTCATAAGACTACCCCCTGATAATGAGAGAAGGGGGACGGGTTTCCATCCCCCTTCGATCTATGCGTTCTTACTGAACGGCTTTCTGATAGATCTTGACGCTGGTAAACTCGATGGTGACGTCACCGAGCGCAGCGGTTGCTTCGGAGCCGAACTGGAACAGAAGTTCGCACGGCATATCCATAATGAAGGTATCGTTGGTTTCAAACGTGAAGGTTTGCTCCTCGGTCGTGAAGTCGATGCCCTCGGAAACACGCGGATCCCAGCTGCCCTGCGGGTTCAGGAAGAAGCCGCAGCTCACGTTCTTCGTCGCCTTTGCTGTGATCTCGACAATGAAGTAGCTGTCCGCAGGCAGCGTGACCGGGCAGATCAGCTTGTTGTGCCAGTCGACCGTGCCGCCGTCGTCGATGCGATAGAACAAGCTGCCGTCCGCCACCCAGATGGTGCCGACGCCGCGCTCATTGTCCTCATCGGTGCCGTTGAAGGTCTCCCACGGATACTTTTCTTTGTCAATGTTGTCGATACGCATACCGATCGGTGCGAACGCTTCGATCGTCTTGATCGTCTCCTTGTCGCCGCCGACCTTGTTGAATACAAAGTTCTTGATCGTGAGCTTGTTGGAGGTCACGCCCTCGGACGGGTTGCCGATCTGCATACGGATGACCGGATCGCTGACGTTCGCTTCCGCAACAAACTGCGCGGAGATCGTCTTTTCCTCGCCTGCGCCGACGTCGAGCCCGTTGAAGTTCGCGCGCGCTTCGTGATACAGCGTCGCGCTTTCGGTCAGCGCTTCGCCGCCCTGCGCATTCTCCGCAGCGATCGTGAAGCTGTAGTTATACTTCGTGCCCTGCTCGATGGTGATGCCCGGGAGCTCGAGGTTTGCCTTAATGCTCCAGACACCGCCCTCGGTCGGGTAGTTCTCGATCGTAAACACGGCCGCGCCGTCTTCAAACGCAACGTTTGCCGCCGCGCCGTCGCCCGCTTCTATGGTTGCGCCGCCATCAGCAAAGTCAGCGGTGTACAGCGGTTCCAGAACCTCTGCGCCGATGCTCTCATAGATCTCGACCTTGTCGATCGTGACGGTGAAGTTCTCCGGCGTGGTGTCCGCGGGGTTGTCCGGGTTCGGCGTGATCTTGCCGAGATGGAGACGGAGTTCCGCGTTGCCGTCCTCAGCAGGGGTAAAGTTGGATTCGATGCAGGCGATCTTCTCGTCCAAACGTGCGTTCCAGACTTCGCCGCCGAAGGTAGCCCAGTCTTCCACATCCGCCTTCTTCGGAATGAAATGTGCAAACGTGGGCGCCGTGGACTTTGCCCAGATCTTGATCTTATAATCCGCGCCCGCCTTCACGGGGAGAGTCTTGACGAAGCGGACCGCGCCGTCGCCCTCACCTGGGTTCACGATGTCGATGACGAACGCGCCGTCTTTCAGAGCGCCGGTCGCTTCCGCGCCGTCGATCACGGCTTCCCAGCCGTGCGCGTCGGTCGCTTCGAGGGTGCTGAAGTCAAAGTCCTTCAGAAGGACCGCTTCACCGGTCTTCTTGGTGACAGTCAGCGTGGCATATGCTTCAACGGTTTTGCCGCTCTTATCGGTGACGGAATACACCAGCTCATAGTTGCCGGCGGTTTCCGGGGTCGCTTTGCCGCCCTTGAAGTCGAGCGTCGGAGAGGATTCGATCGTGATCATGGAGGTCAGATCGCCCGCGGAGACACCTTCGAGCACGTCGATCTCATGTCCCGCTTCCACGGTCATGTCATGCACGCCCGTGATCTCGACTTTGCCGCCGTCCGTCGCAGGCGTTTCCGGCTTGGTGCCGTTGCACGCCAGAAGCCCAGCGATCATGACAAGGGACAACAGAATTGCCAACAGTTTTTTCATGATACTTTCCTCCGTTGATTACTGATTCAGATAACGGTCATACGCATCCTGATAGACCTTCTGAAGCGCCGCAATGTTGCACTTGCCGGAAAGATCCTTCTGGAACGCATCCCACTGTGCGTCGCTGACGCCGCCGCCCATCAGCCATTTGATCAGGTTGGTGCGGATGTAGTCGTTCAGGTTGGTCTCATAGTTCGAGAGCGTATTGAGCTCATCGAGCGTGAACTGGAGGTTCGGGCACGGACGTACGTTGTTCGGCATGAAAGGCGTTGCGAATGCCGTCAGACGCTCGAGACGCAGCTTTGCGCGCGGCTCCATGTTGACGACGTTGTTCCACGCATACTCGCCGAGGTAGATGATGCCCAGCGGTGCGTTCTGGAGACGCAGTTCGTCGGTGGTCATGCCTTCCGGAACCGGCTTCTGCACGAGCATGCCTTTTTCATCGCGCTGTTCTTCATAGACGATGCCGATCGGACCGTAGTTGATCTGTGCGGAGATGACCGGATCATAGTAGCGATCGAAGTATGCAAGCAGGACTTCGACGTTCGGGCAGTTCGCAAAAATGACGACTTCGCCCGCACCGACTTCCGGATTGTTCGAGATGCAGACCGTCTGATCGCCGTTCGGACCGATCAGCGGGTTGCAAACGATATAGTTCTCGGGATTCGAAACGACCGTCTCGCTCTCCCACCAGTAGAATGCGCCGTAGGTTTCGAGGCCTTTGCCGTTTGCAAGGAAGTTATCCTGCGAAAGCTCAAAGGAGACCTTGTCGATCAGGTTGTTGCTGACCCAGTTTGCGAGGAAGTTCGTCGCTTCCTTGAAGCGCGGATCCTGCACGGTGTAGGTCACCTTGCCGTCGATGATGATGCGGTGCTCGAGGTTGTCGTTCAGACCGAACATACCGTAGAGGTCGCACTGATTGCCCTGCCAGTTGTTGTAGACAAAGCTCAGCGGGCGCTCGTCGTCGGTCTTGCCGTTTCCGTTCATATCGTTGTCGCGGAAATAGGTGAGCATGGCTTCCATCTGATCGCAGGTCAGGTTGATGCCGTCCTTGAGGTCTGCTTCGGAGAGACCCTGGACTGCGCCTGCGTCGATCGCCGCTTTTGCCCAGCTCTTGTTGAGGAACAGGATGTTCGGGTTCTGCAGAAGTCCCATTTCCTCGATACGCGGCAGAGAATAGATCTTGCCGTCCTCGACGTTGATCAGCTGGTTCTTGATGTCCGGGCGCTCTTCCAGAATCTTGGAGAAGTTCGGCATGTACTCAAGGTAATCGCTGATCGGGACCAGCACCTTGCGCTTGGCGTATTTGATGATCTCGCCCGCGCCCATACCGGCGTGATAGATCGCGTCGGGACGCTTGTCGGCGTTGCCGAAGATCAGGTTTTTCTGCTGCGCGTACACCGATTCGGAGACGTTCTCCCAGGAGACGAATACATTGGTGCTCTCGAAGAGGTCCTGCATGATCTTCATGTCGTTGTAGTCGAGCGCGGAAGCGTTTTTGGACGAATAGACCGAGAACGACAGTTCCTTTGCGCCCTTCTCGTTGAGAATCGGTGCGTTCGGATCCTTCCACTGGAAGCCGTATTCTTCGACCAGCTTCTCCACGCCTGCGCTTTCCTGTTTCGCATTGCTCTTGCCGCCGCCGCAGGCAACCGCGGACAGAACAAACAACAGCGCTATGATCAGTGCGAGTATCTTTTTCATGATGCTTTCCTCCTATTTGGTTTAGATGGGTTCGGTTACTCTTTCAGGGAGCCGATCATGACGCCCTGTGCAAAGTATTTCTGCACGAACGGGTACAGGCACAGCACCGGTACGCTCGACACGATAACCGAAACGTACTTCAGCTGGTTTGCCAAACGATACTGCTGGAGGATCGTTTCGCCGCTGCCGCCGGTGGTGCTTTCGGAAGCGATCAGGATCTCTTTCAGGACGAGCTGCAGCGGATAGAGCGTTTCATCCTGCAGGAAGATCATCGCGTTGAAGTAGCTGTTCCACTGACCGACCGCATAGTAGAGCGCCATAACCGCGATGATCGCTTTTGAGAGCGGGAGAACGATCGATCCGAATATCCGGAAACTCCCCGCGCCGTCGATCGTCGCAGCCTCGATCAAGCTCGATGGGATGCTTGACTCGAAGAACGTCTTGGTCATGAACAGATTCCATACCGACAGGATCGACGGTAACACGACCGCCCAGATCGTATTGACCAGACCGAGGCTGGATACGACGTTGTAGAACGGGATCAGACCGCCGCCGAAGAACATCGGAATGATGAAGTAGATCATGAAGAACTTCTTGGCCGGCAGCGTTTTACGACTCAGCGCCCAACCTGCGGGAACCGTGACGAGCAGCGACAGCACGACGGTCAAAGCCGTATAGAGGATCGTGTTGCCGTAGCCGCGCCAGATGTCGGTACGCTCCAGGATCTTGGAATACCCTTCGAACGTGATGTTCATCGGGTACAGAACAACTTTACCGGCGAGAACCGCATCCGGGTCGGAGAACGACGCGATGACGATGAAGTATACCGGATAGAGAACGATCAGCGTGAGGATCAGAAGGACGATGATATTGATCGTGTAAAAGATCTTATCGCCTACGGTGTCGCGCAGCGCTCTTTTGGGAGCTTTCTCTTTTGCCATACGATCCCCTCCTTACCACAGCGAGTTCTCGGAGAACTTCTTCGACGTCGTGTTGGCGATGATCAGCAGCACAACATTGATGATCGAGTTGAAGAGACCGATCGCCGTCGCGTACGCCTGATCCGGTACGCCGGTCAGACCGCGTTTATAAACGTAGGTCTCGACATGATCAGCATAACGGAAATCATCGGCATGATCGCGGGAAGATCGATGCTCCATACGCGCTGGAATCGGGTCGCGCCGTCAAGGATCGCCGCCTCATGCTGCTGCGGATCGACGTTTGACAGCGCCGCGATGTAGATGATCGCGCTCCACCCGAAGTCCTGCCAGTTGCTGGACAGAATGTACATCGGTCGGAACGCTTTGCTCTCCAGGAAGTACGAATACCGTTCTCCGCCGATACTCGCCGCAATGTTGTTGACCAGGCCGTAGCGCCCGAAGAACAGCGTCAGCATACCGACCAGAACGACCAGCGAGATAAAGTGCGGCGCATTGAAGATCGTCTGAATGACCTTCGCCATGCGCTTACCCTTCAAAGCGTTCAGCATCAGCGCAACGATGATCGGCAGCGGGAAGCCGATGATAAAACCGAAGATACAGATCAGGAACGTGTTCTGCATCAAAGGCCAGAACATCGGATCGGTGAAGAACCGCTCAAAATTCTGGAAGCCGACCCAGATCGTCGAATCCGACAGGATCTTATCGCCGGGCATGAAGTCCTGGAACGCGATCAGGATGCCATAGATCGGCAGATAGTTGAACAGGAACACCACGAGCACCGCGGGAAGGATCATCAGCAGGTAAGGAGAATTCTCCTTAAACTTGCGCCAGCGTCTTCCCTTCGGCGCTGCTACTTTTTCTTTGCGCAGCTTTTTGGACTGCACATTATTGACTGCTTCCATGTGCGTCCTCCTTGCTCAGAAATCGTAGCGCTTGCAGACCGGTGCGTCCTTGGACGCCGACTCCGCATCGTACCAGATCAGGTTATTGCCCGTCTCCTTATCGAACATCTGGATCAGCATGGGCTTTGTGGTAAAGTTGACCGTTCTGCCCATCGAAACGTCGGTTTCAAGATCAAAGGTCGGAATCAGCATGACGACTTCGTCTCCTTCGCAGCGCGCATGGATGTTGTACTCGCTGCCCATCATCTCGGAAACTTCGATCTTTGCCTTGAGCTCGCCTTCGCCGACGGTAACATGCTGCGGACGAATGCCGGCGATGATGTCCTGCGTTTCGATCCCGTTCTGCTTCAGCGCCTTCTGCTGGAAGTCATCGAGCATAAAGCGGACGCCGCGGATCTCCGCATAGTACACGCCGTTCTCAAGCAGAACCTTGCAGTTGTCGAAGAAGTTCATGACCGGCATGCCGATGAAGCCCGCAACAAACAGATTCACCGGCTTGTTGAACACTTCCTGCGGGGTGCCGATCTGATTGACATAACCGTCCTTCATGATGACGATGCGATCGCCGAGCGTCATCGCTTCGGTCTGGTCGTGCGTGACATACATGAACGTCGTGTTGATGCGGGAACGAAGCTTGATGATCTCCGCGCGCATCTGGTTGCGAAGCTTTGCGTCAAGGTTCGAAAGCGGTTCATCCATCAGGAACACCTTCGGGTCGCGAACCATGGCGCGTCCGATCGCGACACGCTGACGCTGGCCGCCGGACAAAGCTTTCGGCTTGCGCTTCAGGTACTGGGTGATGTCGAGAATCTCCGCGACCTCGCGTACCTTTTTGTCGATCTCGGGTTTCTTGACCTTGCGCAGCTTCAACGCATAAGCAAGGTTGTCGTACACGGTCATGTGCGGATACAGCGCGTAGTTCTGGAAAACCATCGCGATGTCCCTGTCTTTCGGCGGCGTTTCGTTGACCAGTTTTCCGTCGATGTACAGTTCACCGCCGGAAATCTCCTCAAGACCCGCGACCATTCTGAGGGTCGTGGATTTACCGCATCCGGAAGGTCCGACCAGAACGATAAATTCTTTGTCTTTGATTTCCAGATTGACATCATGTACCGCGGTCACCTTGTTGTCGTAGACCTTTTTCAGCCCCTTCATTACGACTTCTGACATTCTTCCGTTCTCCTCCTTTGAACTCTTTTCAAAGATTTACATTATGTAAATATGCGTTTACATCAATGGCCTCTCTGATTTCTATATCATACCGAAAATGCGTCTTTTTGTCAACCTTATCTGTAAATTAATTTTTACATTATGCATTGTTATGCAGGTTACAGCCGTTCCATGCGTTTTTTGTATATAATTAAGTTTACATTTTGCACATCTTGCTTTTTCAAACTGATTGTGATATAGTTATTTTACAAAATGTAAACAGAGAGGAACTCCCCGATATGGTAATCAAGCGGGTCACCGTTTCAGATATAGCAAAAGCATGCGGATTGAGCCGCAATACCGTTTCCAAGGTGTTCAACGGCCGCGGTTCGGTTCCCGAATCGACAAAACAGTTCATTTTGCAAAAAGCGCAGGAACTCGGCTACGGTGTGTTTTCCGAATCGATTCCGTCCAAACCGGCCGAAAACCGCGGAAGTATTGCCGTTCTGACACAGCAAAAGATGCTGAGCCACAACTTCGGCACCTCGTTTATGACAAGTTTCACCAATCATATCAGCCGTCTGGGCTATTTTATTAAAACCTATGAAATATCCCGGGATGAAATCGCGCAGCAGAAGCTCCCGCCGCATCTTCTTCTGAAGGATACCGCGGGTATTCTCACCATTGAACTGTTCGATCGGGAATACCAGAATATGGTCTGCTCGCTGGGCATCCCCTGCGTTTTTATTGACGGGTATGCCCATATCATGCGTACCGTTCCGAAATGCGATTATGTATCCATGGAAAATACAGCTTCTATCAACGTCCTGACGCAGCATCTGATCAACACCGGTGCGAAGACGATCGGTTTCGTCGGCGACAAGGAGCACTGCAGCAGCTTTTATCTGCGATGGCTCTCCTGCAGCAACGCACTTTGGCTTTCGGGGCTTCCCGTGTCCGACCTGTATTCCATTCTGGAACCGGACAACTCACCTTACGGCGATCCGGACTGGCTGAACACGCAGCTGGACCGGATGCCGCATATTCCGGACGCGTTTGTTTGCGCCAACGACTATCTTGCGATCCAGCTGATGATTGCGCTGAAGCGAAGAGGGCTTTCCGTTCCGAACGACGTGATGATCACCGGATTCGACGGTTCTCCCGAATCCGCTGTTATCGACCCGCCGCTGACGACCGCGCAGATTCCGAGTGTCGAAATGGGGCGCTCCGCCGCCGAGCTTCTGCATATGCGCATCAATAATACATCCGCTCCCTTCGCCATCGTCCAATTCAAAACGACTCCTATCTTCCGCGGCTCCACCCGCTGATCCGCAAAAGCAAAAAGAAACAGCCCAACGCTTTCGTCGGGCTGTTTCTTTTTCAACAATCGTGTGCGGTCTATCAATGGTGTTTTCTATTGGTCTATTTGTATGTAAAAGCTCGTTTCGGTCCTCATTCTCAAATGTATATTCTTCATGAAGAAATTGCTCAGAAAATCAAAAAGGCATTTATAGAGCGAATTAACTCCTTGGAGATTGATTGATACTGTTTGCTCATATCCCTATTCTGCAAAGTATAACACCATTTCTATCGAAAGGATTATAAATACAATCGCAGTTCTCTGCCTAACAAAAACGGGAAGTTTTCGTCGGTGTACTTAATAAAAATCTCCCTCGCAACCAAATGGACCTATTATCACATAATGTACTTATTGAACAGCGGCAGATGACTGCAGTATAGTATCTTTCAGTTCTTCCGTTCCCTTGATGCCCTGATGCTTCAGCGTTTCCGCGGCGGAGATAATCGCCGGGCGGAAGCGTTTTACCATTTCGTCCAGACGGTTCATAGCCATCCGTTCGCCGAGACCGGCTTCTTTTGCCGCAAGACGGAAGGATTCGAGCGTGACGTCTTCAATCCATTTCGCATTGCCGATCGCAAATGCCATTTCATGTGTCATGCTCTTATACCCGATCGTATTGATCACGTCGTATGCCGGTGCAAGCCGGACCGTTTTCAGATCCTCGCTGTACAGCAGCGAATAATTCTTCAGATGCCCGTCCGTATTCCCGATCAGCCAATTGAACACGATCCGATCCCAAAGTTGCAGCTGATCCTCGATCGGCTTTGCGGAATGCGCACGAAGCAGCGCAAACATTTTCGCAAGATGCCGATCCCCGTTCTCATATTTTTGCGATGCGGGAATGCCCATCGCCTGCGCAAAGTCCTCCTGATGCAAGCGCAGCGGCATCGGCAAATGATCTGCATAGACCGGCTGTTCGGAAAAGCGGCGATCGAACCGTTCGGAAGCAAGCAGGATGTCTGCGTCCGTTCCGGATCCGAGATTGATGATCGTTGTTTCCGGAACGTCGATCCCGCACTGCTTCGCCGTAAGCAGGCACAGCAATTCATTCGGCACAATGCGCTCCAGCCGCACATGGCTTTGTTTCACAATATGCGTGCTCGGCGCCGTTCCGTGAGGCAGGTACCACTCCCCTGTTTTCGGATCCCGATACAGACCGACCTTTCCAGTTGCACCGGCAAGCGACAACCGGGATTCAATCACCACCGCCGCTGATTCGGTCGCACCTTCGCGCGCCAGTTCACGAACCTGTTCATGCGTCAGTTTATCATAGGACGCGCGTGGCAGTTCACCCTTTTGACAGATGCGAAGCGCACCGATGCATTCGCGTCCGAGTTGATACAGAATCCGCACATAATCATTTTCATCCAGATGCAGATTCGATGCGATGGCGCGGCGCGTGAATCCCTCCGGCAAAAGTCCATCGAAAAAACATTTGGTTTGCTCTGCGGAAAAGGGCTCCGATTGCAACGGAAGGCTGATGGATATCGGTGTCGCTTCGGGATCATTCCGATATGCTTCCGCATATACGAACCGTGCATCCGTGCTGCTCTCTCCGAAGATCGACCCGGTCGCGATCGACTTTCCCCGTCTTTCTATGCTGACTTCAAATTCCATTTATTTCCTCTCCATTACTGTACAATCCATGCCTAAAAGATTTGCAATCCGAATCGCCTTTTCCAGTTCGATCGTCGGCTTTCCGTTTTCGAGGTCAGACAGAAAACTGACGCTCATTCCGGTAAACTCGGACAGGTATGCCTGCGTATATCCCAGCTGCTTCCGTCTTTTGCGGATCGCTTCTCCGAATGATTTTGCATCTGTTACGATCATATGCGCTCCTTTGTCCAACGGCTCATATCAAATAATTATTGGTAGGATTTAGCCGTACGGCTTATTTTTATCAACATCATTATAATTTAGCCGTACGGCGAAGTCAAGGAGTTTCTCCAATGTCCTGTATTCCCTTTCAATGTTTTGTTTGCTCGGTTGAATGTCTTGTATACTCGCATCAATACCCGGCTTAACTGTTCGTTGATTTATGCTGCGCTATAATCAAATACTGGCAAAAAAGCACGATGCCGTCATCGTGCTTCGTTATATTTCGAGGAAATCACAGGAATAACCGCACTTCCCGGCCCAGCAGAAGCGGGAAGTGTTCTTCTGTGTAACGGACGAAAATCCTCCCGCAACCAAATAATGCCCTAATTTAGGGCATTTTTCATTTTTAGCACATGGACAAAACAGACATTTTTGGATTTTGACGACACTTTGACGACACGGGCTATTTGGGCTGTTCAATGCACCCCCTGCCTCTACAACATTTTATGCATAAAAAAGTTGACACACCGGATTCGATGTGCCATGTTCTGCGGCAACTGCTTCATCGCATATCCTTGGAGCGGTCTCGGCGGCGATTTCCGCGAGACTTCGCTTGCAGGTATGAAGGCAGCGCCTGTTACCAAGTATCTGGGCTTCTCCTGCGATACCAGCTCCGTTGCAAACGAGATCACGGCCTGCTATGACGTGGAAGGTCAGTACCGTGCCGCTATGAACTGCGGTCTGCTCGATCCCGCCACTGCACTGCCCGAGTTCCTTAAGGCTTTGGAAGATGCCGGCATCCAGAAGATCATCGACTGCTATCAGACGCAGCTTAATGAATGGCAGGCGGCCCACAAATAATGATCAGAAGACTTGCACCGGTCCCGCGTTTTTCGGGACCGGTGCTTTTTTCGATCCGGATGCGACGCTAACCAAAAAACGCCCGCAATCGAGAGCGGAACCAATCATCTCTGCAAAGGACGCGTCCATCCATACAATCCTCGCACCGGTCAAAAGCAAGCAGGCAAATGCAGCGTGCTATACGCGGATCGTCTGATTGTTTTGGCGGATCATGCCGTAGAAGCGGTTCGCGTCGATCAGAACGAAATCGCGCCCGAGATCGAGATCGCCGTTTTTGGCGAACACGGAAAGGGTGACCGCAACCGCAAGCAGGTGCTTGCAAAGGCCGGGATACGGGCAGCTGCAGTATGCTTCCGCAATCGCATTGTCCCGGAGGCAAAACTCGATCTCGTACCAATCATTGCCTTCGACAAACGCTCTTCCGACGCCGTTTCTGACCGAAACATAGCCGATCTTTTGTTCGCTGCAATACGTAATCGCGCGTTCAAAAACCTTCTCATCGACCTCCTCCGCGCCGTGCGGATCGTCGAGCGGAATCGCATACCCTTCGCCGTAGATAATTTCATCCTCCGGATCAAGAAGCGGCTCCTCGGGCGGGAGGATCCACGTGCGGAACGCTTCGGGAGAAAGCGCATCGGCGTCATAGCTCAGCATCTTGTCCGCGAGCGGCCGATACGTCCCCCGCACCGGCGTCTGCGCCAGCGCGATCACGCATTCATAGTCGGACCGCCGAATCCGGAACTTTCTGCTCACCGCAGTAACGCAGCCTACCTTGTCTTCCAGTTTCCCGCTTACGAACACGCGGTCGCCTGCCTTCAGATCAAAGCTGTCGTTGAAGTAGGTCAGATCGCGGCCAACACCGTCAAATCGCACCGAAACAAGCGACTCTACGGGCGTCTCGCATGCCTCTGTCTGCGGTTCCTGTACCGCATTCGTGTCCTGTCTGTCATCCTTTCCGAATCCCCAGATACGCATGTTTCAACCCTCCTGTTCTCTTTTCATTCCGATTATCGCATACAATCTGTCCGATAAAACGGACTATAAACCGGAAAATCAAAAAATGCAGTTTTTAAACAGGTCTAATAGGAGTCGGTCTGCTTGGGATTGTTTTTTTGCAAGTTATTCCGGCGCTAAATCAGGACAAGCAGCACCAGCGCCGCAAGCACCGCCAGAACGGTCAGACACCCTGCCGAACGCGGTGCGCGCCCATCCTCCTCGTCGTCATCGTCCAGGAAGAGCAGGAAAGCCTCCTCTTCCTCCTCGTCGGAAACGACGCCGTCATCATTGAAATCGAACGGATCGGTCATGTTTCTGCCTCTTTTCCATCGGTTTATGCAACGGATTCTCCATCCGAACCACATTCCTGCGGTCTTCGCTTTACACGTACACTTCCGTTTCGAGGAAGATGCGTTCCTTTTTGGAGCGCGCGCCGACCGTCTTCAGGCGGCCTTTGCCGTGGCCGCGCAGGGAGATCGTGTCGCCCTCCTTCACCGCCGCATCGGTTCGCTCGCACGGGAGGTCGTTCAGCTTTGCCGCGCCGGCCCGGATCATCTCCGCGGCAAGCGTACGGCTCAGGCCGAACATCGAGCCGAGCACCGCGTCGAAGCGCAGGCTTTTGACCGTAAACGTGCGGGTCTTGACCTTAAGAACCGGCGCGGGCACCTCGTTCAGTGCGCACGGCGCGGTCGTTACGCCGACTCTGCCGACCTTGGTCAGCTCGTCGAGCAGCAGCGGCTGCACCGACGGCAGGCAAAACACATACGCCGTCCCGTCGAAAATGCGAACGTCGCCCAAAGCGTCGCGCCGGATGCCGAGCCCCAGCGCAGCGCCCAGGTAATCCCGATGTCCGGGCATGCCGAAGTGCGCCTCGATCCTGACCGCCGCGAGATACGCCGACGGGTCGAATTCTTCCGGCGTCATGTACTCGGGCAGAAAGAACGCCGCCTGCCGCTCGCATGTTTGCTGTCCGCCCGTCAGCACGAGCCGATCGCCCCGGTAGTACTGCCGCAAAAGCGTTTGTTCCGCAGGCGTCAGAAAGCTCGTTCTGGTCAGAACGCCGCGCCGGTCCGCACGATCGGCAAGGTCATCGATGCGTTTGTAAAACTCGCTGTATTCCATGTGTTTCGTTGCTGTTTCGGATCGTTTCCGCAATCTTTTCGAGGGCGCGGTTCACTTCGTCCTGAAATTCCGCCGACGATGTGCGCAGTACGCCCGAGCGCAGCGCGCCGAGCCGAACGAGCGAGTCATTCGTCACGACGCGCACCGTCTCGTTCTTGCCGATCTGCTCCACGATCTGCTCGATGTACAGGTCGGCGGTCTCGTTCTCCCTGGTATATACGACGTGCAGATCGCCGTCGGTGTACTTTTCCCCCACGCCGCCGGGAACCTTGTACGCGTCGAACACGAGCACGACCTCGGACTTTGTGAAGCTCTGATAATTGATCAGCATCTCGATCAGCTTTGCGCGCGCAAGATCGAGGCTCTGCTCTGACAGCGCCTTCAATTCGTCCCACGCGAAGATCACGTTGTAGCCGTCCACGAAGATGCGCTCCGGCTTCTTTTGCGCCGCGATCTCGGTTTTTTTCGCCTCGACGACGCGCGGTGCGGAATACACGCTGCGGCGGATCGGCCCGAACTCGCGTTCCATGATTGCTTCGAGCTCCTTCTCGTCAATGTCGAGATTGCGCTGCCGGACGCGGTTTTGCAGCGTTTCGGACGGTTCCTTCCGTCCGAATCCGGTATCGAGATGCATGTAAGAGGGCACATCCTTCCATTTCACGACAAACCCCGCCCCGTGCGCGCAGAACACGCTGTCGGGGGTGTTTTCGAGATCCGCTTCAGGATCGTAGGCGCGTTCGGCGATCACGGTCTCAACGTTCCTGCACGGCTGATAGCCTTCGACGCGACACGACAGCCGCCCGCGTCCGCGCGTATATGCCGCGACCTCGACTGCATAATCCGCCATTGCCAAGACCGGCGCAGTGCCGGTGATCACCGTCTGCCCGCCGCACTCCTTTGGCGCGTCATGCACGCCGCCCATCGCCACAATATCGCTGATCGCGCGGCCGACCTCCAAATACGGCACCTCGAGCCGGAACCGGTAATACGGCTCCAGCAGGATGCTCTCAGCCTGCATCAGTCCCTGCCGCACGGCGCGATAGGTCGCCTGCCGGAAGTCGCCGCCCTCAGTGTGCTTGAGATGCGCCCGCCCCGCCGTCAGCGTGATCTTTACGTCCGTCAGCGGCGAGCCGGTCAAAACGCCTAAATGCTCCTTCTCCGCAAGATGCGTCAGAATCAGCCGCTGCCAGTTCAGGTCGAGCTCGTCCTCGCTCACTGCGGAACGGAACACCAGCCCGCTGCCCCGCTCGCCGGGTTCAAGCAGCAGATGCACCTCGGCATAGTGCCGGAGCGGTTCAAAGTGCCCGACGCCCTCTACGGGCGATTGGATCGTCTCGCGGTACAGGATGCTGCCCATGCCGATCTTTACGTCGAGATCGAACCGCTCGCGGATCAGCGACACCAGAACATCGGTCTGCAGCGCGCCCATGAGCTCCGCGCGGATTTCCTTCAGGCGCGGCTGCCACACAATGTGCAGCAGCGGTTCCTCCTCCTCAAGCTGTCTGAGCTTGGGCAGCACCGTCTGTGCGTCCACGCCCGGCGGCAGCTCGATCCGGTACCCCATCGCCGGCGTCAGCATCGGAAGATCCGCGTCCGGCTCGGCGCCGAGTCCCTGTCCGGGATGCGTTTCACTGAGACCCGTCACCGCCACGACGTCGCCTGCCGAAACGCTCTGCACGACCTCATATTTGGAACCCGAATACAGGCGAAGCTGCGCCGCCTTTTCCTCGAGCATTTCGCCGTTCACGCCGCAATATCGCAGCGTGTCCCGGACGGAAAGCGTGCCGCCGGTGAGTTTCAGATAGGTCAGTCGGCCGCCCTGCGCATCGCGGGCGATCTTGTACACCCTTGCGCCGAAGATCGGCGGCCGGTGCGGCACCGGCGCGCAGGTTGTCAGCAGCGATAAAAACCCGTCCACGCCGTCCAGTTTCAGTCCCGAACCGAAGCAGACCGGAAAGAGCTTCCGGCTTTGGATCAGCCGCGTGATCTCGTCCTGTTTCACCTGTCCGGTGGTCATATAGGTTTCGAATACGTCTTCGTCGAGCAGCGCGAGCGATTCGTCGTCCGCTGCCGGCCACTCCACGCAGCCCTCCCCGAAGCGCCCGACAAGCTCCTCCATGAGCTCGGCGCGGCTTCTTTTGGAGGCGTCCATCTTGGTCACAAACAGAAACGTCGGCACCCTGCCCTTTTGCAGCAGAGACCAGAGCGTATCAGTGTGCGCCTGCACGCCGTCCGTGCCGCTGATGACGAGGATCGCGACATCCATCGCGGCAATCGCGCGCTCAGTCTCGCCGGAAAGGTCCGCATGCCCCGGCGTGTCGAGCAGAATCAGCTCCATATCATCCAGCCGGATCCGCGCCTGTTTGGAAAAGATCGTGATGCCGCGCTCCCGTTCGAGCGTATGCGTATCCAGGAACGTGTCCCGATGATCGACCCGCCCCAGTTTTCGCAGCATCCCCGCGCGATACAGCAGCGCTTCGGACAGTGTGGTCTTGCCCGCGTCCACGTGCGCCAGAATGCCTGCGGTCAGTTTTTTGATTGTCTGTTTCGCTTCCATTTTTGACAGTATAGCATGCCCGATCCCGGTTCGTCAAACGGAAGCAAAAAGCAGTGCACCGGAAAAACCCGATACACTGCCTGTATTGTTTTGGGATCGCTTTTCAGGTCTTCTTCCGCAAGCAGCCAGCCTCGAACGACGCCTTTCGGATCGTTTCTCGGCAGCACGACCGGTCCGATCGGCATGCCGAGCGCGACAGGCGGTTTTTACCTTCTGCGTGCGGGCATGGGCAGGCAGATGACCGTGCAGTTCTGAAAGATTCGCCTTCCCTTGCTGTTCCCTGCTCAAAGCTCCCGCTCCGCGATCGATCGCGCTTCGGCAAGCGAAACGCCGGTTTCCTTTGCGATCCGGGCAAGATCGTCATACTCGATCTTCTCGCGCGTCACGTCGTACCCTTCCGACCGTTTGACACGCACCGGACCGAGCGAGGTCGCCCGCGTCTCGATGCTGCGGGAAAGCACATAGCGCCGCGTTTC
>CADAQS010000016.1 GCA_902790115.1 uncultured Eubacteriales bacterium | reverse complement strand
GCCGGCATGATCCTGCGCTACGATCCGATCGTCATGAACATCGAAACGCACCGCGTCGCCGTCGGCGACAAGCCGGTCGAACTGACGTTCAAGGAGTTCGAGCTTCTGAAGTTCCTGCTCCAGAACAAGGGCACCGTCGTCACGCGCAGCCGCCTGATGGACACCGTCTGGGGCTTTGCGTTCGCCGGCGAAACGCGCACCGTGGATATGCACATCAAGACGCTGCGGCAGAAGCTCGGCGAAGCCGGCCACCTGATCGTCACGATCCGCAACGTCGGCTACCGGCTCGGAGAGTAACCGATGGACGACGGACAGATGTTCCGGCAGATCGTCGAACTGCTCCCGAACGGCGTGCTGCTCTTCGATCTGGACGGCAGCATCCAGTATGCCAATCCGGCGGCGAACGAGATCCTGCACCTCGGCCGCTCGCCCGGCCTCGACGAACACATCAAACTGTTTCTCAGCTCGGCGCGCAACGGCGACACCGAAACGGTCGAGCTGTCCGGCCGCACCATCCAGCTGGCCTACCACGACCGCATGGACGGCGAGCACCGCACCGGCGCGGCGCTGTATCTGACTGATGCGGGAGACCGGCGCAAGCAGGAGTTTACGGCCAACGTCTCGCACGAGCTGAAAACGCCGCTGACCTCGATCTCCGGCTATGCCGAAATGATCGCAAACGGCATGGCAAAGCCCGAGGACGTGATCAAATTCGCCGAACGCATCAACCGCGAAGCCAAGCGGATGCTCTCGCTCGTCACCGACATCATCAAGCTGACCGAGCTGGACGAAACACAGATCATGGAGGAGGCCGAACAGGTCGACCTCTACACGCTTGCGCAGGAAAACACGGAAACCCTGCAGCCTGCGGCGATGGTGCGCGGCGTCACGATCAGCCTTTCGGGAGAAGCGTCCGTCGTGTTCGGCAACCGCTCGCTGCTCAGCGAAATGGTCTACAACCTGATCGACAACGCAATCCGCTATAACCGCGACAACGGCACCGTGTCCGTGCGCGTGCATCAGCATGTGCTGACTGTGCGCGATACCGGCATCGGAATCCCGAAGGCGCATCAGGCGCGCATCTTCGAGCGATTCTACCGCGTGGACAAGAGCCGCAGCAAAGCCACCGGCGGCACCGGCCTCGGCCTTGCGATCGTGCGGCAGATCTGCGAACAGCACCACGCCGAGATCCGCCTCGAAAGCCGCGAAGGCGTCGGTACCGAGATCACCGTCACGTTCCCGACGTTCCATGAAGACTGACATCGAGAAAGCTCTCCGATCGGAGAGCTTTCTTTTTTGTGGATTTTTGGATTTTATCAGAAGGGTTCTTCTTTTCTTCCATGAGGAAGGATGGCGATGCGCGGGAAGCGCGCGACGGCACCTTTGTAACGAAGCGGAGTGGAGAAAAAGAAGAACCAAGAAAAGAAGGCAAACCTCTGTTTTCGGCCAAGTTTGGGGAAGGGAGAAAAGCCTGTTTTGCAAACACCTTGCTTTCGGAAAAGACTGCTCTCCCTTCCCGAAACAAAAAGCCGGAAGTCTCCGGCTTCTTTTGGTCCTTTTCTTCTCCGTGGAAGAAAAGGACCTTTCTGATCACAATCCGCAAAAAAAGGAGCGCCGATGCGCTCCTTTGATCATACGATTCCGTCACACGTTTCTGCCGCAGCAGTTCTTGTACTTCTTGCCGCTGCCGCAGGGACAGGGATCGTTGCGTCCGATCTTCTGGCTGCGGGTTTTGACGACGGGCTTATTGCCATCCTCGGCGGGCGTTTCAACGGGCTTTGCGACCTGCTGCCGCACGACGGGCGCTTTGCGGACGGCGACGTGCAGCAGGTTCCGGACCGCGTCCTCGCGGATCTGCGCGACCATCTGATCGAACATCTCGGTGCCCTCGCTCGTGTAGGCGTTGACCGGATCCGTCTGCCCGTAGGCGCGGAGCCCGATGCCCTGCCGGAGCTGATCCATCGCGTCGATGTGATCCATCCAGTGCGTATCGACGGAGCGGAGCAGCATGATGCGTTCCACCTCGCGCATATCGACGCCCTGCTCTTTGAGCTCGGCTTCCTTTTCCCTGCGCCGCGCGGCAACGACGCCGTTTGCGATCTCGATCACCTTGTCCACGCTGAGCTTACGGTCGCGCGCGCCGGCAAAGAAATCGCGCGGCTCGACGCCGCAGAGGTCGGAAAGCTCGCGGTTGACCGCATCGAGGTTCCAGTCGCTGTTTTTGCCGTGCTCGCTGCAGTAGGTGCGCACGATGCTCTCGACTGTGTCGTTTGCCATGCCGTCGAAGGAGGAGGAAAGGTCCTCGCCCATCAGCACCTTGCGGCGCTCGCCGTAAATGATCTCGCGCTGCTGGTTCATGACGTCGTCGTAGCGAAGCACGTTCTTACGCATGTCAAAGTTCGCGCCTTCGACGCGCTTCTGCGCCGACTCGATCTGCCGCGTGATCAGCGCGTTCTCGATCGGCACGTCGTCGTCGGGCGAGAGGCGCTGCATGATGCCCTCGACGCGATCCGCACCGAAGCGGCGCATCAGATCGTCCTTCAGCGATACGTAGAACCGCGTGCTGCCGGGGTCGCCCTGCCGGGCGGCGCGTCCGCGCAGCTGGTTGTCGATGCGGCGGCTCTCGTGGCGCTCGGTGCCGATGATGTGCAGACCGCCGAGGCGCACGACTTCGTCATGTTCCTTCTCGGTCTCGACGCGGAACTCGTCGTAGAGCCGCTTGTATTCGGCGCGCGCGGCGAGGATGTCGGCGTCGTCGGTCTCGGCGTGACCGGTCGCCTCCTCGATCAGCTCCTCGTCCATGCCCTGCTGGCGCAGCGCGCGGCGCGCCAGAAACTCCGGATTGCCGCCGAGCAGGATATCCGTTCCGCGGCCAGCCATGTTGGTTGCGATCGTGATCTGGTTCAGCTTGCCCGCCTGCGCAACGATCTCCGCCTCCTTGGCATGATACTTCGCGTTCAAAACCTCGTGCCGGATGCCGCGGCGCTTCAAAAGCCCGGACAGGTATTCGCTGCGCTCGACCGAGATTGTGCCGACGAGGATCGGCTGTCCGGTCGCATGGATGCGCTCGATCTCGTCCACGACCGCGCGGAACTTGCCCTCCTCGGTCATGTAGACGACGTCCTTGAAGTCCTGGCGGATGTTCGGGCGGTTGGTCGGGATCTCGACGACGTCGAGGTCATAGATGCCCGAGAACTCGTCCTCCTCGGTCTTGGCCGTACCGGTCATGCCGGCGAGCTTGTGGAACATGCGGAAATAGTTCTGGAACGTGATCGTCGCAAGCGTCTTGTTCTCGCGCTCAACCTTGACGCCCTCCTTGGCTTCGAGCGCCTGGTGCAGACCCTCGTTGTAGCGGCGTCCGATCATCAGCCGGCCGGTGAACTCATCGACGATGATGACCTGCCCGTTCTGCACGACGTAGTCCTTGTCGCGCTCGAACAGCGCATGCGCGCGCAGCGCCTGCTTGATGTAATGGTTCAGCTCGGTGTTCTCGACGTCGGCAAGGCTGTCCACCTTGAAGAAGGTCTCCGCCTTTTTGATGCCCTCTGCGGTCAGCATGACCGTGCGGCGCTTGATATCGCACATGTAGTCGCCGCTCTCGGGCTGCTCCTCGCCCATCAGCTGATCGGACTTGCTGACTTCTTTGATGTTTTCGCCGCGCTGCAGCCGCCGCACGAAGCGGTCGGCCTCCTGATACAGGAACGACGATTCCTCGCCGCGTCCGCTGATGATCAGAGGCGTGCGCGCTTCGTCGATCAGGATCGAGTCCACCTCGTCGACGATCGCGTAATGCAGTTCGCGCTGCACCATGTTCTCCTTGTAGACGCACATGTTGTCGCGCAGATAGTCGAACCCGAACTCGTTGTTCGTGCCGTAGGTGATGTCGCATGCGTACGCCGCGCGGCGGTCGTCGTTGTCAAGATCGTGCACGATGCAGCCGACGGTCATGCCGAGGTAGCGGTAGATCTTGCCCATCCACTGCGCGTCGCGCTTGGCAAGGTAGTCGTTGACCGTGACGATGTGCACGCCGCGGCCTTCCAGCGCGTTCAGGTACGCGGGCAGCGTCGCAACGAGCGTCTTGCCCTCGCCGGTCTTCATCTCCGCGATGCGCCCCTGATGCAGCACCATGCCGCCGAGCAGCTGCACGTCGAAGTGGCGCATGCCGAGCGTGCGCACCGACGCCTCGCGCACCGCCGCAAACGCGTCGCATAAGAGGTCGTCCAGCGTCTCGCCGTTTTTCAGCCGCTCGCGGAACACGACCGTGCTGTTTTTCAGCTCCTCGTCGCTCATCGCCTTGTATTTCGGCTCCAGCGCGTTGATTGTGTCCACGCGCGGACGCAGTTTTTTCAGTTTGCTCTCGCTCGTGTTGCCGAGCAGACGATCCAAAAAGCCCATGCCATACTCCTGTCATTTTACAATACGTATAGTATAGCATAGTTTTTCCGTTCGGAAAAGCCCCCTTTGTGACGCAAAGGAAAACGATTCTTGCAGAAAATGCAAACTTCCGTTTCCGTGCCCCGCCGGTCGCTGCATACCGTTCGGCATTTCGGGCATGCCCATGCAAAATATATGTATAAAATTTGTGAAATCGGGAGTTTCTTCTATATTATTATTTACATCACCCGAGGTTTATGATATACTGTATTTTACTGATACTGGAGGCATTTTGCGTTGCGGATCAAAGGGCTACAACTGCATCATTACCGGAACTACGAGGCGCTCGAGCTTGCGCCCGATCCGGGTCTGAATGTGTTCGAGGGTCTGAACGCCGCGGGAAAGACGAACATTTTGGAGTCGGTCTTTCTTTGCGCGCTCGGGCGCAGCCACCGCACGCCGCGCGACAGCGAGCTGCTGACCGAGCGGGAGCCGTTCGGGAGCGTGCGGCTGTTTTTAGACACGCGCGGCGGTTCGCGCACGATCCGCATCGAACTGTATGAGGGCGAGCGCAAGAAGGTTTACATCGACGATGCGCTGGCCGCGCGCACGGGCGAGCTCATGGGATGTCTGAACGTTGTGATGTTCTCGCCGGAGGATCTGCAGCTTGTCAAGGACGGACCGGCCGAGCGGCGGCGGTTCCTCGACATGGAGCTGAGCCAACTCAAGCCCGCCTACTACTATGCGCTCCAGCAGTACAACAATGCGTTAAAAAGTCGCAACCTGCTCCTCAAGGAGGATCCGGTGCGCTACGACATGATCGAGCTTTGGGACGAACAGCTCAGCAAGCTCGGCAGCCGGATCATGACGGATCGGGCGGCGTTTGTCGAGGAGCTTTCCGCCGCGGCACGCGATCTGCACAGCTGCATGAGCGGCGGCAAAGAACGGCTGCGCGTCCTCTACGAGCCGTCGGTGCCGTTTATGGATCCGGACCGGCTCATGGAAACGCTGATGGAGCAGCTCACGGACCGGCTGGAGCGCGACATTTTTCGCGGCTTCACCTCCGTCGGACCGCACCGGGACGATCTCGAACTGCAGCTCGACGGCCGGGACGTGCGCGTCTTCGGCTCGCAGGGACAGCAGCGCACCGTCGCGCTCTCGCTCAAGCTGTCGGAGATCGAGCTGATCCGGCGCACGCGCGGCGAACGGCCGGTGCTGCTGCTCGACGACGTCTTTTCGGAGCTCGACGCCGACCGGCAGGCGCGCCTCCTCGAAGTCGTCTCGGATTGTCAGGCGTTCATTACCTGCACGCATCTCGAGGAGTTCGCCTCGATCGAATCGCTTCAAATGCAGGTCTGGCACGTCGAAAACGGAAAGGTTTCGGAGGTGTAGCATGCTTCTTCATATCGGAGAAAACCGGTTCGTCCCCGACAGCGCGGTCGTCGCCATCCTGCCCGCGGACAGCGTCAGCGCCGAGACCGAACGCCTCATCCGCGAATGCGCCGAATCCGGGCGCTATTACCCGTCCTACGGCCGACCCAAGGCGTACGTCGTCTGCTCCAGAGACGGCACGACCTACGTCTACGCCGCCGCGACCGCCGTGCGCACGCTCAAGGAGCGCATTGCGGAGATGAAGTAGGGGTTTTCGTTCTTCTTTTCTTCCATGAGGAAGAAAAGAACGAAGAAAAAACAACACAAACAGCATACAACCGAACGGTTGATAGATTACGAAACGGAGAAACGAAATGGAAGACATCCAGCACGAAATCAACGGCAGTTATGATGCGTCCCAGATCCAGGTTCTGGAAGGGCTTGAGGCGGTGCGCCGCCGGCCGGGCATGTACATCGGTTCGACCGATGCGCGCGGACTGTATCAGCTGATCTACGAGCTCGTGGACAACTCGATTGACGAAGCGATGGCGGGGTTCTGCGACCACGTCACGATCACGATCCACGAAGGCGAATCCGTCACGGTGCGTGACAACGGCCGCGGCATTCCGGTCGGCTACCATGAAAAGACCGGCAAGGACGCGCTCGAAGTGACTTTGACGATCCTGCACGCGGGCGGCAAGTTCGGCGGCGGAGGCTACAAGGTCTCCGGCGGTCTGCACGGCGTCGGTCTGTCGTGCGTCAACGCGCTGTCGGACGATCTGACGGTCGAAGTCCGGCGCGACGGCAAGGTGCACCGGCAGCTGTATCAGCGCGGCATCCCGGTGACCAAGGTTGAGGTCGTCGGCACCTGCGAACCGGACGACACCGGCACGACGGTCACGTTCCATCCCGATCCCGAGATCTTTGACGAGGTTCGGTTTGAGTTCGATAAACTGAAGTCGCGCCTTCGGGAGCTTGCGTTTTTGAACGCGGGCGTCCGGATCACGGCGATCGACGAGCGCGAAGCGAGCAAGGCCGAGCGCGACTACTGCTTTGAAGGTGGCATCCGTTCGTTCGTCTCGCACTACAACAAGAACAAAGAGGTGCTCCACCCCGAGCCGATGTACTTCACCGGCAAGCGGATGCAGGACGGCGAGGAGACCGCAACGGTCGAAGTCGCGATGCAGTGGAACGACGGGTACAACGAGGATATCTACACCTACGCGAACAACATCAACACGCACGAAGGCGGCTCGCACCTCGAAGGCTTCAAGCTCGCGCTGACGCGCACGGTCAACGACTATGCCAAGCGCGCGAACCTGCTGAAGGAAAAGGACGGCTCGCTGTCGGGCGAGGACATCCGCGAAGGTCTGACCGCGGTGATCTCGGTCAAGCTGCAGGAGCCGCAGTTCGAAGGGCAGACCAAGACCAAGCTCGGCAACGCCGACATCCGTCCGATGGTGTCGAACGCGGTGTCGCAGGGGCTGAACCAGTTCCTCGACGAGAATCCGGCGATCGGCAAGGTCATCGTCGATAAGTGCCTGATGGCCTCGCGTGCGCGTGAAGCCGCCCGCAAGGCGCGCGACCTGACCCGGCGCAAGACGCTGCTCGATTCGACGGCGCTGCCCGGCAAGCTGGCCGACTGCCAGGAAAAGGACGCGAGCAAGTGCGAGATCTTCCTCGTCGAGGGCGATTCCGCAGGCGGTTCGGCAAAGATGGGCCGCAATCCGAAGTACCAGGCGATCCTGCCGCTGCGCGGCAAGATCTTAAACGTCGAAAAGGCGCGGCTCGACCGGATGCTCGCCTCCGACACGATCAAATCAATGATCACGGCGTTCGGCGCGGGCATCGACACCGAGTTTGACGAATCCAAGCTGCGCTACCACAAGATCGTCTGCATGACCGATGCCGACGTGGACGGCAGCCATATCCGGATTCTTTTGCTGACCTTCTTCTACCGGCACATGCGTCCGCTCGTCGAGAACGGGTACGTCTACATCGCGCTGCCGCCGCTGTACAAGGTCAAGCGCAACAAGTTTCTGCGCTACGTCTACTCCGACGAGGAGCTCGACGCAACGCTGGCCGAGATCGGGTCCGACCCGAAGCCGGACATCCAGCGCTACAAGGGTCTCGGCGAAATGAACCCGGAGCAGCTGTGGGAAACGACGATGGATCCCGAGAACCGCATCATGCTCAAGGTCACGGTCGAGGACGCGGTCGAAGCGGACCGCCTGTTTACGCTGCTGATGGGCGACAAGGTCGAGCCGCGGCGCGAGTTCATCGAGCAGAACGCCAAGCTCGTCACCGATCTGGATGTATAATGAGGTAACGATATGAGCGAAACGATTCGTCCGATCAATCTGGAACACGAAATGCAGAAGAGCTTCATCGCCTACGCGATGTCGGTCATTACGAGCCGTGCGCTCCCCGACGTCCGCGACGGCATGAAGCCGGTGCACCGCCGCATCATGCACACGATGGAAGAGCTCGGCGTCACGCCCGACAAGCCCACGCGTAAGAGCGCGCGTATCGTCGGCGACTGCATGGGTAAATACCATCCGCACGGCGACAGCTCGGTCTACGACGCGATGGTGCGCCTCGCGCAGGACTTCAACACGCGCTACCCGCTCGTCGAAGGCCAGGGCAACTTCGGCTCGGTCGACGGCGACGGCGCGGCAGCCATGCGTTACACCGAAGCGCGCCTAAGTAAAATGGCGATGGACCTCATGCGCGACATCGACAAGGACACGGTCGATTTCCAGCCGAACTTCGACGGCACGCAGCAGGAGCCGGTCGTGCTGCCGGCAAGGTTTCCGAACCTGTTGGTCAACGGCAGCAACGGCATCGCGGTCGGCATGGCGACGAACATGCCGCCGCACAACCTCGGCGAGACGATCGACGGTCTGGTCGCGCTGATCGACAACCCGGACATCACGGTCGATGAGCTGATGGCCTACATCCCGGGACCGGACTTTCCGACCGGCGCGATCATCCTCGGCAAGCAGGGCATCGCGCAGGCGTACCGCACCGGGCGCGGCAAGATCTACGTCCGCGCGCGCACCGAGATCGAGCAGATGAGCGCCTCCAAGAGCCGCATCATCGTGACCGAGATCCCGTATCAGGTCAACAAAGCGAGCCTTGTCACGCGCATCGCCGAGCTCGTGCACGAAAAGCGCATCGAGGGCATTTCCGACCTGCGCGACGAGACCGACCGCAACGGCACGCGCATCGTCATCGAACTCAAGAAGGACGTCAACGCGAACGTCGTTCTGAATAATCTTTATAAACACACCGACCTCCAGTCCACGTTCGGCGTGATCAATCTCGCGCTGGTGGACGGCGAGCCGAAGATTCTGACGCTCAAGCAGATCCTGTACTACTACCTCGAGCATCAGAAGGACGTTGTGACGCGCCGGACGCGCTTCGACCTCGGCCGGGCCAAAGAGCGTCTGCACATCATCGAAGGGCTTTTGAAGGCGCTCGATCAGATCGACGCGGTCATTCAGACGATCCGTTCGAGCCAGACCGGTCAGATCGCAAAGGACCGGCTGTGCGAACGCTTCGGTTTCACCGAGCGGCAGGCGCAGGCGATCCTCGACATGCGTCTCCAGCGCCTCACCGGGCTCGAGCGCGACAAGCTGGTCGAGGAGGATCAGCAGCTTCGCGCGCGCGTTGCATACCTCGAAGCGATCCTTGCCGACGAGCACAAGCTGATGGACGTAATCAAGGAGGAAGCGCTCGACGTCAAGGCGCGCCTCGGCGATGCGCGCCGCACCGAGATCGCGCCGATGCCGGACGACATCGAGCTGGACGACATCATTCAGGAAGAGCAGATGACCGTCACGATGACGCATTTCGGCTACATCAAGCGCACCTCGACCGACGCGTTCCGCGCGCAGAACCGCGGCGGCAAGGGCGTCAAGGGACAGGCGACGCGCGACGAGGACTATGTGGAGCGCATGCTCGTTTCGAGCACGCACGCGCCGATCATGTTCTTCACGAACTACGGCCGCGTATATCGCATCAAGTGCTACGCGATCCCGGAGGCGTCCCGCACGTCGAAGGGCATCCCGGTCGTGAACTTTTTGCAGCTGCAGACCAGCGAAAAGGTCACGGCGATGTTCGTGGTCCCGCGCGAAGTCGAGGAGAACGGCTACCTCGTCACCGCGACGCGCAACGGTCTGATCAAGAAGACGCGCATCTCCGACTGCGGCAACATCCGTAAGGGCGGTCTTCTGCTGCAGACGATCCGCGAGGGCGACGAGCTGATCGCCTGTGAGATGAGCAGCGGCAGCGATGAATTCATTCTGGCCTCGCACAGCGGCAAGTGCATCCGCTTCAACGAAGCGAACGTGCGCGCGACCGGACGCGGCGGTATGGGCGTCCGCGGCATCAACCTGACCGACGGCGACGTGCTGATGGACATGGTCAAGGTCATTCCGGGCGGCATGCTTTTGACCGTCACCGAAAAGGGTCTCGGCAAGCGCACGCCCGAGGAGCAGTACGCGATCCAGGGCCGCGGCGGCAAGGGCATCCTTGCGATGAAGGCCACCGACAAGACCGGCGGACTCGCCGCGCTGCGCATGACCGAGGAAGGCGAAGACGTGCTGCTCGTCCGTGACGACGGCATCCTGCTCCGCACGCCGGTCGAGCAGATCAGCATCATCGGCCGCAACACGCAGGGCGTGCGTCTGATGCAGGTCGGCGACGCGAACAGTATCGCCTGCGTCGCGCTGCTCCCGCACCAGGAGATCATTGAGGACGAGGAGGCGCCGACCGATGCCGAATCCGTAGGCGAACCCGCCGCGCCCGAAGCCGGCGAACCCATCGCGCCCGAACCCGAACAAGACTGATCCCCCGCTGCCCCAATCGGCGGGCAGCGATCCCTTATGCAGCTGAACTTCTCCCCCGAACTGAAAACCTTCGCCGCACAGCTGCCGACCCCGCTCTACGCGGTCGGCGGTTGTGTGCGCGATGCGCTTTTGGGCCGCGAATCGCACGACGTCGACCTGTGCAGCGCGCTGCTGCCGGAGCAGATCCGATCGATCGCGGCCGCGCAGGGCATTCCCTGCCCCATCGTCAACGCGCGGCTCGGCACGGTCCTTCTCTGCCTCGGCGATCAAAAGTACGAGCACACGACCTTCCGCACCGAATCGTACCCGATAGGCGGCGCGCATCAGCCGGAGAACATCGCGTTCACGGACTCGCTGGAAGCCGACGCGTTTCGGCGCGATTTTTCGATCAACGCGCTCTACCAAAACGTTCTGACCGGCGAGATCCTCGACCCGACCGGCGGCCTTTCGGATCTTTCGCGCCGCGTGCTTCGCACGACGACGGCGGATCCGCTCGTGATTCTGCGCGACGACGGGCTGCGCATCCTGCGGCTGATCCGCTTTGCGGTCTCGACGGGTTTTCCGATCGACGAGGCGACCTGGCGCTGCGCCAAAGCGCAGGTATCGCTGCTCGACGACATCGCGTGGGAGCGGCGGCGGCAGGAGCTGGACCGACTGCTGCTTTCGGACGACGTGCTCCGCGCGCTCGAGCTGATCCACGAGGTCGGCGCGCTGCCGTACCTGATTCCGGAGCTTTGCGAGGGCGACGGAATGCATCAGCGCAAAGACTATCACCGCTACGACGTGCTCCCGCACATGTTTCACTGCTGTGAAAACACGCCGCCGGTTCTCGAGTACCGGCTCATGGCACTGCTGCACGACGTCGGAAAGCCGCGTTGTCTTCGGGAAACGGGCTGGTTCTACCGCCACGCGCGCTACGGCGAGACGATGAGTAAGGAGATCCTGCGGCGCTTAACGTACCCGACCGCGCTCGTGCAGCGCGTATCTTTGGCCGTCGGGCGGCACATGTTCGATCTCGACGGGCGCGCCAAGCCCTCGACCGTCCGCAAGCGTTTTGCGGAATGGGGACAGCAGGCGGCGATGGATGAGATCGTGCTCCGCGAAGCCGATATGCGCGGCAGCGGGTACGAGCTGGACTACGTCGCTTCGCGCTGGCGCGAAATCTATTCGGATATGCTCGCAGACGGGTGCCCGTGGTCGTATGACGAGCTTGCGATCACCGGACAGCAGATCATGGACGAGCTGCACCTTGCGCCCTCGCGCGAGGTCGCGGGTCTCAAGCGCAGGCTGTTTCTGCACTGCGTCTGCCACCCCGCCGACAACTCGCCCGAACGGCTGCTGCGCCTGCTGCACGAGATGTAGGGGATTTTCTTGATCTTTTTCGTTCTTCTTTTCTTTCGTGTGAAAGAAAAGAAGAACCAAGAAAAGAAAGCAAACCTCTGTTCTTTTCTGTGTTTGGGGAAGGGAGAACCGTTGCCTGCGTGGGTGCGCGGCTTACGCCCGTTTCCTCCGCAACAAAAGTGCGTATAAACTGTGAATTGTTTTCCCGAGCGCTTTTCCTTCCGCAAAAAGTGTGCTATCATATCGCTATTATGGGAAACTACCGTACAATGAGGCTGTATCTATGAACAATAAACAAAAAAAGAAACTTGCGCTCCTTGCGGCGGCGCTCGCCATCGTTCTGGCGGTGATCCTTCTGATCTCGCTTCCGCTGAACTGTGCGAGCAAAAACGCCCGGCAGGCGGCCGGCACGCAGCAGCGCTCCACCGTTATCATCACCGAGATCCTTGCGAGCAACAAGCAGGCGGTCCTCGACCCGATGGGCACCTACAGCGACTATGTCGAGCTGTGCAACATCGGTTCGGAGCCTGCGAACATCTCCGGCTACGGGCTCTCCGACAGCGAGACCGACATGTGGGTCTTTGCGGACAACACGATCCTGCAGCCTGGAGAATACCTCGTCGTCTGGTGCGCGGGGCAGTCCACCGGCCTTTCGAACGTTGCGGACTTTGCGCTCTCCAAGGACGACGTGCTGCGCTTTACCGACGGCGGCGGCGTTTCGATCGTGACCGTATCGCTTGCCGACACCTATTCCGGGCTTGCCTACTGCTACGATCCGGTCAGCGGAACGTGGACCAGCAAGGCGCCCTCCCCCGGCTATCCGAACACCGACGCCGGGATCGAAGCCTTTGAAAAGACCCGGATGCTCGAAACGCAGATCGGCACGCCCGAGACTCTTGCCAACGCCTCCGTGCGCATCAGCGAATTCATGGCGTCCAACGGTTCGGCGCATCTCGGTCCCGACGGCACCTACTGCGACTGGATCGAGCTGTACAACCTTTCCTCGCAGACCGTTGACCTGACCGGCTGGAGCCTGTCCGACGACATCTCCAAGCCGAAGAAATACACGTTCTCCGGCGTATCGATCGCGCCGAACAGTTTTCTTGTGATCTACAACACGGCGCTGCCGACCGACGGCGCACTCTGCATCGACTTCGGCCTTTCGGCGAACGGTGAAACGCTGCTCTTAACGACGCCCGACGACAAGATCGTGGATCTGATCGAGTTCGGACCGCAGCAGAAGAACGTTGCGATGGCGAAGATGTTCCAAAACGGCAGCTTCGACCCGAACGCCGAGTGGACGCTGACCGATCGCATCACGCCGGGCTTTCCGAACAACGAGGCCGGCTATCTCGAATTCGACCGCAAGGAAAACGGCGCGATGGGCGTACACGACATCATGTTCAACGAGGTGCTCGTCAACGGCTACCACATCGTATACCAGTACAGCAATTCGACCAAAAGCGACCGCCCGTTCGACGCGGACTACGGCAGCTGGATCGAGCTGTACAACCGCTCCGACACGCCGGTCAGCCTCGGCGGGTACGCCGTGTCGAACGATTTGAAAAAGCCCGCCAAATGGCTTTTTCCTGACGGAACGAGTATCGCCGGAAAAGGATATCTCGCCGTACAACTCGAAGGAAGCCTCCCGCGGGACGGTCAGACCGAAGCCACCGAGGAGCAGCGAAGGTTTGAGCTGAATTTCGACGTCTCGTCCGAGGGCGAAACGATCTATCTGTATCAGCCCGACGGCACGATGATCGACCGCGTTACGGTACCCGCCTGCCGCGCCTGCGTCTCCTACGGACGCGACCAAAGCGGCGAATGGGTGCTGTTCGACACCCCGACCGAAGCCGCCGAGAACCCCGCGTCCGGCTTTTCCGCCTACTGTGAGGCCGCGACCGCCGACACGCCGAGCGGTATCTACGCCTCGGTGCAGACGGTGAACGTCTCGGTTCCCGAGGGAACGTACGTCACCTACACGACCGATTCGACGACGCCGACCGAATCCTCGACCCGCGTGAACGGCCCGATCGCGGTTTCCGCCAACACGGTGCTGCGGCTTCGCACGTTCTCCCAAAACGGCAAGCAGTATCCGAGCGATACCAAATCCTACACCTATGTGATCGTCGGCGAGACCCAGACGATCGAGGCGCACAACACGACGCTGCCGGTCGTCTTCCTCGTGACCGATCCGGACAACCTCTGGGACGAGCACACGGGCATCTACGTCAAGGGCAGCGACTATACCGGCAAGGGAGGCTCCGACGAGATCTACATCACCGAGTCGGAGAACATGGGCACCTGGGCGAACTTCAACATGCGCGGCAAGATGTGGGAGCGTCCGGCAACGTTCACTTATACAGACGTCAACGGACAGAACGTGCTGTTCGAAGCCGATCTGAAGATCCGCATCTTCGGCGCGTTCTCGCGTAAAAAAGCGCAGAAGGGCATCGCGCTGATCGCCCGCAAGGGCACCGGCCCGTCGTGGCTTGAATATCCGTTCTTCGACAACCGGCCGTTCGACCGCTACAAGTCGCTCGTGCTGCGCGCGTCGGGACAGGACGCAGCGCTTTCGCGCATCCGCGACGTGCTCGTCTTAGGCCTTCTGAACGACGGCGGCGTGGATATGGCCAATCAGGCGTATGTCCAGTGCATCGTCTACCTCAACGGCCAGTACTGGGGCGTCTATAACCTCCGCGAAAAGGTCAGCAAGTTCTACCTCGCGCAGCACTTCGGCATCGACGACGTCGATTCGATCGACATCCTCGTCGGCAACGGCTCGAACTCCGCGAACGTCGTCGCGGGCAACGGGCTTGCGGATTACAAGGCGCTGATCGACTTCTGCAAGAGCAAGAACTGCAACCTGTCGAACGATTCGGACTATCAGTACGTTTCCGACCGCATCGACGTCAACAACTTTGCGCAGTACTGCGCGTTCGAGATCATCGTCGGCAACACCGACACCGGCAACATCAAGTTCTGGCGTTCGAGCGAGCTCGACAACAAGTGGCGCTGGCTTGCCTATGACTTCTGCTGGGCATTCAACCGCGAGAGTCCGAACTCCGACGTGACCAAAACGAGCGGCTACCGCAGGGACTTCTTCAGCAAGTACTTCAATCCGGCCGGTCACGGCGCGGGCAACGGCTTCGATACGACGCTCGGACGCTCGCTGCTGTCGAACAACAAGTTCGTCGAGATCTTCCTGCACTACTGCGCGGACTTCTACAACAACGTGTACTCGCCGGAGCGCATCAACGCCAAGGTCACGGAGCTGCAGGAGAACATCCGCTTCGAGATGGAGAACTACGACCTGGCGCGCTGGGCGCCGTACAACAACCTGTCCGTCAAGGGCTGGAACTCGCACGTGCAGAACATCCGCAACTATGCGGACAACTACCAGGACTACTACCTGCGCTACTGCCAGGATTTCATCAACCGCAACACGAACTACAAGCTGACCGACGCAAAAATGATCGAACTGTTCGGGAGGGTAAGCAATCTGAAATGAGCAACCCATTCAAACCAAAACCCAACGCACAGGGCTACCGCCACGAGCTGAAATACATCATCTCGGAAGCGGACGCGGCGCTGCTGGCGATTCGCCTCCGCGCGGCGCTGCGCACCGATCCGCATGCCAAGGACGGCGGCTACTTCATCCGAAGCCTGTACTTTGACGATCCGTTCGACACGGCGGTCTCCGAAAAGGTCGACGGCATCGAGTACCGCGACAAGTGGCGCATCCGCATCTACAACCTGTCCGACCGGGTGATCAAGCTCGAGCGCAAGCACAAAAACGGCCAGTTCATCAGAAAGGACAGCCTGACGCTTTCCAAACGGGAATGCAGCGCGCTCTGCGCGGGCGCATACGGCTTTCTGATGCACCGCGATGAGCCGTTTGCCAAGGAGGCGTACGGCGAGATGGTGACAAGGCACCTTCGCCCGAAGGTCCTCGTGGACTACGACCGCGAGCCGTTCGTGTTCCCGGTCGAGGACGTGCGCATCACGCTCGACCGCAACATCCGCACCGGCTACTTCTCGACCGACCTGTTCAATCCGGACACGGTCACCTATCCCGCAACGGAATTCTTAGGCCAGTGCATCCTCGAGGTCAAGTTCAACGCCTACCTCGACGGCTCCGTGGCCGAACTGCTGCAGCTTGACGCCGCGCAGCGCAGCGCAGCAAGCAAGTACCTGTATTGCAGACAATACGACTGTTAACATAAAAACTTTACTGTATTTGGAGGAATTATGGAATCTACAAGTTACTTCAGCACCCTGCGCGCGGCTTTTTTGGAACTGTTCAACTTCCAGACCAACCAGGTCGTGCCGCTGATCGGCAGCATTCTCGTGGCGTTTCTGCTCGGGCTGTTCATCTACGCGATCTACCGTCTGACGTTCTCCGGCGTCGTGTACAGCAAAACGTTCAACATGAGCCTCGTCATGCTGACGATGGTCTCCACGATGGTCATCCTGTTTATGTCGAACAACCTCAAGCTTTCGCTCGGTATGGTCGGCGCGCTGTCCATCGTGCGTTTCCGTACCGCGATCAAGGATCCGATCGACACCGTGTTCATGTTCTGGGCGATCGGCGAAGGCATCGCGATCGGCGCGGGCTTCGTGTTCGCGGCGGTCGTCGGCGCGCTTCTGATCGGCGTTATGATGCTCGTCCTTGCCTCGTCGAAGAAGAAGGCCTCCCTGCCCTACCTGCTGATCCTGCACTATGAGGAGCGGGCGTCCAAGCAGGTCAAGGCGATGGTCGCGCAGATCCCGTATGCGCGCGTCAAGTCCAAGACCGTGCAGCGCGAAGGCATCGAGCTGGCGGTGGAGCTTCGCGTCAAGTCGAGCGAGACCGGCTTTGTCGACAAGTTCCTGCGCGTGGACGGCGTCTACGACGCGACCCTGATCGCGCATCAGGGCGATCTGATTTCGTAAGCGATTGGGAAAGTCCTGTTCGGGCTTTCCCTTTTTTGCACCGAAAAACACAAAGGAGATGATCGTATGCTTTGGAAACTCTTGATCTCGATCGTGGTCGGCGCGCTGATCGGCTGGCTTGCGGGCAAGCTGATGCACTCGAAGGGCAGCCTGCTGCGGAACATCCTGCTCGGCGTCTGCGGCTCGGCGCTCGGCGGCTTTGTCGGCGGGCTGTTGAAGATCGAACCGACGAGCTGGATCGTTTCGATGCTCCTCGCCGTTGCCTGCGCCTGCCTGCTGCTGTGGCTCTGGCAGAAGCTGTTCCCGAAAAGATCCAAGCCGTCCGGCCGTGTGAAATAACATCCCTGTACCGATCCGAAACGAGCGAAGCGAATGCCTCGCTCGTTTTTGCTTTCAAAAACCCTGTTTGACACTTTCTTGTGTGCGCAGAAAGTGTCAGAGCAGTCGGCAATGATTTTGAAAACATTATCTATATATATATTTTAAATATTGAAATGATCCTTATTAAATTTGACATTTTACTGCGCATCAAAAACCGTCTTTTCGTTCTGCAAAAAAGCGCACCGAAAGGCACCGCCCGCCCGCTACCGCATAAGCCGGAAGGGCCGGTAAACGCAATTCTTTTTGCTTGCCTTTCGCGGCGGATTCCGATATACTGTAAGAGGAAACCGAAAAAGGAGGCTCTTTATGCACTGCACAAGAAACGTTTTGGAAGATCTGATCTGGGTCGGCGGAAATGACCGCAGACTCGCCATGTTCGAAGGCGTTTATTCCGTTCCCGACGGCGTTTCGTACAACGCCTATCTGCTGCTCGACGAGACCACCGTGCTGTTCGACACCGTGGACCGCGCCGTGGACAAGGTGTTCTTTGAAAACGTCGAATACGCGCTTGCCGGCCGCAAGCTCGACTATGTGGTCGTTTCCCACATGGAACCGGATCACAGCGCGACCCTGCAGGGGCTTTTGCTTCGCCACCCCGAAGCTACGATCGTCTGTAACCAGAAGAGCTTTGACATGATGAAGCGCTTCGGCTATGTCGGCGAAGACTGCGATCCGTACCTGGTCAAGGAGGGCGATGTGCTCCGCACCGGGCGTCACGAGCTGACCTTTGTCATGGCGCCGATGGTGCACTGGCCCGAGGTCATGATGACCTTCGACCTTTCGACCGGCACGCTGTTTTCGGCCGACGCGTTCGGCACGTTCGGCGCGCTCAACGGCAGCCTGTTCGCCGACGAGGTCGATTTCATGCGCGATTATCTCGACGAGGCGCGCCGCTATTACACCAACATCGTCGGCAAGTACGGCGCGCAGGTGCAGGCGGTTCTGAAAAAAGCGGCCAAGCT
>CADAQS010000015.1:19181-21562 GCA_902790115.1 uncultured Eubacteriales bacterium | reverse complement strand
GCGTTTTCCTCCAGGATTTTTCCCGCATCCATAAACAGGACGCGGTCGGCAACCTCGCGTGCAAAGCCCATCTCGTGCGTCACGACGACCATCGTCATGCCGCCGCGCGCAAGATTCCGCATCAGGTCGAGCACCTCGCCGACCATCTCCGGGTCGAGAGCGCTCGTCGGCTCATCGAACAGCAAAACCTCCGGCTCCATCGCAAGCGCCCGCACGATCGCAATCCGCTGCTTCTGCCCGCCCGACAGCATGTTCGGATAAGCGTCCGACTTGTCCGATAATCCGATCCGGCTCAAAAGTTCCAGCGCCGCCGTCTTTGCTTCCGCTTTGGATTTCCTGTTCAGCTGCACCGGCGCGAGCATGATGTTTTCGAGCACGGTTTTATGCGGGAACAGGTTGAAGTGCTGAAACACCATTCCCATCCGCTGCCGGTATGCGTCGATGTCGGTATGCTTTCCGGTCAGTTCCGAGCCGTGAAAAAACACCTTCCCCGCCGTCGGCGTTTCCAGCAGATTCAGACAGCGCAGCATCGTCGATTTGCCGCTGCCGCTCGGGCCGATGATCGCAACGACCTCCCCGCGCCTCACGGTCATGCTGCACCCCGCAAGCGCGTTGCTTTTGCCGTCGAACGACTTATACAGGTTTTCGGCACGGATGATTTCAGGTGCGTTCTCCACGGCGCATCCTCCTTTCGACCGCCTCGATCGCCTTCGAAGCGGGGAAATTGATCAGAAAGTAAATAAACGCGGCAAGCACATACGGCGAAAGCGTTTTCAGCGTCGTATTTGCGACGGTCTTTGCGCCCCAGATCAGCTCGGTCATGCCGAGGATGGAGCAGATCGACGACTCCTTGACCATCGTGACCAGCTCGTTCGCAAGCGCGGGCAGGATGTTCTTGATCGCCTGCGGCAGCACGACGAGCCGCATGCTCTTCCCTTTGGACAGGCCGAGCGAGCGCGCTGCCTCCATCTGTCCCGCGTCCACTGCAAGGATCCCGGCGCGGATGATCTCCGCCACGTACGCCGAGCTGTTCAGCGAAAGCGCCACCACGCCCGGCACGAACCGCGACAAATCGATAAATCCTAAAATCGTGATCTGCGGCACCTTAATCAGCGAGAACACGCCGTAGTAGATGATGTACAGCTGCACCATCAGCGGCGTCGAGCGGAACACCGCGATGTACGCGCCCGAAAGCCACTTGATCGGCTTCCATTTGCTCAGCCGCATCAGGGCGAGCAGCAGCGCGGGCAGCACCGCAAGCGCGACCGAAACGACCGACAGCAGCAGCGTGTATTCCACGCCCTGCACGAAGAACGACAGATACTTCGGCAAGAACGAGAAGTTCAGAAAATGCGAGGGTGACAGTCCCTCAAACGGCTCCCAGTCAAACAGCATGGCGCTTTATTCGATCGCCTGATCTGCGAGCGTGTCGGCGGTCTCGGCAAACGTATCGATACTGCCGGCTTCGAGAAGCTTTTGGATCGTCGCATTGATTGCAGGCAGCAGTCCCTTCGGATCGCCCTTCTGCACCGCGACGCGATACAGCAGCGCTTCCCCAAGCTCGACCGAAGAGATTGCAAGACTGTCGTTGCTCTGCGCGTACTGCAGCGCCACCGCGCCGTCGAGCACGATCGCGTCGACTTTGTCGTAAACGAGCTGATTGACGAGCTCATTGACCGAGGTCAGTCCCACGAACGTCGCCCCCGGCATCTGCCCGGTCACGATGTCCGCCTTGGTCGTGCCGGTCTGCGCGCCGACCGACTTGTTTGCAAACGAGTCGAGCGAGGTATAGTTTTCCGCCTGATCGGCCTTGACAAGGATCATCGCCGGATAGTCGGTATAGTACGGATCGGAAAAGTCTGCCGCCGCAAGCCGCTCCTCCGTCTCTTCCATTGCCGCGAGCACAACATCGACGTCGCCCTTCTGCAGCGACGCGATCAGGCTGTCGAAGTCCATGTTCATGACCGACAGTTCCTTGTCCATATCGGCGGCGATCGCCTCCGCGACCGAAATGTCGATGCCGACGTACGACTGGCTGTTCGATGCATCAAGCACGATGAACTCAAACGGCGGATAGTCCGCCGAAGTTCCCATCGTCAGCTTGTCCGCACCCACGGCGCTGCCGGAGCAGGCAAACATGCAAATCATCATCAAAGCGCAAAGCATTGCAATTCCCTTTTTCATATCCTGATTCCTCCTTGGAAATTGCCCAAAGTATAGCGCTGAAACACCTGCTTGTCAATTATATTTATGCAGTAAATTATGTATTTTTATTTATATTTTACAAAAATATATTCTAAAATGTTTTTTTATGCATTCTGTTCGCCAGCATGGTCCCATGCGGCGCAAAGGTCAATGCGTTCTCATTTTACAATCGGACG
>CADAQS010000015.1:0-19129 GCA_902790115.1 uncultured Eubacteriales bacterium | reverse complement strand
TGCTTTCGGGGCGGTATCGGCCAAAGCCTTCGGCACATGGGAGGGATGCAGACTTTGCGAGGCGCTGCTTTTTCGGGTTTCGGTTGTTTTGGGAAATAGCTTTTGCGGCAAATGTCAGAAATAGGTGAAATTTCGGTTTTTCGGGTGGGCAGCCGCACAAGGATGTGCTATCATGACGGCGATATCTTTTTTGGAGAACCCGCATGAAACCATATGACTCTCTGCAAAAGCGGATCGCCGTCACAACGCTCAGCATCGCCGCCGGAAATGCGCTGCTGGCGTTTCTGGTCGCGGCGTTCATGATCCCGCACGATATTCTTCTCGGCGGCACTTCCGGCATCGGCATTTTTCTCAGCCGGATTTTTCCGAACCTCGATGTTTCGCTCGTGATCCTTGCGCTCAACGTCCTGCTGCTCCTTACCGGATGGATCGTTCTCGGCAGGCGCTTTGCGCTCACCACCGTCGCAAGTTCGCTTCTCTACCCCGCTTTTTTGGCGCTCTTTCAGCGCATCCCGGGCATCGATTCGATGACCGACAACGCGCTTCTTGCAGCGATCTTCGGCGGCGTGCTTCTCGGCGTTGCGCTCGGTCTCGTCATGCGCGTCGGCTCCTCTACCGGCGGCATCGACGTCGTCGTGCTTATTCTGAACAAATATACGCACATTCCCGTCGGCGTCTATGTCTGGCTGACGGATTTTATCATCATCGGCGGACAGGCGCTGTTTCTGCCGGCCGAAAGCCTGCTGCTCGGCGTAGTCGTGCTCGTGCTCGAGACCATGGTGCTCGATCAGATGATGGTGCTCGGCAAGGCGCAGATGCAGCTTTTCATCGTCTCGCAGCACTATGAGCAGCTGCGCGACGCGCTCCTCAACCGGCTTGAAGCCGGCGTAACCATGGCGCTCATCGAGACCGGGCGACTTCAGGAGCGGCAGAAGGGAATCCTCTGCATCATTCCGCAGCGCAAGCTCTACGACGCGACCGAGCTGATCCGTTCGATCGATCCGCTCGCTTTTACGACCATCACCAAGGTCTCCGAGGTCCACGGCCGCGGGTTCACGATGGCGCGGAAAGAACTGTAAGCATCCGCACGGTTTTGCCGTGCGTTTTTCTGAAAATGCTCCTTTTCCTGCAATAAACTGTGCTCTTTACGCGTTAGTTGGATGAAAGGACCGAACAACGGGAACGATGCAGTATTCCATGGAAGAACCGAATCAAAACCGAATGGATCAGGCGATCCGCCGGATGGCGTCAGGCGACCGGGACGCGCTTCGGGAGCTCTATACCGAAAGCGCGCGGGCGGTCTATGCCTATGCGCTCTCGCTTCTTAAGAACGCTTCCGACGCCGAAGATGTGCTGCAGGATACGTTTCTCCGCGCATGGAACGCCGCGCCCTCCTATCAATCCCGGCAAAAGCCGATGGCCTGGCTGATCACGATCGCGAAGAACCTTGCTCTTTCGCGACTTCGGACGGCTCGCCGCACCGAACCGCTGCCCGATGAGCCGCACTATTGTGCACCGGAAGGGTTTGCAATCGAGGATCGGCTGCTTCTGGAGGCTTGTCTCAACACGCTGTCAGATGCCGAACGGCAGATCGTCGTACTCCACGCGACCGGCGGTTTAAAGCACCGCGAGATCGCAAAACTCCTGTCGCTCCCGCTCGGGACCGTCCTTTCCAAATATCGCCGCGCAATCGGAAAACTGCGCAACATTCTACAGGAGGAAGCCGTATGAACCGGAAGGAAACCGAACAAAGGCTCAATCGCGCCTTTACCGCTCTGACGCCGGATCGCATGGACTCGATCCTCTCCGAATGCGGCGAACGAAAAGGAGAGACCGCCATGCAAGTTCCGAAAACCACACCACCCGTCCGCAAGCGCCCGACGCGCCTTGCGTATGCATTTACCGCTGCCGCGCTCGCGCTGTTTGTTCTGACCGGCGCGCTGCTCGGGACGATACTGATCCGAAACGGACGCTTCGCCGCCCCCGGCGAGGCTGTTGTTTCCAACCCCGAACAGACCGGGATCCAAGTCGTCGAATCGCCCGCTTCCGGCGCTGCAGTTACGATCGAGCAGGCCAGGGCGATCGCGCTCAAACATGCCGGCCTGACCGAATCCCAAGTGATCTTTGCAGAATCAAATCAGGATACCGAGGACGGCCGGTCGGTTTACGAGCTCACGTTCCTGACCGCCGACTGCCGGTATGAATACGAGATCGACGTCGAGACCGGCGAAATCGTCTCGTCCGAACGCGAGGCGCTTGACCCGCCCGAAGCTTCCCCGGAAGCGCCGCAGCAGCCCGTCCTGACGGCTGCGGAGGCAGAGGCGATCGCACTTGCCCATGCGGGATTGCGGGAGGCCGAGTTCCGCCCGACCGAGCTCGATTACGACCACGGCTGGCCGGTATATGAAGTCGAATTCCTCGCAGGCGACATCAGCGGCAATACCAAATACGAGTATGAAATCGACGGCGTCACCGGCGTCGTACTGAAGGCGGAGACCGAGCATCTCCCCGTCGCCCCTGCGGGTACCGCATTCCCTACGTCCAAGCCGGAAAAGGACGATTTCGATGAACCGGATGACACGCCGAAATCCCCCGCCGCCGTGCCGGATGACGACGACGATGATCATGACGACGATGACGATGCGGACCGTGCGCCCGAACCGGAATCGGTGATCGGAGAGGCGCGCGCAAAGGAGATCGCGCTTTCCCGTGCCGGACTGTCGGCTTCGCAGATAACCCGTCTGACCTGCAGGAAAGAGTATGACGACGGCCGCTGGGTTTACGAGGTCGAGTTTGTCGCAGACGGATATGAATACGACTGTGAGATCGACGCCGTCACCGGTAAAGTGCTGGATTTCGACAAAGAACCGGAGGACTGAGCGCAAAAAAAGAACGCGGCGGCTGCCGCGTTCTTTTTCTTTTCGGCGGATCGAAATCCGAATCGTTTCTCTTTGAAAAAACCGGATCACGCGCCGGCATCCCATCCGCATTTCCCCGTTTTGCAGCGGAAGAAGCGGTTTTCAGATCTCCAGTCCGTCATAGGCGACCGTGACCTTGCGGCCGGCGTGTTCGTCCATGAACGCCTGATACTGTTCATGTGTCCAGGTGTGCATGTGATTGACGTGAGAAAGATAGACCGCGGTGTGCGCGTCGATGATGCCGCGGGCAGAAAAGATCTCCAGCTGCTCGAGAAACGAATATGCATTCATGTGCGTCGCGGTGCTCTTGTCGGTGCGGCTTCCCCAGGTACCTTCGAGAATCAGGCAGTCAAGATGGCTGTTTTCAAGCAGTTCAAGCGATTCGGGAAGGTACATGCCCGTATCGCAGGCGTACAGCAGCGACCAGCCGTCCTTTTCAAAGCGGTAATTCAGCGCGGTCTCCTGCGGGGATACGCGATGCGTCGTGTTGACCGGAAGGATCGAGTACCCGCCGGCGGAAAATGCCGTCCCTGCGCGAACCGCATGCAGATGGATACGGTCCTGCAGAATCCCGCGCACGCCCTCGAGCGACGGAAACCGATCCTTCGCCGCCTCGAACATTGTCATGACATAGTCATAACCGGCTTCGGACAGATAGACCTCGACCGGGACGTCGCTTCGCGTGCGGGAGTTTCGGACAAATCCCGCGTTCGAGAGATCGAGATGATCCTCGTGCGTATGCGTAATATACACGTTTTTGAGCTTTTCAAAGCTCAGCCCGAACCGGATGCCTGCCGCCGCGAACTCCGGCCCGCAGTCGATCAGGTTTTCGTCGTCGAGCAGGAACATCGAGCGGAACCGTCCGCGCGAAGGGTCGCGCCGCGCATCCTCGCACAGCGGACAGCTGCACAGCGGGCACGGAATCACATCCGCAGCGCCGGTTCCCAAAAACCGCATCATGCTTTTTCCTCCTCTTTGGCAAGCGCATTCTCCTCATCCTTGATCGGGTCGGGATTTCGGCGGCGCCAGCGCGCATACAGCAGCGTGGCCAGTGCGGCGCACGCGCCGGTCGGAACCGCAAAGATGCTGATCATCGGCAGCAGCAGCACTTCGAGAATCTCCTTTTCATACAGGAACAGCATCCCGACTAAAAAGACCGCAACCAGAATAAACGCGATCCAGTATGCCGAAAGCACGATCCGTTTTTTTCGGATCAGCCGAAACAGCAGCAGGCATACGAGCATGCAGAGGATCGTCGGCACCGCGATGTCAAGCGCGTTCAAGGCCTGTCTGGACAGGGTCGAAAACCATGTCTCAAACCAGATCGTGAGGCGGTTGCTTATGATAAAGCTCAGCGCGATCGTGCCGACGCCGAGAAAGAAGCCGTACAGAAGATCCTGACTTTTGACCTGCCCGTCCTTGGTGAACTGAAACAGCTGTTTCCAGGAAGACCCGGTCGATTGATTTGTGCGCATTGCTCCTCCATCAAAAATCCGGTGCGGCTGTTGTACCGCACCGGACCTGCCGGATAGCCTTCCGGTCAAAGGGAATAGTTCTTATTTCTTGAATGCTGCGGCGTAATACTCGAAGAAGTCCTGAATGTCCACATAGTGCTCATAGACATACTCGAGGTTCGTCGGAAGGGAGTGGACGGACGCCAGCGGATGATCCGGGTTGAACTGCAGCTCGTCGCGGTTTGCACGGGTCGGATAGCAGCCGGTTCTGTTGACGTATGCGTCATAACCGTTGCCGGTCGCGTCCTTGCCGCCGAGGCTGAACAGCGTGAACAGGCGCGCCGCTGCCGGGTTGTCGGTGTTGGTGCGGATGTAGACGTACTTGGTCTTTGCGAAGCCGCTGAACGGTGCGATGTCGGTGATGTAGTCAACCTTCATGCCGTTGTCATGCGCGTCGCCGAGCTTGATTCCCGTGCCGTAGCCGAAGATCGGCGTGCCGTCGGCGGTGTCCGCGGTTGCGGAGTCGACGTAGGTGCAGATCTCGTCGCTGTCGGTGAACAGCGTGTAGCTGCTCTGCAGATAGCGGTAGATCCACTCATAACCGGCGTTGTTGGGTTCGACGCCCAGCTCATCCGCAGGATAGGTGTACTCGAGAGGCTTGCCATACAGGTCTTCGTAGGCCTTGGCGAATTCGTCGCCGTGGAGCACCATGTTGCAGAAGTCGGAAGCAAGGCTCAGCGTGGAAGCCGGATGCGTGCAGAGCTTATACTTGTAGCTGCCGTCCTCGTTCTGTTCGAGGAGCTGCCACCAGTTGGTGATCGGGCAGCCGTCCGGATACATCTCGGTGTTGTAGTACCAGACGTTGCATTCGATCGTGATCGGCAGGCCGTATGCGACGTAGTCCTGATTCAGGTCGGTGACGTCCGCAGGATAATAGGCCAGAACATAACCGTTCTTATACCACTCTTCGTAGATCGAACCGGTGGAGTCGCTCGTGATGACGAGATCGGAGTATGCAGTCGTGCTCTTGGCTTCCTGCGGGATCAGCGTGACGAGGTCCTTTGCCTTCTTCTTGGAAACTTCGACCGTGAGGCCCGGATAGGCTTCTTCGAACTTCTTGGTCGACTTTTCGGTCGAGCTCGTCTCGGAATAGACGACGAGCGTATGGCCGTCGGCATACTCTTTCAGGGCTTCCTGATAGAGCTCTTCCTCGGTCATCTTGGCATACTCGGACTCATCGGTGACCAGCATGGAGACGGTCGGCTGTGCAACTTCCTGCTTGTCAGCCGGCTTTTCTTCCGTCTTTTCGGTGGTGGCTGCAGGAGCAGCCTCTTCCTTCTTGGGTTCCGAAGCGGCGGGCGCGCTGCCCGTGCTGCTCTCGGTCTTGGTCTCAGTGGCGGGTGCGGTCGTTCCGGAGCCGCATGCGACCATAGCAAGCACCATGATCAGAGCAAGGGCAACTGCCAGAACTTTCTTTGCGGTATTCATTGCTTTTCCTCCTGTTGTTTTTTGGATATGAGAAAACCCGAATGAGAGTTTTCACGCGATTTAACTCCAGCTCTTGGAGATGTCGGCGTTAAAGACCTTCTTGGCCAGCAGGTACATCACCGAAATCAGTACGATCATGACGACCGAGCTGCACGCCGCCAGCTGGTAGCAGTTGAGGCTCGTATAGGTGAACGTCAGGTACGACAGCGTAAGGTTGCGCTCATTGGAGACCAGCGAGATCAGGTCGAACTCCTTCGCAATGCTGATGAACGTGAGCAAAAAGCCCGACATGAAACCGTTCTTGGCGAGCGGGATGACGATCTTGCCGAGGCGGCGGAAGAAGCCCGCGCCGTTGATCGACGCCGCTTCCTCAAGCTCCGCCGAGATCTGCATCATCGTTGCGGAACCGCTCTTGCTCGCGTACGGGAAGTACTTGACCACGGAGATCAGCAGAATCAGCGCAAACGTGCCGTACAGTGCCGGAATCAGTCCGCCGAGCTTCGGCGTAATGAACATGGCGACATACACTGCCGAGAACGCGACGGCAGGAATCAGATACGGAATAAACACGAGCTGATCGATCATGTGGCCGTACCACTTGCCGCGGCCACGGACGCTGATGTAGCCGAAGATCAGACCCATGAACGACGAGATCACCGCACCGAGTACGCCGAGCTTGACCGTGTTCCAAAGGCCGGACAGGAACTTGGAGTTGCGGAGAATGCCCGGCTCCCAGTTGATCAGCGCATAGGATTCCTCCTCCTTGCCGATCCAGTTGAACAGCGTGAAGTTCGAGGGCTCAAGGCCGCGCAGCGGCGTCACCTGCAGGCTCTCGATCACAAGGCTTAAAAGCGGGAACACGAGGGCGATCAGCAGGAACAGGCAGACAAGCAGGAAGACCGGAATCCGCCACTTGCCGAGCCGAAGTTCAACGCTTCTGCCGCCCTTGCCGTTGATCGTGGAATACGATTTGCGGCTGCCGATCAGCTTGTTGTTCACAAAGATCAGCCCCGCGGAAAACAGAATCATCAGAATCGCGATCGCATAGCCGACGCCCGGCATACCGCTTGCGATCTGATCGTGCAGACGCGTGGACAGCGTGTGGTACTGCACGCGCGTGCCGAGGTACGACGCGACCGAGTAACCGCCGATCGCCTTGCTGAACGTCATAACCGTTGCCGAAAGGAACGCCGGCATCACGAGCGGCATCGTGATCTTCATGATGATCGTCTTCTTGCTCGCGCCCTGAATCAGCGCCATCTCCTCAAGCTCGGAATTGATCGTGCCGAGCGAACCCGCGAGCATGATGTAGGTAAAAGCATAGTAGTGGAGTGCCAGCACGCAGACCATCGCAAACGGGCCGTAGGCGACCCAGTCCGGAACATCCCATCCCATCCAGTACAGAATGCCCGGCATGCCGCCGACCATGTTGCGGAAGATCGACAGCCACGCCTGCGCTTTGCACCACGACGGCATCATGTATGCCATGACGATCAAAAACGAAATGATTTTCTTGCCCGGAATATCGCTGCGGACCATCAGCCACGCGAGGATCGCGCCGAGCGGCACCGCAAACAGGCAGGCGAAGAACGAAACGGTCAGCGAATGCACAAGCGGCGTCCAGAACATCGTCTTGGCCATTCTGCCGGTCATCAGGTACTGCCAGTAGTAGATGCCCAAGGAGCCTTCCTCCGCCTTGGCGCGGCGGGCAGCCGTCGCGTCGAGGATGAACGACTCCTTCGCGATCGAAAGCAGCGGAACGACGACAAACGCGATCAAAACGATGAACGCGAGCAGCGTGATCAGGTTGAACGGGTTGCACAGCACATCCTTGAGCTGATTCTTAAACCGTATCCAGGGATTTCCCTTTTGAATGACTTTCTTGGTTTTACTCATGTTGCAAACCTCCGAATGAATCCGATTGCGACAACTGATGCGGATGCATCATTCGTCGGCCTCTTCCCTGATGTTTGCTGCAGCATAGCGGATCAGCCGCTGCGTTTCCTTATTGAATACGTTCAGCCGTTTCGGATCCATGCCAACCCAGACCTTTTGATTCATTTCATAGCTGCGGAGGTCCACCTGCAACGCGAGGAACTGCGTATCGCCCTTGTCGAGCGTGATGATCGTCTCGGAACCGGCCGGCTGGCTCGCATAGACCGTCGCTTCGAAGCAGTCTCCCTCCTTCGGCTTTTTCGGATAGACCTGAATAACCTCGGGACGGATGCCGAGCACGACGTCGAACGGCTTGCCCTCGGGGATGACTTCCTCAAGCTTGAGCGTATCCTTTTCAAATTCAAAGTTGCCGAGCTCGCTCTCGACCTTCAGCGTCGTGCCGTCATAAACGCCCTTGCCCTCGATCATGTTGATACGCGGGCTTCCGACAAAGTCCGCCGTCTCCATATCGACCGGGTTCGTGTAGATCTCGAGCGGCGTCGCGACCTGCGCGATCTCGCCCGCGCGGAACAGCGCAACCTTCGTGGACATCGTCATGGCCTCGACCTGATCGTGCGTGACGTAAACGATCGTCGTGCCGGTCTCCTTGTGCAGGCGCTTGAGTTCAACGCGCATGTCGATGCGAAGCCGTGCGTCGAGGTTGCTGAGCGGTTCGTCCAGCAGAAGCAGTTTCGGGCTGGAAGCAATGGCGCGCGCGATCGCCACACGCTGCTGCTGTCCGCCGGACAGCTCGTTCGGATAACGATCCTTGTACTGGTCGATCCGCAGCATCTTCAAGGAATCCATGACGCGCTGATCAATCTCCTTCTTGGACAGTTTCTTAATCTTCAGGCCGAATGCGATGTTCTGGTACACGGTCATGTGCGGCCAAAGCGCATAGCTCTGGAACACGAGGTTCAGACCGCGCTTGCTCGGCTCCTCATAAAACGCATTCGCCGCGTCGATCATCATCTTGCCGTCGATCGTCATCGTGCCGTTCTGCGGCTTTTCAAGGCCCGAAATGACGCGCAGCGTCGTGGTCTTGCCGCAGCCCGACGGTCCGAGCAGCGTCATAAAATCGCCGTCCTCGATCGTTAAGTTGATGTCCTTCAGAACATGATTATCGCCGTAATACTTGTCAATATGCTCCAGTACAATCTTACTCATTTTCCAAGCCCACTCCTTTTACCCCGATATTTCTTGGATTTTACAGACATTATACACCCCCGTTTGAGCAAATGCAAGCGTTTACGAAAAAAATTGTACGATATTCTTGTGATTAAAAACAACTTATGCAATCGACAAGCGATCAACCGTTTGGATTCGTTGTGTCAAAGAACTTTCCGACCGCGCGAAAATTCATCTCGCTTTTGGGGAGATCTATGGTATAATGAAACAAACCAACGAAAGGAGCTTTCCGATGGATAAGTACGTCTGCGATCCCTGCGGTTATGAGTACGATCCCGAGGTCGGCGATCCCGACAACGGCATCGCGCCCGGCACGGCATTTGAAGACCTGCCCGAGGATTGGGTCTGCCCGATCTGCGGCGCCGGAAAAGAAGAGTTTTCCAAGGCGGAATAAACTGTCCAAAGCGTCCCGACACTGCTCGGGACGCCGTTTTTGGTTTGAAAACGGTCGAAGTGAAGGAAGGTGTCGTGACTTTTTTACGGCGCTGCAGTACGCTGAAAGCGCCGAAAGGAGGCTATCACCATGAAATTCAGCGAAAAACTCAAGGCGCTCCGCGCCGAACACAATCTGACGCAGGACGAGCTGGCGGCGCGCCTGTTCGTTACCCGCACGGCAGTCTCGAAGTGGGAGACCGACAAGGGCTTCCCGGGTATTGACAGTCTCAAGCAGCTCTCGAAGGAGTTCGGCGTCAGCATCGACGAACTGATCTCCGACAACGACGCCGATACACAGCGCGCCCTGACCGCCAAAAGATCGCGCACGCTGTACTGGGTCGCCATGGGATTTCTGGCGGGATCGGTCGTCAGCGCGATCGGCGCCACGTTTCTGCATCTTCGGTGGATGTGCTTTCTCTCGGTCGCCTGCGTGGCAGGATATATGATCGCTGCTCTCGCCCGTCCGCGCATTCCGGGAACGGTAACGGTCAAAAAGGTGCTGATGCCGATGATCGTCTCCCGCATCCTCGCCGGCGTGATCGTCGCCGTGATTCTGATGATTATGATTCTCACGATGCCGTCGTGACGGTGCCTGAGGGTCCGTGCTGTTCGGCCGGCGGCGAAGGATGGGATGAGGAACCGACGGAAGGTTTTCCGAACGAAAAGCCTTCTTTTCTTTGCCGGACACAAAGAAGAAGCCGGAGGTCTCCGGCTTCTTTTGATGCTTTTCTTCTCGAAAAAAGCACCTGTCGCATCGGTTTCTCTATTGCAAAGCAGCTTTCAGCACCATATCGTCACCGTAATGTCCGGCGATCTTCATCATGCCGCACTGTCCGGCAAGCTGTGCGAGCATCCGCTGCCCGTTGGGAGTGGTCTCGTCGCCTTCCCCCTCGACGTAGAAATAATACTGCCACGCGTGGCCGCGAACCGGGCGGCTGCGGAGCACCTTCATGTTGAATCCGTGATCCGCGATCACGTTGATCGCCTTGGCGAGCGCGCCTGCAACGTCGTTGACCGTAAAGAGCAGCAAAAACCTGCTGTCCTTTTTGAGCGGGCGGCTCTCCCGGCGCGAAAAGACCGCAAACTTTGTCGAATTGACCGGACTCTCGTTGATGTCGTGATCGAGTACGATCAGGTTGTAGAGTGCAGCCGTCTCCGCGCTCGCGATGGCGGCAACGGTCGGATCGCTGCCCCGCGCTACGGACTTGGCCGCCGCTGCCGTGTTGGAGGCCGGAACGGCTTCAAAACCGTGCGACTGCAGATAGGCTGCGCATTGCGCGAGCGCCTGCGGATGGCTGACGACGGTCTGAATCCCGGAAAGCGACGCGCCCGGAAGCGCGAGAAGGTTCTGCGTGACCGGCAGCGAATAGATGCCGTTGACGAAGAGATCACCCTCGAACATTAGATCCATAACCTGCCCGACGACGCCCGCATAGCTGTTTTCGACCGGCAGCACTGCGCAGTCGCATTCACCGCACTGCACCGAGCGATACGCTGCTGCAAAATCGCCGTACCCGACGCGCTTTGCCTCGGGAAAGATCCTGCGCGCCGCAATGTCCGCAAACGCGCCTTCGACGCCGCTGTACGCAACGCTGAATCCCTCGAGGAGCCGGTGCTGGTAGCGCTTGGACAGATCCATCACGTCCTGCAAAAAGTCGATATAATACGCCTTCGTTTCACCGTCCGGGTACAAAGCCGCGTTGTTCTCAACGACCGCGCGTTCGCGCGACGCGTCGAGGACCGGCAGCCCGTGCGCCTGCTTGTAGGCGGATACCTGCCGCACCGCCTCCATCCGTCTGGCAAACAGCTTTGCCATCTCCCGGTCGGCCTCGTTGATGGTCGCCCGCGCCTGTTCCAATCCGTCCATGGGTTTGTTCCTCTCCTGCGTTTGCTACCGATTATACAATGTTTTCAACCCGCTTGTCAACGCAAACGCCGAACGCAGGCAGTGCTTGCAACAACACGCGCCGTTCCCGTAAGACTTGTACTTTTTTTCACGCCATGGTATGATACCGGTAAGAACCCGACCGGAGGAGCTCTATGCCGTTTCAAATCGTCCGAAATGACCTGACGCGGATGCGCGCGGACGCAATCGTCAACGCGACCGACGCGTTTTATTCCGCCTCCGGCGGCACCGATGCGAAGCTGCACGCCGCTGCCGGACCGAGGCTGGCAAAAGCCTGCCGCCGTCTGCCGCCGCTTGCGCCCGGCGAAGTTGCCGCCACGCGCGGTTTCAACCTGCCCTGCCGCTATGTGATCCACACGGTCGGCCCGGTCTGGCTCGGCGGCGATCGGAACGAACTGGCCGAGCTTTCCGCCTGCTACACCAACGCGCTGCACCTTGCAAGGCGGCTTGGCTGCAAGTCCGTCGCGTTTCCACTGATCTCATCGGGCACATTCGGCTGTCCGAAGGATCGCGTGCTGCGCGTTGCGCTCGAGGCGATCGGCGCGTTCCTGATCGAATCTGAAATGATGGTCTTTATCGTCGTGTACGACAAGACCTCCTACTCGGTCAGTCAACGGCTGATCGCCAGCATCGAATCGTTCATCGACGATCACTACGTCGCCGTGCACACCGGGCCCGAACTGTTCCATTCCGTCAGCTTTGCCGATACGTCGGAACTGTTTGCGCAGGAACCGTCCCCGATTGCGGCCGAACCGGAGGATCTGCCGCCCGTGTCCGCCGCAAAGCCCGGTTCCGTGCCCGCACCGCGTCCGAATGCCCAACCGCAGGTTTTCGACGCCGCGCCGCAGTTCCAATCCCCGCCGCTCTCGGCGCAGGGCGCACCGGTGTTCCCGAAAAATATGGCCGTCCGGCAGGATGAGCTCGACCGCCGGCTGCGTGAAATCGACGAGAGTTTTTCCGAGATGCTGCTAAGGAGAATCACCGAGAGCGGCATGACCGACGCGGAGTGCTACAAGCGCGCGAACATCGACAAGCGGCTGTTCTCGAAGATCCGTTCGAACCCGCACTATCAGCCGAGCAAGCCGACCGCGCTTGCGTTTGCGGTCGCGCTGCGCCTCTCCCCTGCCGAGACGCGTGAGCTCCTGGAAAAGGCCGGACTTGCGCTGTCGCGCAGCAGCAAGTTTGACATCATCATCGAATACTTCCTGCAAAACGGCATCTATGACATCTTCGAGATCAACGAGGTGCTGTACCAGTTCGATCAGCCCTGCCTCGGCAACTTCACGGCATAAAAAAAGCCGTCCGGTCAGGCGCCGGATCGTTTGCGGAAAAGCCATATCGCAATTCCAAAAAGGTCGCTTTTGAAGCGACCTTTTTCCATTCAAGCTCCGCTATACTGACGGTGCAGGGTTGAAAAAGCCCGATCACAGAAACGGAGGACAATGCTATGAAGAAGAATTTAACGGAACTGGTATTCCTGCTCGACCGAAGCGGATCGATGGCGGGACTGGAGAGCGACACGGTCGGCGGCTTCAACGCAATGATTGAAAAGCAGAAGAAGCTCGACGGCGAGGCGCTGATCTCAACCGTGCTGTTCAACGGGGATTCTGCGGTGCTGCATGACCGCTTGGACGTGCAGAAAGTCGAACCGCTGACCGAGCGGGACTATCAGGTCGGCGGCTGCACGGCGCTGATCGACGCGATCGGCAGCGCAATCCATCACATCGGCAACGTCCACAAGTATGCGCGCGAGGAGGATCGTCCCGAAAAGACGCTGTTTGTGATCACGACCGACGGATACGAAAACGCGAGCCGAAGATATGCGAGCGACGAGGTCAAGGCCATGATCCGGCGGCAGCAGGAGCGCTGCGGTTGGGAGTTTTTGTTCCTCGGCGCGAACATCGACGCAGTCGAAACGGCACGCGCCTATGGCATTTCCGAAGATCGCGCGGTCAACTTCCATGCCGATCGAACCGGCGTACGCGCATCGATCGATTCGGTCTGCGAAGCCGCCGTGCAGATCCGAACGCAGAAGTTCGTCGCACCAACCTGGAAAGATGCGGCAAACACCGACTTTATCAGCCGCCCCAAAGCGGACCGGTAAAGGAAGAACCCTCCTGCGCCTGCGGAACGAAGCGGCCGGAACTGCTGGACGCGCTGCCCGCTGGCGCCGTGATCGTGATCTGTTCGCAGACCGCATGGCCGGAGTTTTCCGAACGGCTGCAGGCGCGCGGCATTCCCAAAGGGTCGTCTTGTCCGCAACTGCGCGCGACTATGCGTTTGTAAATGTGTAATCATAAACCAGCGCCCTCCGCCGTTTTCTGGCAGAGGGCGTTGTTTATTGCAGCTTCCGTTTGCCCCAATCGTCGTACGCGTCCTTCAGCATCCAATGGTACCCGTCCGCGGCGTACATTTTCTCGATCAGCTGCGGGCGCACCGTCTCGCCGAGCGCGTAGAAAAGCCCGAAAAACGTTCGTAAGTCTGTATGCTCGGCTTTCAGCGGCGATCGCGGTCTCTTTCAGATCCTGTTCACGAGGCTCTTCGGCAAGCACCGGCACGCCGTCCTCGCCGATATGATTTCCCGACGGCTCGGGCGAGATCATAAAGTGCTCGGTCTCCATATAATTGCGCACGAAAAAGTCCTTCTTCCCTTGCAGATAGCAGCGGATGCCGCAGCCGCTGCCTTCGTTCTCGTAGCGCGGCTGCGCAACGTTGAGCCCGATAATCTGCTCAAAATACGCCTGCGTCGATCCCACCGTCCCAAAGGATCAGGCGCGGCGTTTCGTTCATTTGTTCCATACCCTTCTTCATTGGTCCGCAAGCATCCGGCTGTGCCGCAGGATCAGTCCGAACACGGCAAACACGTACACGACGGAGATCAGAATATTCATGCGCATATTCTCCCTGAGCAGCACCATCAGCACCGCAAACGCCGCCGTAACGCCGATAACGGACCACAGCTGCCCGCGCCGCAGAGTCAGCATCGGCTTTGCGAAGCCGCTCAGCCCGAACAGACAGCCGTAGTACAGCAGCACGGCGCCGATCAGGAACAGCGTCTTCGGCCAGAGCGCCACAGCTTCGTCGCGCATGAAATCGAGCGATGCGGTGATGCTGTTCATCGCAAGAATCAGAAAGATGTGCAGCAGCATGTAGCCCATGCCCGCGCTTTGCTGCTCGCGGTCGATGATATGGTTATAAAAGATCTCGTAGCTCAAAAACAGACCGACGACGATCAAAAAGGACATTGTTGAGAAATAGACCGAATTCCACGAAAAAACGCCCTCGAAGTAGAACGCGATCGCGATAATCATCTCGCCGAACGTGAACACGACGTAGAGCATCGCCCGCTCCGTCAGGTGCGCAAAGTCGATCCGCTCCGCGCGCCTGCTGCCCGCAAACACCCACGACAGGACCATGCCGAACAGGATCGGCACGCCGGACAGCGCGACGCCGCTCCGGTTGTAGACCGGGATCGCCGCCAGCACGAGCAGCGCTTCGCCCCACAGAATCAGCAGCATGCGCCGGATCGTACGGCGCTCCTCTTCAGCATGCCGGAGGCTGCGCAACTCGATCGCGTACTGCGCGCCGAGGTTGAGCAGGATCAGCGCCTAGGCGATGTGGTACTGGTTGTGAAAGCTCTCCCAGTTCAGGCGCGTCCCTTCGCCCATGTAGTAGAGCAGATACATGTTCAAAAACAGCGAAACATGGTTCCGTACGCCGTTGCGCCCGTACAGGTTGATGTAGAATGTGGAAAAACTCCAGATTTGAATGACCGCAAGGCTGCAGAGCACGAACGCCGCAAACGTCGGCAGGTTCACAAAGCCGTTCTCCGCATGGTGCAGCAGTGAATTGTTCCGTCCGATGACATAGACGAAGATCAGGTCGTAGATCAGTTCGAGATACTCGACCTTCTTTTCTTCGCGCAATGGTTGCAGAATCTCCATTCTTCTCCCCGAAACCCGCGCAGCCCGCCGCGCTATCATTCTCCAAAAGCTTACCACAAGGCAGCCGGGAATGCAAGGATCTTTAGGCATGCGCCTGTGCGGAAAAACCGCCCGCACATCTGCGGGCGGTCGATGGTCTGTTATGGGGTCAGGGGAATGCACGAACCCGTGGTGATGCCGTTCTCGTTGAACGCGTCAACGCGGACGACGTACGGGCGGTCCTTGATCAGCGCGCCGATCCGGTGCGTACCGGGCTCGAACGTCATGCTGCTGTGATAGAGCTTTTCGGAAGTACTGCCGAACAGAATGTTGTAGCCGAGCGCGTCCGGCTGCGGCGCGATCGTGACGGTCATGTCAAGGTCGCCGCTCCGCTCTGCGGTAAACGCGGGCGCCTCGGGCGAAGAGCCGCTGCCGAGACCGAATACGCGAAGGCCGGAAACGCACGGAATCTGCCCGAACGGCACCGCCATCTCCGAAAGGCGCAAAAAGCGCACGCGCACGCCCTCCTCGCGTACGATCAGATCGTGACTGAGATCGGTTTCGGCATCGGTCTTATCCTCGATCGTAAACCAGGTTTCGCCGTCCGTGCTGCCCGAAAGCTTCCACTGTGTCGCATGGTCAAACTCGTCGATATAGCGCGCCTGCGAACCTGGTCGGATCGTGCCCGGGCACGGAACGTCGATCTCATCGTCTGCAAAATTGATCTGTACGGCATGCACGGTCATGACCTCGCCGAGATCGACCGTCAGCCATTCCGTGCGCGAAGCGCTCTTCGGTTTCCACCACGACTGCACGTTCTCCTGTACGGCAAGCGCCGGCGCATGCCCTTCGGCAAAAGACGAGGCAAACGCGCGCTTTTTTGCCGAGAGCAGCATCCAAACAGGATCCCGCCACGGATCCTGCCGGCAGCCCGAAACCGTCATCGGCCAATCGCCGTAGCGCTGGTTGCAGAACAGCTCACCGTCGGCGTCGAAGCCTGCCGGCCAGAGACCGACACGCCGCTCAAAGTCGTGGTTTTTGCTGATCCGCATCGTCGCGGTGTGCCAGCGGTTGCCCTGCCTGTCCTGCATGGTCGATCCATGTCCCGCACCGGGCAAAAACCCGCCGGGCTTATAGGAATACGGATTGTTGGCCGCAAGCATGAACGGCCCGAGCGGCGATTTCGACGTATAGACGCCGTCGGAGTAGGTGTTGTACTGCGTACCCGGCGCGGCATACTGAAGATAGTACGTGCCGCAGTGCTTGTCCATCCACGCGCCCTCGATGTACGGCTTGTTGCTGAACATGCCGCGGATCAGAGGCTTGAGGTGCTCGGGCACCATCGACTCGTCCACGCCCTGCCGCTGATGGAACGCGCGGTACTTCGCGTCGATCTCCTCCTCGCTCGCAGGCAAAACGCTGTTGTCCTCGCCGACGCGCTCGAATCCGATCTCAAACGGATGTCCCTCGATCAGAGCAACCGGTTCGCCCTTCGGATTCATCGTCTTCGGATCGAGCTCGACGCCGTAAATCGGCGTGCTGTTCGAGCAGCCCCAGTAAAAGTAGACGCGTCCGTCGTCGTCACAGAACAGGTTTGGATCCCAAAACGGGAAGCTGCCCTCGATTCGCTCGTACGGACCGTGCAGCGGATCCTTCGTGCGCCAGCGGTCGCAGTTCGATTCGCGCCGCGACGCGCAGAAATACACATAGTCCCCGATCACGCGCACATCCGGCGCATAGTCGTACAGCGGCAGTTCGTCGGGCAGTCGGTGATTCTCCCAATGCACAAGATCGTCCGACACCCAAACGCCGAGCGTCATCGACGCGAAAAGATAGTAGCGGCCTTCGAAGCAGATCAGCGACGGATCCGCCGCCTCGCGGCAGATCTGCAGCCTTCCGCCCTGCCGCGGGTCCTGATTGAACTGATAGCGGTAGTTGACGTTGATCGGGTTACAGTAATACTTCATCATGCGCCTCCCCGGAATGGATTTCAAATGGTTTTCCGTCCGGTAATCAGGACGGGATCCGTTCGTTCAGCCAGTTTGCGCTGAGCGTCAGGCTCTTGATCGGATCATGATCGATCCAGTTCTTGTGGCTTTCCAGAACGACCGCGCGGACGCCGTTCGATCGTGCGATTTCCAGCAGGTCGTCAAGCGGCATACTGCCGGTGCCGAGCTCCATGCTGTCGGAGTTCACGATCGGCGTCATCGGCGTTTTATGCAGCCGCGCGCCGCGGTCGTTGATGTGCCAAAGCCGCATCCTGCTGCCGAGCTTTTGCATCCACGCGCAAATATCCGCGCCGCTTTCGGAAAACCAGTAGCTGTCGAACTCAAAATTCACCAGTGCCGGATCGGTGTGCGAAAGGATGAATTCGTACGCGGTTCCCGCTTCGCCCCCGACGCGCTGCAGCTCGATGTTGTGGTTGTGATAGAGCAGCTCCGCGCCGCCCTTTTGCAGCGCCTCGCCCGCGCGGTTGAGATCGTCGCACAGCTTGCCGAGCGCCTTCGGATCGGTGTAATCGAATCGGTACATGCCCGTGATGACGCCGGTCTTTGTGCCGAACGTTTCTGCCTCCTTCAAAAACGCGTCGGGGTCGCGCTTCAGACTTCCGAGGTCGGTATGCAGGCTCACCGCCGAAAGGCCGGCGTTCTTCAGCAGCGCACACCAGTCGTAATTTCCGCCCTTGCCCGCGGGCATTCCCGCCGCCCTGGTCAGCACGCGCACCAGAAACGAGGTCGGCCGGACCATAAATCCGTTGAGCTCAATTCCTTCGTACCCCGCTGCGCGAATCGCACAAAGTGTTTCCGCTGCCTGCCGCTCGGTCTTTGTCACGGTGCCGAGCATGATCTGCTGGACTGCTTTCTGCATCTTACCTCTCCTTCCGATCGTTCCAAAGCTGCCGTTCGAGTTCCGTTCGCCGCCATTTGCGGCAGGCCGCTTGTTTGCGATCACAGGCAGCCGTTCCGCCGTCGGCGCAGCAAAAACGCCGCCAACGCGTACAGTTTGAACCGTTCTTCTCTTCTGTTTTTTATTGTACCATGCTTTCTTCCAAATATAAAGCTCATCTTTTGTTCGGCGGATGATCCGCACCGTAAGACAGAACCGTCCTGCCCGCCGTCTGCCGACAGAAAAAGTCCCCGGCTGTTCTGCCGGGGGCCGTTGCATTTTTGGAGGAGCGGCTTACCGCTGTTCCGTCTTGAACACATCCTGTGTCCAGCTGACGGAGGGCATTGCCTCATACATGTAAAAATCCAGACCGCTGTGCGCACAGTTTGCTCCGCGCTTGCTGTCGGCTGCCGCAAAGGCCGCCTTCCGGTTCTGATTCGTTTTGGTTTCTTTCATAAACATAGTCTGTAACCTCTTTTCTGTTTCCGTGCCGCAGGATCTTCCCGCAAGGCACGTCCATAGAATAGCGCAATTTTCTTGTAATTTCTACGAATTAATTGCCGAATTTTCAAAATATTACAGATTTTTTGTTGTATTTGCCTGCTGACTATGATACGATAGGCGCATGTGTCGCAGATCTTTTTTGAAAGCGGCGTAAAGGAGGCAATATGGCGGAGCAAAACGAACAGTTTACGGATTTTCGGATCCTCCGCAAGACCCACACCGGATTGTTTGAGGAGGATCGGAAGCGGTTTCACCGGTTTCACGAGCTGTTTTACATCACGGAAGGACAGTGTTCGGTTCTGATCGGACGGCGGATTTACCGTCTGCGGGCAGGAGACATCGCAGTGATTCCGGCGCGCACGCTGCACAAGACCGACTATGTGACCGACGGACCGAGCACGAAATACGTCATCTCGCTGACTGCCGCAACCGCACGGGAGATTGACGCGTTTTTGGGCGATACCGTCACGCCGCTGTGCCTGTCGGCAGGGC
>CADAQS010000014.1 GCA_902790115.1 uncultured Eubacteriales bacterium | reverse complement strand
CTGGCGCATCTCCTGGGCTGCCTTGTTCGTGAACGTGACGCACAGGATGTTGCCGGGCAGGATGCCGAAGCCGTTGACAAGGTAGGCGAACCGGTGCGAAAGTGCGCGCGTTTTGCCGGAGCCTGCGCCTGCGATCACACGGACAAAGCCTTCGGTCGAGGTGACGGCTTCCTGCTGGGACGGGTTTAAGATCGGTTCTTCCATAGCGCACGCTCCTGAACGATTCGTTGGTTTCATTATAGCATAGCGGTGAAAAATTTCCACTATTTTTTGCAAGAATCTAAAAAAGCGCGTCCGGAACGGACAAAGAAAACGCGCCGGATCGTCCGGAGCGTTTGGGCTTTGGTCAAAGGAAGAAGCACTGTCAATATTTCCTGTATCAATCGACAGACGGAAAGCGGATCCGGAGTTTTCCGACAAAAAAACTCCGCCGGTGCACGGCGGAGCGTGGGAAGCGTTCGGATCAGTCTTCGTTCGGGTACGGTTCGAGGAACGCGTGGAAATGGCGCATCGGCAGGTTGTGTCCCCAGGTGATGCGCATATTCGGGATGTTTTCGCGGTCCTCATACAGCGCCTTGACCGCGGCAATCACATAGTCCAGATGCTCCTTGGAATACATGCTCCGGTTGACGGCGAAGCGCACGACGTTGCAGACTTCAGCTTTCTGTTCCGGCGTCTTGAGGTCGTATTCCATCGAATAGTCGCCGAGCTCCGAGACACGGATGCCGTAGCGGCGGATCAGTTCGAGGGAGAAGCCTTCGCCCGCGAAGCTCTCGTGGCTGCGCTTGTGATCGAAGAACTCGTCCATATTGATGTACGCGCCGTGACCGCCGGCCGGAAGCACGACGCCCTTGACGCCGGCCTTGTAGAAGCCCTGCGCGAGGTATTCGCACTGCTTGACGCGCGCGTCGAGATAGTGGAAGTTGCAGCTTTCGTACAGGCCCGCAGTCAGCGCCATGATATCGTGACCGGACATGCCGCCGTAGGAGTCGTTGCCGTAGCAGGAGATCTGCTTGACTTTGAGCAGTACGCCGACGTCGGTCTTGACGCTGCCGTCTTCGTTGAAGTCGGAGAAGTTCTTCCAGAACAGGCCGCGGTCGCGGAACGCGAGCATGCCGCCCATGTTCGCGTGACCGTCCTTCTTTGCCGACATGCAGAAACCGTCGCAGTAGCGGAACATCTCGGTCGCGATTTCGGCGATGCTCTTGTCGGCATAGCCTTCTTCGTTGACCTTGATGAAGTAGGCGTTTTCGGCCCAGCGCGCGGCGTCGTAGATGTACGGGATGCCGTATTTATGCGCGATGTCGTGGACGGCGCGCAGATTCGCCATCGAAACCGGCTGCCCGCAGACCGGATTGTTTGTGATGCAGGTGAAGATCAGCGGCACGTTCTCGGGACCGACCGCAAGGATCAGCTGTTCGAGCTTTTCCAAGTCCATGTTGCCCTTGAACGGGTTCTTCTCATACGAACCGCCTTCCGGCACCTCGAACAGCAGTTCCTTGTTGTACAGGTTGCGCGGGATCGAGCCCATCTGCTTGATGTTGCCTTCGGTCGTGTCGAAATGTCCGTTGGACGGGATCGTGAACCGTTTGCCCGGGAACCGCTTGTTGAGGATGTTGCGGACGATCTCCATCAGCACGGATTCGGCCGCGCGGCCCTGCTGGATCAGAAACGCGTTCGGGCGCTCCATCTGCGCGGCGCCGCCGTTGAACAGGCCGCCTTCGTATTCGCACAGATACAGCTCATCCATCAGCCGGTCGATGTTCGTGCAGTCGGTGCGGATCAGATCGATCGACTTCTTCCAGTTCCGCTCGCCGCCGCGCTCGAAAATGTCGCGGAAGGCGTCGAGCAGCACGTAGTACCCTTTGTTGCGCCCGTAAGATTCGTCGCCGAGCATCAGCGCGGACCATTGCACGTCCGTCATGGCCGTCGTGCCGGAATCGGACAGCATGTCGATCGTCAGCATGCCCGCCGGGAAAGCGAATTCGTTGTAGTGAACGGATTTGAGCGCGCGTTCCCGCTGCTCCACCGTGACCTCCGGGAGATTGCGCGATACATACGTAAAGGATCTCGGGGTCGGAACATTCAGTTCGTACGTTTCCATCAGACTACCTCCGAAAAGATGCATTTCGAAAGACCCGCTCTTTCATATTCTTATCCTATCACAGAACCGCGGCACTTTCAATTTCCCCGGGTGCGTTTCAAAAAGTATATTTTTCGGGCAGACGAACGTATTTTTTCAGAAAGAAGCCTTCGCTTTCCGGCAAAACGACCGGGGGAAAACGAGGTTTTAACTTTTCGTTAACTGTGCCCGAGGCGCATTGACAAAGGACACTTTGCGGCGTATGATGAACACGAAAATTGAGCGGGGAGATGAAGACGATGGAAGAACTGACCGCGTATTCCGAACAGCTGAAAAAGGCCGAACCCGAGGACCCCAAAGTCCCGTTTGAGGATCTGATCTCCGAACTCCGGTATTGACGTACAGGAAGCCGTACCGGCTTCTTTTTTTGTGTCCCGAAAACGGGAAGCGGGCATGGACAATCCGGACATTTGCAACTTTTGCTGCAATCGCTTGCAAAAAAGAAACGGATCAAAACAGGACGAAAGACAACGAAAACCTTATGCCGAAGGCCTGGAAACGCTTTTGCAAAGCGCGTTCCGGCAACCGACGGATACGGCACTTTCGGAGCAGGAACGGCGGAGAACCCAATCGGGTTTCTGCTGAAAAGCGGACGGAAAGAATACAGACAGATGCGGACAGAAGCGAAAAAAGGAGCGTGAAAACACGCTCCTTTTGCTTCGGCGGCAGGCGGATCCGGCACGGCGTTTTGCACAGTGAAAAGGTTTGTGATAGAATTTGTTTTGTAAAAAAAGGGAAAAACAGGGGGTTGCTTTTTCTTGCACGTTGTGGTAGTATAGTGTCAACAAAAGAAATCGATTGCAACAAGTTGCAGGCTGCTTCGGCAGAAAGCGTGCCGAAGCGGACCGCAAAGGCTTTGAGACAGCGGAACAGGAGAGAGGTCAATCGGTGCGTTTCCGCGCCGGACCGACAGGATTCGCTGTATTTTTGCACCTTTACGCTGCAATCGGAAGCACTTCATCAGAACCCGTGCGGGAAGGAGAAAACATGTCTGCAATCAAAAGTATTCCGGATCTTGTGGAACAGGAAAACGGCTGCCTGATGGTGCCCTGCGTGTACGACTGCGCATCCGCGCGCGCCGCGGAGCTGGCCGGCTACAAGGCGATCCTGCTGAGCGGCGGCGAGGTCGGAGAGATCCTCGGCGGCATCAGCGAAAACGAGATGTCCGAAGAGGAACTGTTCTTCATGGCGGAGCATATCTGCGAATATTCGCCGCTGCCGCTCGTCGTCGATTGCGGATGCTTCTCGACGGCGCCGGTTTCCTTCTACCGCTGGTCGAAGAAATTTGCGCACGCCGGCGCGATGGCGCTGCTGGTCGAGGACGACGCCGATATGAATAAGGAAGAGTACCTTGCGATCATCCGCGCGGCGCTGCACGCCTGCAAGGGCACCCGCTGCGTCGTGATCGCGCGGTCGAACCGCCGGCTGATCGCGCCGGAGGATACCGAATACGTCGTCGATCTTCTGAATTCTGCGATGGACCTCGGCGCGTATATGACGATGGCATGCGGTCTGAACAGCATGGAAAAGGCAAAGGTCATCGGCGAGCGCGTCAAGGGACCGAAGTTCTATCCCGATCAGAATTCGCATAACGGCAAGGCGGAAGTCGTCAACGAGGAGATCTTCGAGCTCGGCTACCGCATGATTTCCTTCCATTATATGCTGAAGATCGCGATGGCGGGCATGGTGGAATACGGCATCAAGGACCTCGAGGCGGGCAACAACATTCCGTCCAACGAAGTGAAGCTGATCAACGGCTACACCGGTCACAGCGCGATGACGCTGTTCGACTATCAGGCAAAGTATGATAAGCAGGCGGAGTACACGGGCGTAAGGCGCATCTTCCGCGTCCCCGGCGATCGTCTGGATTAAGGAGCAGATATGCGTAAGATTATTGACGGACACGTACACATTTCCCGCTGGCATCCGCTGCCCTGGACCGATCCGCTGACCGGAAACACGCGGCTCGAGCGCGGCATGCTGATCGGCGGCAACGGCGTCCCGCGGAGAAGCCTTCCTTCCTATTTTGTGGATTCCTGCTATCCGGTGGATTCGCTGATTGCGACGCTCGATGAGAACGGCGTCGAAAAGGCGGCGATCATGGCGCATCTGGATTCGGAGATCTGCGAGACCGCCTTTGAGGCGCAGTCGAAGTATCCGGACCGGCTGATGGCGGCGATCTCGTTCGCGCCGAAAGCCGAAAACGTCGAGAAGCTCGACTACTGGTGCGACAAGGGCATCCGGCTTTTGAAATTCGAAATGCGCGGCATGGAGGAAACGTTCCCCGGCACGACCGTGGAAACGCCGGAACTTGCGGCGCTGATCAACGCGGCGGATCGGCGCGGCATGACGCTGACGATCGATCCGAGCCCGGCGTCGTTCCCGTGCTACCGGCCGGACTGCATGAAGACGATGATCGAAAAGCATCCGGATCTGAAGGTTGTGATTTGTCACCTCGGCCTTCCGTACAAGGGCATTCAGAACGACGCGGACGTGTATGCCAAGTGGAAGGACATGGTGTTCCTTGCAAAGAACCCGAACGTTTATCTGGACGTGACGGCGATTCCGGACCTGTTCGTCGAGGAGAACTTCCCGTATAGAAGCGCGATGGATCTGTTCCATCTTGTGTACGACGAAGTCGGTCCGAAGAAGTTCATTTGGGGAACGGACATTCCGGGCACGTTCCGGACGGCAACGTACTATCAGATGATTCAGGCGTTCGAACGGCTCGACTTTTTGTCCGAGTCCGATAAGGACGACCTGTTCTACAACAACGCGGAACATGTTTACTTCGAACATACGAAGTAATAATAAAAAGGAGGAAAACCAATGAACAAATTCGTTAAGGTCGTTTCCCTGCTGATGGCGCTGATTATGTGCCTCGGTATGATTGCCTGCTCCAACGGCGCTGCACCCGCATCGGAAACGAAGAACGAAGCTGCCCCCGCTGCAGAGACCAAGGACGATTCCAAGAAGGAAGGATCCGGCACCGGTCGTGACGTCGGACTGGCTCAGCCCGAAGCAGCGAAGGACCTGGACGGCACCTTTGAAGTCGGTGTTGTCTGCGCACTTTCCAGCACGCATGCTGCGACCAACGGCTGGCTGATGGCGAGCCTTGAGGCCACCCAGGCCTATGTCAACGGCAACGGCGGTATCGACGGCAAAAAGCTGATCTACACGCTGTACGATCCCGAGAGCGACGCTTCCACGCTGAAGCAGCGCCTCACCGACATCAAGAACAGCGGCGCTGTCCTCGCGATCGCGGGCGTCAACGATGCACTTGCTCCGGCAGCTGCACAGTGGGCATCCGAGAACGAGTACCCGGTGTTCCTGACGTCCAACACGTCCACCGAAATCACCCTCGGCAACTATTCCGACTATGCGTTCAGCATGGGCAAGAACGCCTGGGGCTTCGGCAAGATTCTGGCTCTCCATTGCGTCGGCAAGGAAGGCAAGAAGAACTTCTGCTTCGTCGGAACCGACGGTGCAGCAACGATCGACGCTGAAAACTTCCTGCTCTATGAGGGCAAGAAGATCGATCCGAACTTCGAAATGCTCGGCAGCTTCCGTATCAACTTCAATGATACCGAGTTCTCCAACATCATCGCAGCCGCAACGGCTCTGAACCCCGAGATGGTTCTCCAACAGGGCGGCGGCCCCAACTTCGTATCGTTCTGCCAGCAGGCTTCCCTGTTCGGCCTGTTCGATTTCTGCGACGTTTACAATGACCTCGTAACCGACGCTTCCACCAACCAGCCCCTCATCGAGGGCGACGAGTTCCCGTACGGCAAGACCCACGGCATCACGACGCTCCCGTTCTGGGATATCAAGAACATGGACGAAGACCTGCAGTACTACTATGATCTGTGGTCCAAGACCGAGATCGCAACCACGAACGGCTACCTCGTTTCCGAGCATGCTCTGAACTACTACAACATCATGAAGTGCATGCTGCTTGCGGTTGACGACTGCGTCAAGAACGGCAAGGATTACAACGATCCGAAAGTTCTGACCGAAGCGATCTCCAACGTCAAGTGGTCCGACTACAACGGCAACCATTACTTCCGTACCGGCATCGACAACCAGTTTGTCAGCAACCTGTACTACGGCACCTCCGCTTACAGCGATGAGTATCCCGGCGTGGCCATCTGCGGTCCTGACTGGGAGACCTACTCCGGCGAAGAGTTCCTGCCCAGCGCGGAAGAGATGAAAGCATGGGCGGCCGACCATAACTGGGACACCACCCGCTTCAATTAATTCCTGACATGCATCTGATTTGCCGGCCTGCGGCTTGCCCGCAGGCCGGCAGTCATCGAATTACCGACAGCAATATAGTGAGTTTGGGAGAAAGAGAATGAGTGTTCAATCTATTGCGCTGAACCTGTTGATCGGTCTGTCCGCAGGTCTGATGACCTACCTGACCGCATCGGGCATGAGCCTGATCGTTTCCGGTATGGGCACGATGAACTACGGGCAGGGCGCATTTTATATTTTAGGCGCGTATATCTGCTATTATGCGACCGCAGCCGGCGTTCCCTTTGTGCTTTCTTTGGGATTAGGCCTTCTGGTTCCCGGTCTGGTGGGATCCATCGTCGAGTTCCTGTTGAGACCTTTGAACGGCAAGGACTCCAACGGAAGCCTTTCCCTGCTGGTCACCATGGGATTCTCCTACATTCTGTGTGATGCGATCGTCATGGCTGTCGGCTATCAGGTCCGTGCGACGCCGCTGCCGAAGTTCCTGAAGGGCGCGATCACGATTCCGGGCGCGAACCTGACCTTCCCGCGGTACTACTTCTTTACCATTGCGTTCTCGCTGGCGATCGGCGCGGCGCTCTGGTTCGTCTTCAATCACACCAAGATCGGCATGTACTTCCGTGCCATCATCAGTGACCGTGCCATGGTGGAAAACCTCGGCATCAACGTCAATCTGCTTTATGTTTTGATGTTTATTATCGGAACCGGCCTCGGCGGCCTCGCAGGCGCGCTGAACGCTCCGATCCAGGGCATCTCCCCGAAAGCGGGCCTGACGGTCTTTGCAAGCGTCATGCCTGCGCTGCAGATAGGAGGTATGGGAAACATCAAGGGCTGCCTGCCCGCGGCGATCGTGCTCGGTATCATCACCGGCATCGCCGCCATGGTGATCCCGACCTATTACAACTGTGTCGCATCCGCGATCATGGTTATCATCCTGTTCTTCCGTCCGAACGGATTGTTTACGAAGAAGGAGGCCTGACATGAACGTGAAAATGAATCGTGCGGGCAAGAGCGCCATCTTAGGCGCCGTGTTCCTTATCGCATTTCTGATCATCGGAATGGTCGGAGACGAGACCCTGATCAATATCAGCTCCCGTATCATCATCATGGCGCTGTATGCGGAGAGCTTCAACCTGATGTTCGGCTACACCGGCATGACGAGTATCGGTCACGCGCTGTACTTCGGCTTCGGCGGGTATTCGTTCATGATTTTCATGACCAAGCTGAACATGGGCATCCTGCCGGCGGCGCTGTGCTCGTGCCTGCTGGTTATCCCGGTCGCGCTGCTGCTCGGCACCGCTGCCCTGAAGAACAGCATGCTGACCTTCAGCTTTTTGACCATGGGCCTGTGCACGACGGTGCAGCTGGTCATCTACAAGACGAAATCCATCGGCGGAACGGTCGGCATCACGCACTACTTCCTGCCCGACTGGCTGAATAATTTCCGGACGCTGTACTTCTTCATCTTTGCGATCGTCGTGGCCTGCATCGTGATCATCTACCTGATCTGCATCTCGCCGTATGCGCAGATGCTGCAGGGCGTCCGTGAGAACGACCAGAGACTGACGTTCCTCGGCGTCAACGTGACCAAGATGCGCGTCAGCGCGTTCGTGATTGCGGCGCTGTTCGCGAACATCGCCGGTATCCTGTACACGTTCCGCAACGCGGGCGTCTATACGACCTCGCTCGACGGCGCGATCTCGATGCAGGCGATCATGATGGCGATCGTCGGCGGCAGTTCCTCGTTCTTCGGGCCGATCTTAGGATCCGTTATCATAACGGTACTGCAGAACTTCCTGTCGCTGAAAACGCAGTACTTTGAGTTTGTCATCGGCATCGTGATTCTGCTGACCGCCTACTTCATGCAGGGCGGCATCATGGGCCGCGAGGGCATCGTCCAGAAGGGCATTGCTGCGATCCGGAGAAAGCAAGCGGCAAAGAAGGAGGCTGAGAAGGAATGAGCGAAGAGAGAAAAATCATTCTCGAGACCCAAAATGTGTCCCGTTACTTCGGCGCTCTGAAGGCCGTTGACAACGTGAGCCTCCAGATCTATGAGGGCGAAGCGCATGCGATCATCGGACCGAACGGCGCAGGCAAGTCCACCTTCATGGACCTTGTCATCAACCGCACGTCTCCGTCGGAAGGCAAGGTGTTCTTCGAGGGCAAGGACATCACCAAGAAAAAGCCGTACGACATCGCGAACCTCGGTATTTCCAAGTGCTTCCAGATCAGCCAGCTGTTCCCGAAGCTGACCTGCTGCGAGAACGTCCGCATCGCGCTGATCAAGCACCACAACAAGATCTTCGACATGCTGCCCAAGAAGGAATCCTACCTGCGCGACGAGTGCCGCAAGGTGCTTGCGATGGTCGGCATGCAGGATCACATGGACGACTCCGCGCGGTTCCTTTCCTACGGCGACCAGCGCCGCCTCGAGATCGCGATCACGCTGGCCATGGAGCCGAAGCTTTTGATGCTCGACGAGCCGACCGCGGGCGTTGCGCGCGCGGAGGGCTACGAGATCATGAAGATGATCCGTGACCTCGCCAAGGAAAAGGACTTCACGGTTATCTTCATCGAGCATGATATGGATATCGTGTTCAACTACGCCGACCGGATCTCCGTGCTGAGCCAGGGCGCACTCGTCACCACGGACACGCCGGAACGGGTCAAGCAGAACAAGTTTGTGCAGGAAGCATATTTCGGAGGTAAGTTATGATTCTTGAGATCAACCATTTGAATTCCTTCTATGGTTCCAGCCAGATCCTGTTTGACATGAACCTGAAGGTCGATAAGACGGAATCCGTCTGCATCCTCGGCCGAAACGGCGTCGGCAAGTCCACGACGATGAAATCGATCGTCGGACTTCTGAATCCGAGAAACAAGAGCCACATCGAGGGCGAGATCAACTACTGCGGAAAGAACCTGACCGGCATGTCGTCCTATAAGATCGCGCGGCAGGGCATCGCGTATGTTCCGCAGGGCCGTCACATCTTCCCGACGCTGTCCGTCAAGGAAAACCTGCTGATTGCACAGCGCAAGGGCGTCGACGGCAACAACGAGTGGACGATCGACAAGATCTACGAGCTGTTCCCGCGCCTCAAGGAGCGCGAAACGTTCAAGGGCGGACGGCTTTCCGGCGGCGAACAGCAGATGCTGACGATCGCGCGCGGCCTGATGCAGAACCCGCGCCTGCTGCTGCTGGACGAGATCACCGAAGGTCTCGCGCCGATCATCGTCAATGAGCTGAAGAACGTCATCCAGACGCTGCGCGAGCAGAACGTTACGATCCTGCTCGCCGAGCAGAACGTCAACTTCGCGCTCGGCACCTCGAACCGGACGTACATCATCGAAAAAGGTACCGTCGTGTACGAGGGCGAGACGGCTGCGATTCCGAAGGAAGTCCTCAGCAAGCATCTGGGTCTGTAAGAAGCATGTGACGCCGCTTCGCTGCGGCGTCGGATATATATTTTGAAAGGAGTACACATATGCCGGCACAAAAGAGCTTTTTCCAGCTGTTTCAGGAGAACAAAGAGATCATCTGGGCGCCCTGCATCTATGATTGCGTCAGCGCAAAGGTTGCGGAGGACATCGGGTTCAAGGCCCTGACGATTTCGAGCTATGAGCAGAAACATTCCTTCGTCGGATTCCCGAGCATGACGCAGGATGAAATGTACAACAGCGCAGTCTACATGCTCCGCTGCTCCAACCTTCCGATCCTGGTGGACGGCGAGGACGGCGGCGGCACGCCGATGGAAGTTTACAAGAATGTCAAGCGCTTTGCGGAAGCGGGCGCCATGGCAATCTCGATCGAGGACATGTTCAACGATTCCGCGCTCGGTCTGCGCGTGATCGGCAAGAAGTCCACGGGCAAGACGTATTCCATCCGCAACAAGATCATCCCGAAGGAGATCTGGGCGGCGAATATCCAGGCGGCGGTCGAAGCCTGCAAAGGTACGGACTGCATGGTGATCGCGCGTGTCGATTCGACCGAAACGGTCGATCGCGGACCGCTCAAGATGCGCGGCAAACAGGGCAACTCGTTTGACGACGCGATTGAGCGCGCAAAGCTCGGCGTCGAGATGGGCGCTCCGATGACGATGATCCAGAACATCTGCTACCCGGGCGGCGACGCCGAATGGGAGCGGATCCAGAAGGAAGTTCCGGGTCTGCACTGCTATCCGGACATCCATGCCGACAACGGCGTCAGCGACGTGGAAGACGTCAGCGCGCTGTATGATCTCGGCTTCCAGATGATCACCTGCCACGCGTTCATGAAGGGCGCATGGAAGGGCATGCTGGAATACGGCCGCCACGTGTTCGAAGACAAGAACACGATTTTCTGCGAAAACGACGATTTCGGCTATCCGATCTGGCAGATCAGCCCGATCACGAACCCCGAGATCGCGGAAATGTCCGATCGCTGGGTCGACACGATCCTGAAGATCAAAGATCGCTAACCAAGGAGGAAGAAAAATGGCAGCAATCAAATCGATCAAACAGCTTCTGGAAGCGGGCGAATTCGTCTGGGCGCCGTGTATCTATGACTGCGTCAGCGCGCGGGTCGTGGAAATGTGCGGCTACAATGCCTGCCTGGTTTCCAGCTGCGAACTGGAGTTCTCGATGAACGGCATTCCGGCCGGTCTGTATAACTGGGAAGAGTACATCTGGGCGGCGGAGCGCATCTGCAACTCCACGACGCTCCCGGTCATCATGGACGGCGAAAACGGCGGCGGCACGCCGATGATGGTGTACCGCAACTGCAAGCGCCTTGCGGAAGCGGGCGTTATGGCGATCTCGATCGAGGACACGCTGACCGGTTCGGTCGCGGTGGACTACGGCTACGGCCACGGCCGCGGCTATATGGATCGTGAACTGTGGGCGACCAACGTTGCGGCGGCTTGCGACGCCGTCAAGGGTACCGACTGCATGATCATCGCCCGCACCGACTGCAAGGGCGGCGGCGCGGCGCAGATCGGCGCGATCGCGGGCAACGAGTTCTGCCTCGGTCTCGACGAAGCGATCCTGCGTGCACAGATGGGCGTTCAGGCCGGCGCACCGATCACGATGATCCAGAACATTTGCCATGCGGACTGCAAGGACGAGTGCCTGCGGATCGCACGCGAGGTTCCGGGCTATCACTTCTATCCGGACGTGCACGCCACCAACGGCGTTCCGGACGCCACGCTGGAAGAGATGCAGGAGTGGGGCTTCCAGCTCGTGTCCAACCATGCGGCGATGAAGGGCGCAACCAAGGGCATGCTCGAATACCTCAGCAACAACTTCAAGAACCGGAATTCCGTCTATTCCGAGAACGACGAGTTCGGCCTCGGCCATGTCTTCACGCCGTTCAAGATGGAAGACTGGATCGCGCGCGATCAGAAATACATCGCGTACGAGAAGGAACTCCGCAGCAAAAAATAAGAATTATCAGCCGCATCGCGGCGGACAAATGCAGGATCGGCTTTTCCGGTCCTGCGTTCATTTCTATTACATTCTGAACAGAAAAGGAAAACAAACATGAGTATTGCAACATTACAATCGGTACTGGCCCAGGGGATGCAGTTTGCGCCGGACACCTGGGACGGAATCTCCACAAGAGCGGCGGAGAAGATGCGCTGCAAGACCGCGCGGTTCAGCGCGACGGCGCTTGCCCATGCCGTGCGCGGCATTCCGGACGAGGGCGTGCTCGGATGCTCGGAAATGGTATGGATGGTCTCGCGCGTGGTCGAGGACAACTGCTCGATCCCGCTGATCATCGATGTGCGCAGCGGCTTTTCGGATAACCTCAAGGTCATGCCGTACGATCTCGAGCGGATCGTCAAGGCGGGCGCAGCGGCCATGATGCTGGACGACCGCGCATACGGCTGCGGTTCCGACTCCGAAACGCTGACGCTGGTCTCCCCGGAAGTGTTCGAAAAGAAGGTCGCAATCGCAAAGCGCGCCGCCCTGAACACAGACTGCATGGTGCTCGCAAGATCCTTTGCGCCGGACGCGGAAGAGGCGATCGCGCGCTGCAAGGCGGCGCAGGCTGCGGGCGCGGACATCGTCGGCGCAGCGTATGCACACACGGAAGCGGATGCAAAGCAGTTTGCCGAAGCGTTCGAGGGCGCAAAGTTCTGGAACAACCTGACGGTCGCGGACGGCAAGCCCGAAGTGACCGGCGAGGTTCTGGATCAGCTGGGCTACGGACTGGTGTTCATGACGTTTATGGAAAAGGCCGCGTGGTTCGGCGATATGGATTTCGGCATCAAGAACTTCCGGAACGGCAACACGATGTACGCCGACCTGCACGACTTCGACGGCATGCTCCGCGATGAAAAGGGCAATCTGGTCGATTACCACGTGATCTTCAGCTATTGGAAGAAGTGGATGCCGATGGAGAAGAAATTCCAGGATCTGAGCGAACTCGGCGACCGCGCCTATCAGAACCGGTAAGGGAGGGATCTGCGATGAAAAAGAAGATTACGGCAAAACAGCTTTTTGAGAGCGGCGAGCAGATTTTCGCCCCGTGTGTTTACGACTGCATGAGCGCCCGCGCGGCGGAGCGCAGCGGCTACAAGTGCATGATGCTCTCCGGCGGCGCGATCGCGTACAGCATGGACGGGCAGCCGGACATGGCGTTCGGTACGCTGGATGAGGTTCTCACGGTCGTAGAAGCAATCACGAACGCGGTGGACATCCCGCTGATCGCGGACTTCGACGACGGCTATGCGGAAAGTCCGGCAGTCATCTACCGCAACGTCAAGCGGCTGATCCGCGCGGGCGCATCCGGCTTCACACTCGAGGATGCGACCGGCATCCGCGGCTTTGAGCGCAGCGAGTATTATGCAGCGAACCCGAACGAGGTCAACCCGGCGAAGATTCATCCGGAGACCGCGATCATCTCGCGCGAAGCATGGCTCGCCCGCATCAAAGCGGCGCTGGCGGCCTGCGAAGGAACGGACTGTGTCTGCATCGCGCGGACGCACGCGCGAGGCGCCTACGGCATGGAGGAAGCGCTGATCCGCTGCGAACTTGCCAAGGAGCTCGGCGCCCCGATGACGATGTGCGGCGGCATCCGCGTGCTCGCGGACGGCGAACAGCAGGCCGCGGTCGATAAGGGCTGGAAGATGTGGCCGGACGTCACGCTGATCAACGGCAAGCCGGCGGTCGAGCTCGAGGACGTGAAAAAGCTCGGCTACAACTTCGTTACGATGCACGTTTTCGAAAAGTCCGCGCTGTACGGCATGCTGAAGTACGCGCATCAGGACTGGGAAAACAAGAACGTCGTGTTCTCGAACACCTATGACATGCAGAACCTTCTGACGCAGGATGAGATGAAAGACCTCATGAGCATGAAGCGCGACTTCTGATCGGAACAAACAAGGCTCCGGAATCCGACGGTTCCGGAGCTTTTTCGTTGTGTTTCCGGTCTGCGGATGCTATAATACAAAGGAGCCGGACGATCCGGCACGGGAGGCGTTCTATGGAAACATCGTACATCGCAAGGACCAGCGGGCTGAAGGCGAAGGACTATCTCGGCTACGCGATGGTCGATGCGGCAGGCTGCCTCGTGTTCAGCCTCGTGACAACGCTGCTGCAGAAGTTCTATACCGACATCTTTCATCTGAGTCCGCTGTTCATCATGCTGATGTTCATTGCGGCGCGCGTGTGGGACGCGATCAACGACCCGATCATGGGCCGCATCTGCGACACGGTGAAGCCGAGCCGCTTCGGCCGCTACCGGCAGTGGTTCCTGTACGTTGCGGCGCCGCTGGCGGCCGCGTCGGTGCTGATGTTCGTCAAGTGGCCGGGCATCGGCGAGGATGGACACGCGCTTGCGACCTGCGTCTACGCGACGGTGACCTACATCCTGTTCGGCATGGTCTATACGGTGCTGCAGATCCCGTACGGCTCGCTGGCATCGGTTGTGACGACGGACGCGACGGAGCGCAGCAAGCTGTCGGTGTACCGCTCGATCGGCGCGGCGCTCGGCTCGATCCCGGTGCTGCTGATCGCGAGCTTTGCGTACACGAAGCGGCTGGACGCGGCGGGAAACGTCGTGATCGGCGAGAACGGCAAGGCGATCACCGACATGGTGTATGCGCCGGTCATCCGCGGCGTGATCCTGATGGCGCTCTGCTCGATGGTCATGCTGCTTGCCGCGTTTTTGCTGAACCGCGAGCGCGTCAAGACCAAGCCGCAGCCCAAAGAAAAGGGCGCGGCGGTGAAGGCCGTAAAACTGCTTTTCCGAAGCCGCGCTTTTATCGCGATCAGTCTGACCGCGATGCTGCTGCTGGCAGGACAGATGTTCACGCAGAGCTTCTATACGTATCTGTTCGACGATTACTTCCATGCGAACTGGATGAACCTCGCTTCGCAGGCCTGCACCTATTCGCCGATGCTGATCATGATGTTCCTGCTGCCGAAAGCGGCGCGGAACATCGGCAAGAAGGAAGTCTGCGCGGTCGGCGTGGCGGCTGCCGCGGCGGCGAACCTAATCCTGTTTTTCCTGCGCGGCATGGAACCGGGAAAGCTCCTGTGGGTCTTTCTGATCCTGTGCTTTGTCAGCGGCTGCGGGCTGACGACGGTCGTTATGCAGCTGTGGGCGATGGCGACGGACGCGATCGACGACATCGAGGTCAAGACCGGCAGCCGGGACGACGGAACCGCCTATTCGGTGTTCAATTTCTTCCGGAAGCTCGGGCAGGTGCTCGCGGCGGTGTGCGTCAACGGCGCGCTGCTCGGCATGCATTACCGCTATGAAAAGGGCGCCGTGCAGACGCTCGAAAACCTCCGGACGATGTACGACCTCGCGACGATCATTCCGGCCGTGCTGTTCGCCCTGATGGCGCTGATCCTGTTCGTGTACTACCCGCTCTCCCGAAAAAAAGTCGAGGAGCTGCAGGTGCATAAGGAGCGCAATCTCAAGGAGTCCTACGAAAACAAAACGATCGATATCTGAGCAAAAGAAAAAAACAGCCTCTTCCGACGGGGAGAGGCTGTTTTTGCGTGTCGTTTTCAGATCGGAGAGCTGCCGGCGGGCGTAAACCAGACCGGCTCGTCGGTCGGCAGGCAGGGAACGGTGACGCGGGCGCCGCCCGGGTACGGGGCGCCCTTGCCGCGCAGCTGCCAGCCGGATCCGGATGCGGGCAGCAGAACGGTGACGCTCTCTGCGCCCGGGTCGAAAACCGGGCAGGCGAGGATATCGTCGCCGCAGAAGAAGCAGTCGCTTTCGGGATCATAGCCGGGCTGGCGCAAGAAGACCGGATAGATCAGCGGATCGTGCGTGGAAACGCAGCGCTGCATCTGCCGGTAAAGATACGGAACGAGCCGCTCGCGCAGGGCAAACAGACTGCGCACGGCGTCCATCATATCGGGATAGAGCCACGGCATCGTCGAAGGCTCGCCGATCTTCCACGAATGCAGCACGAAGCGAGGCGTGAAGACGCCGTACTGCAGCCAGCGAAGGAACAGTTCCCGATCGGGGCGGGGCCCGGCAAATCCGCCGATGTCCTGCCCAAAGAAGCAGAAACCCGACAGGGACATCGTCATCGCCTGGTAATGGTTGTAGCGAAGGTCAAAAAAGTCGGTCAGGTTGTCGCCGGTCCAGGTCGTTGCGACGCGCTGTGTTCCGGCGATCGCGCAGCGGGAGACCGTAAACGGCTCGCCGCCGGCAGACTCGATGCTCGCTTCGCGGCTTGCGCGCGCCATTAGGTAGGAGAAGAGCGGACGGATCCGGCAGGCAGGCGTCGGCTTCCCGAACAGATCGGCAAGCACGTCCGCGTCCCAGACGTCGTATTCGTTGTTGTCGTTCCAGATGCAGGTGTAGCCTTTTTCGACGAGGTGCCGCCGCACACACGTTTTCCAAAAGCCGTATGCGCCGGGATTTGTGAAGTCCAGATAGCTTGCCATGCCGCCCCAGAACGGGAAAACGGCGGGCGAGCCGTCCGCATAATGCAAAAACCAGCCGTGGCTTGCAATGGTATCGTAGAGCGGATGATCGGTCAGAAACGCCGGCTTCACGTTCGGCAGCAGTTCCATGCCGTGCGAACGGAAAAAGTCCGACAGCGCTTCGGGAGAAGGAATTTTGTCAGTGTTCCAATGGAATACGCAGCGCTTGTCGCCGATCTGCGTATAGCCGCTCGACAGATAGAAGCCGCCCGCGCGGATGCCGTTGTCCTCGCATTTTTGCACGAATCCGCGCAGTTTCGCGTCGGAGTCGGGCGCGTCGGTGTACTCCATCGTGCTGCCGCAGTACCGGAACGCCCATTCGGGAACCGGCGCAATTGCGCCGCACAGCGCGGAAAAGCGCCGCACGATCTGTGCGGTCGAGCCGAGGATCAGGTAGAACACCATGTTTTCCTCCTCGAAACGGATCGAATGGAACGGCTCGAAATAGTTGTCGTGCTCCTGTCCGAAGTTTACACGGCCGTTGCTGTAGGTATCATAGTACAGGCCGTAGGAACCGGCGTCGTTTTCGCAGATCCAAAAGGGCAGCTGCTTGTACAACGGGTCGCTGCCGGACGCGCGAAAGCCCATCGCATCGCCCGCGCCGAGCGTGAAGCTGCGCAGCGCCTTGTTGACCGTGCCGCACTTGTCGCCGAGACCGAAGATCCGGTCGCTTTCGGTGCGCCGGATATAGTGCGCCGAGCCGCTGCCGAGCTCGCCGTCGAAATTGTACGCAAGGCCGCTGCGATCCTGGTACAGGACGCCGTTAGCGTTCTTGGCCGTGATCCGGAAGTTTTTCCGCTCGATCGAAAACGATGCGCCGCCGAGCGAAAACGACAGGCCGTCCTCCGTTTCCGTGACGGCGGGCGCGGCGAGGGAAAAGCCGTCGAGCGACAGCTTGTCGCGGCCTTCGAGCGGACAGTCCCGCGCGCCGGGGCAGACGCTCCAGGTCGGAAGCAGCGGAACGGCAGGGTGCAGAACGGCGACGCGCAGCATGTTCTCCAGAAAATCGATGCGCACGGTCACGCCGTCGGCTTCGTAGATCCGCGTGGAGGGCGAAACGCTTTGCAGGCGGAACAGGTGGTTGAACTTCATGCTTTGGGATCTCCCTTGGTCAGAAAATTGCGGATCAGCTTGCGATAGCTCACCCTGCCCATACCCGTGCCGTCCGGAGCGATGCGCAGCACCTCTGTTTTCAGGCCGGGCTTTGCACGCTCCCAGCGCGGCAGACCGGCGCCGTTCGGATCGCCGCAGCGGGCGAAGGCGGCAAGGTAGGACTGCAGCTGTTCGGAGGCTTCGTAATCGCGCTCGCCATACGGGCGCCAGCTGCCGGATAAGGTGCCGAACAGGTAGCGCAGGTCGGCGGAATGGAACGCGGCGTTGCCGTCGCCCGGCGCGTCCAGATCAAAATAGCAGAGGTAGGCGCGGTTCTGCTTTGCGAACCGGTTGCCGATGAACGCCATGGCCGGCGCAAACATATCGTTGTTCGTGTAGCCGATCCAGTAATCGACGTCGAGCGGATGACGGATCATCCGATCGACCGGCTCCGGCAGCAAATAGCCGTCCACGACGGGCATGGTGTTGTACAGGCCGTCCTTTCGCAGCGCCTTCATGCGCTCGACCGTGTCGAAGAGCTTATCCAGCGGCAGCACTTTCAGTTCCTCAAGCGTTTTGCAGCCTGCGGTTTCCAAAAACTGCGCCCAGTACGGATGCGTGTCGGACGATTTTTTGGGCAGCGCAAATTTCGGGAACAGTCCGGCGCCGGACAGCATCGCGGCGCGCCGGAACAGGCCGGCGTTCTGCCGCATCAGGCACAGGTACTGGATCGAGATCGCACCGGCGCTCTGCCCGAGCAGCGTGATGTTGCCGGGATCGCCGCCGAATGCGGCAATGCGCGCCTTGACCCAGCGGATCGCGGTCAGCTGATCGTCAAGACCGAAGTTGCCGTCGCGTCCGAACCGCGCTGCAATATCGGGATGCGTGAGGTAACCAAGCACGCCGACCCGGTAGTTGGCAAAGACCGTGACGACGCCTTTTTCGGCGAGCGCAGAGCCGTCGAACGGACCCTCGGTGTTCATGCCCGAGTCGAATCCGCCGCCGTGGAAGAACACGATGACCGGACAGTTCCCGGCGGCAAGCGGCGTATAGATGTTCAGATTCAGGCAATTTTCGTCGTAGGTGAATTCGATCCCCTCGAGGAACTCCTGCTTGTAGAAGCGGCGTGTCGGGTTTTCGAGATGCTCATGCCACGCGCGGTTCTGCGGGCAGGACGGGCCGGGGCGGGTCGCGTCGAGCTCGCCCTCCCATGCCGTGACCGGCTCGGCATAGACAAAGCGTTCGGCCTTTGCATAGGGAACGCCGAGAAACTGCCGGCAGCGCGCGGTCAGTCTGCCGCGGATCGGACCGCAGCCGGTTTGCAGCACAACGGTGGTATCTGACATCTTTTCCTCCGGATCCGCGCGGCAGAACGCCGCATGCGGGTTGGTTTTTCTTTATTATAGTCGAAGCGCCGGCGCTTTGCAATCAACAGAAAATATTTAGCATTCGCTGCAACCTTTCGGCGCTACATGCGGTATTGTTTTTAGAAGCGCGAAAGAAAGAGATTGCTTTTTCTGAAAAAGCGCAGTAACATATAGCAAAATAACAAAAACAGAGAGGAATCAAACAATGAAAAAATGGATTGCAATTCTGCTTGCGGGAATGATGCTTTTCGGATTTGCGGCGTGCAAATCGGAACCGAAGGAGCCGGAACAGACGGAGCCGGAGACCGCGGCGGTCGGCGGATGGACGCGTCCGGAGTCGATGGCGGTGACCGATGAGGTGCAGGAGCTTGTCGTCAAGGCGACCGAGAGCCTTTTAGGCGTGGATTATGCGCCGGTTGCCCTGATCGGCACGCAGCTCGTTTCCGGCACGAACTATCGCGTGGTCTGCAAAGCGACGGCCGTTGCGCCGGACGCGAAGGCGTTCTATGCGATTCTGGAGATCTATCAAAAGCTTGACGGCAGCGTGGAGTGCACGAAGATTCTGACGTCGGAAGCCGAAGCGCATGCAACGGATGCGGCGTTGGCCGGCGGCTGGAGCGCGCCGGAAGGCTTTGCCGTTTCCGACGAAGCGCGCGCAGCGCTCGAAAAGGCGGCGGAAAAGAAGCTCGGCGCGAGCTACACGCCGGTAGCGCTGCTCGGGCAGCAGGTCGTTTCCGGAATGAACTACGCGATCCTTTGCGAGATCGCGCCGGTCACGCCGAACGCGGAGAGCAGCTTTGCAGTCGTGACGGTCTATGCCGACCTTACCGGCGGCGCAGAGATCACCGAGATTGCGGATTTTGCCGCATAACATCAAAAACAGGACTTTTACGGGTGCTGACGGAAAGCACCCGTCTTTTTTTCGGTGTAAAACCTTTGTCAGAACGGAAAAACTGTCGGATTTTGCCTTGACAGATGTCGGATCGGTCTTTATAATCAATTCGAAAAGCGACTTTAATATAGTACGGGATACTATGAAGGCAATCATATCGGCGCAGCGCCGGTTTCGGCAAACGCGCGGTTTCTCCCTGGTTTTCTGCCTCCACAGCATCCGCATGCTATGGAGGCTGTTTTTCAGAAGGAGGAACTTGACGGATGCAGAAAAAGGGCGCAAAGAACCTGACGGTAAAGATGCTGATCGCCATGATCGCGGCGGTACTGTGCGGACTCGGCGTGATCGCGCTGCGCGAATCCCTGCTCGGCGCGGGCAATGAGGCGGCATGGAACACGGTCAACAACCTGCTGTTTGCGGACATCTCCGCAGCGGGAAATGAGCGGGCGATCGGCCTGTTTTACATCATCGGACAGCTGTTCGTCAAGGCGCTGCAGCTGGTTATCGTCCCGATGGTATTCACGAGCATCGTGCTGGCAATGCTTCGGATCTCGGATTCGAGAAAGCTCGGCAGGATCTCGACGAAGACCATCGGGATGTTTTTCATCACAACGGTCGTATCGATCGTGCTCGCTGCGGTCGTCGGAACGCTTGCGTTCAAGGCGGGCGTGTTCCGCAACACGGCGCTTGACATGGCGGGCAGCACCGGCAGCACCGGCAGCAACCCGCTGATGATCGTCCTGAACGCGGTTCCGAACAACCTCGTCGGCGCGCTTGCGAACAACGGCGGCGTGCTCGCGATCGTGGTTACGGCGCTGGCGGTCGGCCTTGCGGTCAACGCGCTCAAGGAAAAGGTCACGGCGCTGCCGAAGCTGTGCGAGGAGATCAGCGAGATCATCAACAAGGTGCTCGGCTTCGTGGTGGACAAGTTCGGTCCGATCGCGATCTTCTGCCTGATCACGCGCACCTGCGCGGCCTACGGCGTCGCGCATCTGAAACCCGCAATCGCCTATGTGCTGCTGACCGTTGCGCTGCTGCTTCTGGTCCTGTTCGCGGGCTATGCGCTGGTCGTGCGCATCACGACAGGGCTCTCTCCGGTGCCGTTTGTCAGAAAGATCGGCAAGGTTGCGCTGTTCGGCTTCTCGACCTCCTCGAGCGCCGCGACGCTGCCGCTGAACCTCAAAACGACGATCGAGGAGCTCGGCGTGCATGAGGAGATCGCCTCGTTTGTTCTGCCGCTCGGCATGACGGTCAATATGGACGGTACCGCGATCATGCAGGTCATCGCGACGATCTTCATCGCGGGCTGCGCGGGCTACGAGCTGAGCCTGCCGACCCTGCTGCTGATCGGCGTGCTCGCGATCATCGCTTCGGTCGGAACGCCGGCGGCTCCGGGCGCGGGCGCGGTCATCCTGTTCACGATTCTCAGCGGCGTCGGCTTCGACAACGAGCTTGCGCTGATGGCATACAGTCTGATCCTTGCGATCAACCGCCCGATCGAGATGCTCGTCACCGCGCTGAACGTGGTCGGCGACAGCGCATGCGCGATGGCGGTCGCCAAGAGCGAAAACGCGCTGGATCAGGATCGCTACCGTGCATAAGGCATGATCACCGAACAAACCTGTACGATTCTGAAACGGGAACCGGCTGCGCCGGATACCTATATGCTTTGGCTCGAGCCGGAACGGAAGATTTCGTTCCGGCCGGGTCAGTTTTTGAACGTTGCCGTTCCGGGCTTTGCACTCCGGCGGCCGATCTCGGTTACGGACGTACAGGACGGCGTGATCCGGCTGACCTATCGGACGGTCGGCGCGGGAACCAAGGCGCTTTCCGAGTATACCGGAACGACGCTGTCCGTGCTTGCGCCGCTCGGCAGCGGCTTTTCGCTGCCAAAGCCGGGTGAAGAGCTGCTGGCAATCGGCGGCGGGATCGGCACGGCGCCGCTGATCGGGCTGATTCGCGCGGCGGTCGAACGGAACTGCCGCGTCACGGCGGTATTCGGGTTCCGTTCCCCGGAACAGACACTGTTTCAAACGGAGCTTGCGGCGCTGAAAAAGGGAAGGATTGGAGAACACTCCGTTTGCGGCCTGCGGGCCGCTTGCAATGCTGCGTGCCGTGGATGCGGTCATGCAGGCGCCCGGACAGTACTCGCTCGAGTGCAGGATGGGCTGCGGGTTCGGCGCGTGCATGGGCTGCAGCGTCTTGACGCGATCCGGTATGCGGCGGATCTGCAAGGACGGGCCGGTGTTTTGGCGGGAGGAGCTGTTATGGGAGAACTTGCGGTAACGCTTTCGGGCTGGGAGCTGGACAATCCGCTGATCCCGGCAAGCGGCACCTTCGGCTACGGGCTCGACTATCTGGATTTTTTCGACGTTAACGAGGTCGGGAGCTTTTCGATCAAGGGCACGACGCTGCATCCCTTAAGAGGCAACGCGCTGCCGCGCATCGCGGAGTACGGCGGCGGGATGCTGAACGCGGTGGGACTTGAGAACCCCGGCGTGCATGCGGTGATCGAAAAGATATTCCCCGAACTGCGCAAGGTGTATCACAAAAAGGTGCTGGCAAACGTCGGCGGCTTTTCCGTCGAAGAGTATGCGGAATGTGCGCGGCTGTTCGATGCGGAGCCGGTCGTGGGACTGATCGAGCTGAACGTTTCCTGCCCGAACGTGCACGGAGGCGGCATGAGTTTCGGAACCGATCCGAAGACTGCGGCAAAGGTCGTCGAGGCGGTCAAGCGTGTGACGACGAAGCCGGTATACGTTAAATGCACGCCGCAGTGCCCCGATCTGGTCGGCATGTGCCGCACGCTCGAAGCGGCGGGCGCGGACGGACTCGTGCTGTTGAATACATTTTTAGGGATGCGGCTCGACTACCGGACCGGAAAACCGCTGCTTGCGAACGGGACGGGCGGCGTCAGCGGCGCGGGCATCTTTCCGATGGCGCTGCAGCGCATCTATGACGTGTACCCGAAGGTGCACATTCCGATCATCGGCTGCGGCGGCGTGACGTGCGCAAAGGACGTGATCGAGATGCTGTCCGCGGGCGCAAGCGCGGTGGAGATCGGGACGCAGAATCTGATCGATCCGCTGACGATCGTCAAAATCAAACAGGAATTACTGGTGCGGCTGCGCGAACTCGGCGTGACCGAGCTGAAAAGTTTAACAGGGAGGGCGTTTCGTTGAACAGAGAAGTCATTATTGCATGCGATTTTCAGGATCAGGAGAAGGTGCTGACCTTTCTTGACCGGTTTACGGAGGAAAAGCCGTTCGTCAAGATCGGCATGGAGGTGTTTTACGGCAACGGACCGGCGATCGTGCGCGAGATCAAAGCGCGCGGCCATAAGATCTTTCTGGATCTGAAGCTGCACGACATCCCGAACACGGTGTATAAGTCTATGCGTAAGCTCGCCGAGCTCGACGTGGACATGGTGAACGTCCATGCGGCGGGTTCGATCGAGATGATGCGCGCCGCGCGCCGTGCGCTCGACGAGAAGGTCTCCCGGGCGCTGCTGCTTGCGGTCACGCAGCTGACCAGCACGAGCGAGGAGGTCATGCAGCGCGAGCTGTGGATCGACCATTCGATGGCGGACACGGTGCGCCATTACGCGCTGAATGCGAAGGAAGCCGGCTGCGACGGCGTGGTCTGCTCGCCGCTCGAGGCGGGACTCGTCGCCAAGGCCTGCGGAAGCGACTTCGTTACGGTCACGCCGGGCATCCGGTTCGCAAACGACGAGAAGGGCGATCAGAAGCGCGTCACGACGCCTGCGATGGCGCACGACCTCGGATCAAGCTTCATCGTCGTCGGCCGCTCGATCACCGGCGCGGACGATCCGGTCGAAGCCTATCGCCGCGCGGCGCGGGAGTTTGCGGAGGGCGTACAATGAAACAGAGAATCGCTGCTGATCTTTTGCACATCAAGGCCGTCTTTCTGCGGCCGGAGGATCCGTTTACCTGGGCGAGCGGGATCCGCGCGCCGATCTATTGCGACAACCGCCTGACGCTTTCGGACGTTCAGGTGCGCGAGGACGTCGAACAGGCGCTTGCCGAGCTGATTCAAAAGCACTATCCTGCCTGTGAGGCGGTTATGGGAACGAGTACGGCGGGCATCGCGCATGCGGCGATCGTCGCGACGATCCTGAACCTTCCGATGGGCTACGTCCGCGCAACGGCCAAGGATCACGGCCGGACGAACCAGATCGAAGGCCGCTGCGATCCCGGCACGAAGGTGGTCGTCGTGGAGGATCTGATCTCGACGGCGGGCAGCGTCGTTGACGTGTGCGAAGCGCTGCGCGCGGCGGGCGCCGAGGTGCTCGGCATCGTTTCGATCTTCACCTACGGCATGAAAAAGGCGGACGACCGGCTGAAAGAGCACCGTCTGACCAACGTTTCGGCGTCGGATTACGATACGCTGCTGACGGTCGCGGCCGAAAACGGCTACATCCGTCCCGAACAGATTCCGGCGCTGCTCGCGTTCCGCAACGATCCTTCGGACGAGCGCTGGATCGCATCCGCGAAGCTCATGTGAGGCGCAAGATGGAAAGCAACCTCCTGTACGGCAAAAAATGGGCGGTCTGCGGCGACAGCTTCACAAACGGCGACTTCAAGGGCGCGCCGGACGGAGAGCCGCTGTTGACAGACGGACCGTTTCGGGGACAGCGGAAAACCTATGCCTTTCTGATCGCGGCGCGAAACGGGATGACCGTTCAGAACCTTGCCAAAGGCGGCATGACGATGGCGACACCCTCGGACGCACCGTTTGACAACACGTTTTCGGGCGGGTTCTACCGGACGATCGATCCGGACGCGGACTATATCACGCTGTATTTCGGCATCAACGACAGCCATCACCGGCCGCGCTCGACCGGAGACGACGGGGAGATCAAAAAGGGCACGATCACGCTCGGCGCGCTTGACGATACCGCGATCGACACGTTTTACGGCGCGTGGAACACGGTTTTGAAGTACCTTCTTGAGCATCATCCGTTTGCGCACATCGGGATTCTGGTGTCCAACGGCTGTGAAACGGACGACTACCGGAAAGCGGAGATCGCGCTTGCGACCAAGTGGGGAATCCCGTATCTCGACCTGAACGGCGACGCGCATACCCCGGTGATGGGACGCTCGACCAACGAGGCGATCGCAAAGGAGGTCCGCGATTACAGAACCCGGATCTTTGCCGTTGCGCCGCCTTACAACACGCATCCGAACGCTGCGGCGCATGCCTATGAGAGCGTTTTTATCGAAAATTGGCTCCGCTCGCTGTAAGAAAACAGAATGGAACAGAAAAAAAGAGACGACCGTCAAGGTCGTCTCTTTTAAATTGATTCTGAACTCCTACGCTTCGATGATGGATTATCTGTCTGCCTATCTCGGCTCCGCGTACGAGATCAGTCTGCACAGCCTCGAGGATTACAACCACTCGGTCATCAAGATCATGAACGGGTACCATTCCGGCCGTTCGGTCGGCGCGCCGCTGACGGATCTTGCGCTGAACATGCTGAAGCGCATTTCGGAGCAGGGCCTCTCGGTCACGGAGTCCTACACCTCCTACCGCTCGATCAGCGCGACCGGCGAGCACCTCAAATCCTCGACGATTCCGATCCTCGGGGAAAAGGATCGGCTGATCGGGATGATGTGCATCAATTTCTATATGGATTCGCCGCTGTCCGAGATTCTGCAGAGCATCGCCGGATCGCCGTTGGATCATACCGAGCGGGAGCATTTTGCCTCGAACACGACGGATTCGATCGCAAATGCCGTCGCCGACGCGCGTAATCAGGTTCTGTTCAATCCGGCGATTCCGGCGGTCAATAAAAACAAGGAGCTGATCCGCATCCTCTACGAGCGCGGCATCTTCCACATCAAGGACGCTGTCACCATCGTCGCCGAACTGCTCGGCATTTCGCGCAACACCGTCTATCTGCACCTGAGAAACATTACGGAAAACGAGGCATAGTTTTCAGCGTACCGCGCTCCGAAAGGCACAGTCCTTCGGGGCGCCGCTGCTTCAGCCAAAAAGAAGCGGCGCCTCCCTGCCCGGCACGGCGCAGGGCAGGAGGAGCCGCAAGATTGGGGTCGATGCGCTTATGCGGTTCTTTTTCGGAGCAGCCAGAAGTGGTTCTGTCCGTCCTCGGTGGTTACGGTGCTGCACGAGAGGGACAGTTTCTTGCCGGGATTCCGCTCGAGCAGAAGGTTGAGCAGCGTGTTGTGGAACGCGAGGTTTTTGACTTTCTCCTCGGTCATCGCAAAGCAGAGCACGTATTCGCCGCCGTCTTTGAACGCCGGGAGCGCGTCCAGAAAATCCTTTGCGTTCTGCCAACCGTGCCGCGCAAAGACCGTTTCGCAGAGCGGATCGTGCAGCTGTTCCAGAGACTGCGGCGCCTGGGCGGGCTCGCATTCGGGAAAGTCCGGCAGCGCAAAGGATGTGTCGTCGATCCACGAAAATGCGTCCTGCACGTTTTGGACGATTTTTTGATAGGTCCCGGCGTCGATGCCGAATTCCGGTTCGGGGTCGTATGCCGCCATCGTTTCCTGAATCTGTTTCCGTATCTGTTCCAGTTTGTTCTGCATTTCGCTCATTTCGCTCCGGTATGCCTGTTGAATGGTTCGGATTTTTTGCAGATGCGCTTCCTGCTCCCGGATCTTCTGCGCAAACGCTTCGCAGATCGCCGCATTGTCGGCCGGCAGCAGCGCCTTGATCTCCTCGATCGGGAAGCCTGCGCTTTGCAGATTCTTGATCTTGACGAAGGTCAGCGCCTGCTCCTCCTCGTAAAAGCGATAGCCCGAGAATCGATCCACGCGCGCCGGTTTCAGAAGATCCACGCGGTCATAGTAGCGCAGCGTCTGCGGGTTGCAGCCGCACAGTGCCGCAAACTTCTTGATGGTCATACCGTTCGCCTCCTTTCCGAACCCATTAAATCATTACACTTCGGTGCAAGGTCAAGCCTTTTTTGGAAAAAAACTCCGGCAAAAAATGCCGGAGCCAAAATGCTGGATTCAGTGCGCAAAGAATGTAAACCGGTCGATGCGGAATCGCACAATGCCGAGCACGTCCGACTCGGCGATGCAGCCGATCGACGGATTGCGGCTGTCCTCGCCGTAGTTCCGGTCGTCCGACAGCACGAACAGATGTCCTTCCGGCACGGTCACGGGATCGAGCTGAAACAGCGCCGGCGTCAGGTAGTCGTACTCGCTGAGCGCGAACTGCCCGTCGATCAGCAGCAGCCCGTCCTGCGCCGAAACGGTCTCTTTGGAAAGCCCGACAACGCGCTTGATCAAAAGCGCGTCGGTGGTGGGATCGCGGAACACAACCATATCGCTCCGGCCGAGCCGGAAGAAATGCTTGTACAGCCGGTCGTAGAGAACCGTTTCGCCCTTGCCGAGCGTCGGCGCCATGGAAGCGTCGGACACATATACCGGCGAAAACCAGCCGAGCAGCAGCACGAACACCAGCGCGAGTCCGATCAGGACTGCGCTGACACTGCGCAGCGTCAGCTGCCGTTTATGCACTTTCCGAAGCCTGATGCTCCTGCTTTCCATCGTTATACCCCGTGCAGATGTGAAAACGGAAACAGCACGAAATGCGCTTTGCCGCAGATTCGTTCGAGCGGGATCGGCCCGACAAGCGGGTTGCGGCTGTCGTTGGAATTGATCCGGTTATCGCCGAGTACATAGACTTCGTTTTCGCCGACCGTGACCGGGCTTTCGATGCCGGTCGTTTTGGCGCGGTCCGGCGACAGGAACGGCTCGTCCACCGCTTCGCCGTTGACGTAGAGCATGCCGTCGATCGACTGGACCGTATCGCCGGCGACCGCCACGACGCGTTTGACGCGCGAGCGGTACGTTTTGTTCTGCCGCTCGTAGTATTCGTCGGGATAGTAGCAGATGATTACGTCGCCGACTTTAGGCGATTCGGTCAGATAACTCAGCTTTTCGACGAACATGTAGTCGCCGTTCTGCAGCGTGTCCAGCATCGAGCCGCCGTCAACGCGCACCGGTTCGAGGATCGCGCCGCGGATCGCAAGCGCAAAAACCAGCACCGCCGCAACCGTCAGCAGCATATCCAGCGCGCGCCAGCGCTCGCCGCCCTTGAGCTGCTCGTTCCGCTGCGCAGCGATTCTCTGCATGTTCTTCCGTGCCCCGTTGTCGTCCCTCATGGTTCCTCTTTTTCTGCCGTGCGCAGAACCTTTTTGCCCGCGCGGATAAAATCCTGCCGGTCCAGCATCACGACGCGGTCACAGGTCAGACACCGGATTTTGACGTCGGCGCCGACCCGCGTGATCCGCCACTCGCTGCCGCCGCAGGCATGCGGCTTTTTCATCTGAACGATATCGCCGAGCGAAAACGATTCGATCACGCGTTTTCCTCCCGATACTGGATGTAGCGGTCGACGATCTCGGCGAGCATTTCGGCCTTTTCCTCGTGCATCCAGTGACCGACGTTCCGCAGGCTGTAGTAGACGCCGTTTTTGATCTGCTCGCGCAGCGTGTACAGCTTTTCCATCGGAACGAGCTTGTCCTCCTCGCCCCAGAGGATCAGCACCTCGTGCGCGCAGGCGTGCAGCGCGTTCAGAACCGGCTCCTCGTCGAAGTTGCGGACCGCATACATGATCGCCTGCCGCGAAGCGAAGTCGTCGCAGGTCGCAAAGTACTGATCGACGATCGCATCGGTGCAGGTCGTACCGTCGTAGTAGAACAGCGGCAGGTACTTTTTGAAGTGTTTTTTTCCGTAGGACTCGCGGAAGAAGAAACCGAACGGACCTTCCAGACCGCGGATGCGCAGCGGGAAGTTTTTCGAGATGCCGCCTGGCGTCAGCGCGATCACCTTGTCGAAACGGATCGGCATCTTGGTCATCGCGTACATCGCGTACATGCCGCCCGTGGTGCAGCCTAAAATGTGCGTCCGCGGCAGATGCAGCGCGTCCATGATCAGCAGCAGGATGTCCGCCATCTCGTCCATCGAATAGCTCAGCGAATACGGCCGGTCGGAATGACCGAAGCCCGGCAGATCGATTGCGATGACGCGATAATACTGCGCAAGGATCGGCATCAGCGTCCGCCATGTGAAGATCGACTGACCGATCGAATGCACAAGCAGCAGCGGTTCGCCCTCGCCCATTTCGAGATAGTGCACGCGGCACGGCTCGGGCTTGGGTCTGGAGCCGGCGAAGCCGGGCAGCTCGATCGTGATGTAGGCGCCGATCAGATCGGAATTGACGATTGGTTTCTGTTCCATATCCATACACCTCTTTGCACCGATTATACCGCCGACCGTGCCGTCTTGCAAGCAACCCGCCGAATTCTTTTCTTTTCGGACACAAATCGGACGAATTTTCGCTCGAACGATCGCTCTGTCCGCAAAAAACGCATCCTTTCGTTGCGACCAAAGTCATTTTGCCCCTTGCGAAGCGATCCGTCCTGTGTTATAATGGCTCTCACAGACGGAACGACCGCCCGCATCTGTGCCCGTAGCTCAGCTGGATAGAGCGTCAGACTCCGACTCTGAAGGCCGCACGTTCAAATCGTGTCGGGCACGCCAAGCAAAACACCCACCCTTGCGGTGGGTGTTTTGCTTGATGCGCTTCGGGAGCGCAAATTTGAACGTAGTGCACTTAGGCGGCGGAGCCGCATGCTCGGCATCGATTCCTTGTTTTTTGTTCCAAAGCGATGCCGTATCGTGTCGGGCACGCTCAAAAGCCTCGAAAACACATTGTTTTCGGGGGCTTGGCGTCCCTGGCGCGACTCGAACGCGCGGCCTTTCGCTTAGGAGCGGTTGACTAAAGCGTGATAATAGGTATATATAGTAAAAAAACCCCCTTATTTAGGCATTTTTTGAACCACCAAAAAGCTAATAAGTATATATCAAGTGCAACATTCTAATAGAAATGTGGTAAAAATGTTGCACTTTTTCTGATGAATGAGTCTATTACATCGGCCTTTTTCTTGTTCATGCCCTCTCCTTAGTTCTTATGTTCATGGGCAGATGATAGGTTCCGAACGCTTTCGATGCTTTCGATTAACAAAGATAAAACAAACAAGACACAGGAACACTTGCAAAAGCATTGAGCAAGGCGTCGCGAGGCCGACGTGGAACATGGAGACCGGCACTTCACGGCTCATCAGAAAGGCGACCGGGATACGTAC
>CADAQS010000013.1 GCA_902790115.1 uncultured Eubacteriales bacterium | reverse complement strand
AAGAGCGCGTTCCGCAAAAAAGCCAAGACCTGCCATCCGGACCTGCATCCGGGCGATGCGGAAAAGGAAGCCGAGTTCAAGGAGCTCAATGAAGCGTACGAAGTGCTCTCGGATGCGGATAAGCGCGCCAAATACGACCAGTTCGGTCATGCGGCATTCGATTCGACGATGGGCGGAGGCGGCAATCCGTTTACCGGGGCGGAGGATTTCGGATTCGGCGATATCTTCAGTACGATCTTCGGCGGGTTCGGCGGCGGCGCGTCCGCGACGCGCAGCGGCCCGATGGCGGGCGACGATCTGCGCTACAATCTGACGCTGACGTTCGAAGAAGCGGCGTTCGGCTGTGAAAAGGAAATCGTGATCGCGCGTGACGAGATCTGCGAAACCTGCGGCGGCACCGGCGCGAAGCCGGGCACCAAGCCCACGCGCTGCACGACCTGCGGCGGCACCGGTCAGGTCCGGCAGCAGAGCCAGTCGCTGCTCGGCTCGTTTGTGACGACGCGCCCGTGCTCGGCATGTCGCGGAACCGGCCAGATCATTACGGATCCGTGCCCGGACTGCCGCGGAAAGGGCAGGGTCCGGCGCAACAAGCGGCTGACGATCCGCGTACCGGCAGGCATCAACGACGGACAGACGCTCTCCAAACGCAACGAGGGAGAGGCCGGCTACAAGGGCGGCCCGCGCGGCAATCTGTATATCACGATCAATGTCCGGCCGCATGAGAAATTTGTCCGCAGGGGCGCAGATCTTTTGCTGAACATGAACATTCCGTACACGGTCGCGGTCCTCGGCGGCGAGATCGTCGTACCGACGCTCGAAGGGCAGATCAAGTACAGCGTCCCGGCGGGAACGCAGAACGGAACGACGTTCCGGCTGCGGGATCAGGGCGTACCGTATCTGCAGCAGAACGCAAAGGGCGATCTTTTGGTGACGGTCAATGTCGAGATCCCCAAGCGCATATCCGAAAAGGAACGACAGCTTTTGGAACAGCTGGCTCAGCTGCAGGGCGGCGCAACACCCCAAAAACGAAAGAAGGGGCTGTTTAAGTAACAGAAAGGGCGAAAAGGAAGGAATGAAGACAACCAGAGCCTCGGCTCCCGGACCTCGGATCTCCGTGATCCGGATGAGCCGCATCGCACTCATGGCTGCGCTTTTGTGCGTAGCCGCACCGTGGTCGATCCCGATCGGTCCGATCCCGATTTCGCTTGCAACGCTTGCCGTGTATTTCATCGGTGCGGTGCTGGGCTGTGTGGACGGAACGATTGCCGTAGCAGTCTATCTGCTGCTCGGCGCGGTCGGCCTGCCGGTGTTCTCAAATTTTGAGGGCGGCATTCAGAAGCTGATCGGCGTGACCGGCGGTTATCTGATCGGCTATCTGCCGTGTGTCGCAATCGTCGGCCTTGCGGCGGACAGATTCCGCGCGAAGCGCTGGCTGATCGTCCCTGCCATGATCGTCGGAACCGCGTTGCTGTATGCGCTTGGAACCGTATGGTTCATGATCACAACGCACCGGACTCTTGCGGAATCGATGACGCTGTGCGTCGTCCCGTTTTTGCCGGGCGATGCCCTGAAGATCGCGGTCGCATCCGCGGCGGGCATCCCGCTCCGGATCCTGATGGAAAAGATCCTGAGCAAGGCTCGGAAGTGAATGTTACGGAAAGGCACCTTGAAACGGGGTGCCTTTTTCTGTCCTTGCAAATCCGAACAATTTATGATATGGTATATTTATGAAACTATGTGCTCAGACAATTACATTTGTAGAGCCCGATACGCCTGCGGCACGGTGCGGCATCCGCGCGGGTGACGCTTTGCTTGCGATCAACGGCGAGCCGGTCCAGGATCTGATCGACTACGAAAAACTGTCTTGTGAGCGCGTTCTGCATGTCGATATTTGCCGCAGCGGGGAAACACTTTCGTTCCGCATCCGCAAGGACGAGTACGAACCGCTTGGCCTTTGTTTCGAGACCTCATTGATGAGCCGGATGCAGACCTGCAAAAACCATTGCTTGTTTTGCTTCATCGATCAGATGCCGCGCGGTGTCCGGTCCAGTCTGCAGGTTAAGGACGATGACTGGCGCATGTCGTTCATCATGGGAAACTACGTGACGCTGACCAACGTCGATGATGAGGAATTCGACCGCATCCTGCGGCGCGGCGTCAGTCCGCTGTATGTCTCGGTTCATGCGATCGACCCTGAGGTGCGTCGCCGTATCATGAAAAACCCGACTGCAGGACGGATCCGGGAGCGGCTGGAAGCGCTCAAAGCGGCCGGGCTGCAGTTTCATGCACAGATCGTCCTGTGTCCGGGCATCAACGACGGAAAGATCCTGGAGGAAACGCTTTCGGTACTCGGATCGCTTGCGCCGGCCTGCGCCTCGGTTGCGATCGTACCGGTCGGAATTACGAAATTCCGCGAGAAACTGGAGCAGCTCGCTACGTTCGACCGCGACGGAAGCGAAGCCGTCATCGAACAGGTGGAGCGCTGGCAGATGCAATTTCTGAAAACGCTCGGAACGCGGCTCGTGTTTCTGTCCGATGAGTGGTATCTCAATGCCGGAAGGCCGATTCCGCCGGAAGCGTACTATGAAGATTTCGGACAGATCGAAAACGGCGTCGGCATGCTGCGCCTGTTTGCGATGGACTTTGAAGCAGCTTTGGAGGATCGGCAACCGCTCGAAGAAGAGCGCTTTGTTTCGATGGCGGGCGGAACGGCCGCCGCGCCGTTTTTCCGGGATCTGTATCGCGCGCTTGACGCATATCATATCCGGTGGGAGATCTATCCGATCCCGAACCGGTACTTCGGCGGCAATGTGCACGTCGCAGGGCTCGTGACCGGACAGGACCTGATCGCGGAACTGACCGGAAAGCATCTTTACAAAACGCTGCTGATTCCGAAGAACATGCTGCGGGAGAAGGAAGCTGTGTTCCTCGACGGGTTGACCGTCCCGGAACTGGAAGAAAAACTCGGAGTGACCGTGGTCGCATTCGGTGACGGCAGCGATCTGGTTGCAAAATTATTTGAGGTGAACGTATGACAAAACCGCTGGTTGCCATTGTCGGCAGACCCAACGTCGGGAAATCCACGCTGTTCAATCGTCTGATCGGCCGCAAGGTCGCGATCGTCGAGGATACGCCTGGCGTGACGCGCGATCGGATCTACGGCGACGCGGAATGGCTGGAGCACTCCTTTACGCTGATCGACACCGGTGGCATCGAGCCCGCGAGCGAGGACAAGATCGCCGTCCAGATGCGCCGGCAGGCGGAGCTTGCGATCGAGACCTGTGATGTGATCCTGTTTCTGGTCGACGGACGCGACGGCATGACGGCGGCGGACGAGGAAGTCGCCGCAATGCTGCGCAAATCCAACAAGCCGGTTGTGCTCGCGGTCAACAAGCTCGATACCCCGAAATTCCACGAGGCGGTCTATGAATTCTATTCGCTGGGTCTCGGAGAACCGATCATCGTGTCCGCGGGGCAGGGCATCGGCCTTGGCGACCTGCTCGATGCGGTCTGCGCCGATTTTCCCGAAACGACGGGAGGCGAAGAAGAATCGGTGATCAACATCGCGGTCTGCGGTCGACCGAACGTCGGGAAGTCTTCGCTGGTCAATGCGCTGCTTGGCGAGGAGCGCGTGATCGTTTCGGACATCCCGGGCACGACGCGCGACGCGATCGATACGCCTTTTACGCGCGACGGACAGCGTTACATGCTTGTCGATACGGCCGGCATCCGTCGGAAAAGGGCGATCGAGGACGAGAGCATCGAGCGCTACAGCGTGATCCGTTCGCTTGCTGCCGTGCGCAGAGCCGACGTTGTACTGTTCGTGTGCGACGCGACCGAAGGCCTTTCGGAACAGGACGTCAAGATTGCGGGCTATGTCCACGAGGAGGGCAAGCCGAGCGTCATTTTGGTCAACAAGTGGGATCTGGTCGAAAAGGATGCCTACACGATCGAAACGTTCAAAAAGGACATGGGAACGGATCTGAATTTCATGCCCTATGTGTCGTATCTGTTCATCTCGGCCAAGACGGGACAGCGGGTGCAGAAGGTGCTGCAGGCGGTCAACGATGTGTATGCGCAGAGCATCCGCAGAATCCCGACCGGAACGCTGAACGACATCGTCAACGAAGCGGTTTCGATGAACGAGCCGCCCTCCCAGAACGGACGCCGGCTCAAGATCTACTATGCGACGCAGGTCTCGGTTCAGCCGCCGACGTTTGTGATTTTTGTCAACGATGCGACGCTCGTGCATTTTTCGTATGAGCGGTACCTTGAGAACTATTTCCGCAAGTCGTTCGGGTTTATGGGAACCCCGATCCGTATCTATTTCCGCAACCGGACAAGAGAGGACGATTAATTTGGATCTGACAGCTTGGAATCTGCCCATATCGCTTTTGATCGCCGCGATCGGCTATCTGCTCGGCAACATTCAGATGGCTCTGATCGTCAGCCGTGCGGCGTTTCGGGACGACGTGCGCCTGTATGGCAGCGGCAACGCCGGGACAACCAACATGGTGCGCGTTTACGGCAAACAGTACGGCATGCTGACCTTCTTGGGCGATGCCGGCAAGGCGCTGATCGCATTTTTGCTGGGGAGATGGCTCGGCGGTGCACTCGGCCTGATCGCCGATGATCCTGCGCTCGGCACGCAGATCGGCGGATACCTCGCGGGAATGATGGCGGTGGTGGGACATTGCTATCCCGCGATTTACGGGTTCCGCGGCGGCAAGGGCGCGGCGTGCTCGTTCGCGCTGATCTGGTGCTTCTGCTGGCAGGCGGCGGCCATGACGACAGTCGCGATCGTGGTTATCTTTATCGCTTCCAAGCGCGTGTCGCTCGTTTCCACGCTGTCTGCGATCCTGTTTGCCGTTTTCTCGACCGTGGCATACCTGCTCGGATGGATTCCGGTCTATCTGCTGTATTTCATCTATCTGATTGCGCTGCTCGTTCTGTGGCGCCATCGGTCCAACATCAAGCGGCTGCTGCACGGGCAGGAAGCCGCGCTCGACGTCACCGGAAAACCGCTCCGCTCGCAGGAGCCAAAGAAACAGAAAGGGGCATAAATACATGGAACGCAACTACACCGAACAATACCGTCCGCTGTCTCCGTGGGCATACTTCGGACTCAACATCCTCTTTTCGATCCCGGTCGTCGGCTTCGTGTTTCTGATCGTGTATACGTTTTCAAGCGCGAACATCAACCGCCGCAATTACGCGCGCTCGTTCTGGTGCACGGCGATCCTTGCGCTGATCCTCTTTGCGGTTCTTGCCGCGATCGGCGTCACGACCGGACTGGTTTACGACTATCTTCCGGCGTCGATGCAGTAACCTAAAAACGCACAAAAACGGTACGGGATTCCGTACCGTTTTTACGTTTTGGAGCGCTCCCTGAGTTTTTGTAAAATCCGCTTCTCCATCCGGCTGACCTGTACCTGCGAAATGCCGAGCCGCTTTCCGGTTTCACTCTGCGTCAGATCGAGCCGGTACCGCAGGTGCAGCAGCTGCCGCTCTCGCACATCGAGCGATTCCGTCAGTCCCGAAAGAAACAGCCGGTCGTCAACAGCGGGTTCGCTGTCCTTCGCTGCGATTGACAGACCGAACGGCTCGCCGGTGTTCTGATCGGGCTCCTCGAGCGAGCGTGGAAGTGTTGTGCTCGCAAGCGCGGCGGCAAGATCCGCTTCGGTTACGTGCAGCAGCTCGGACAGCTCTTTTACGCCGAGATCCGGATTCTGTTGCCGCAGCTTCCATACGGCGGCGGAAAGCTCCTTAATCGCGCGGGAGAACTTGATCATGCCGTCGTCGCGCAAAAACCGTTTAATCTCTCCGGCGATCATCGGAACCGCATAGGTCGAAAAGCACACGCCGTAGTCCGGATTAAACCGCCGGATCGCCTTCAGCAGGCCGATCGAGCCGAGCTGTACAAGGTCATCAAACTCTGTGCCGCGGCCGATGTATCGTCGCGCGATTGCGTAAACGAGCGGCAGATTCGCTTCGAGTTTTCGCTGCTCGGCGTCGGAATCGGGAATTTCGACGGCCTTTGCGCCTGCTTCATCCGGCATGGCCGATCCGCTTTTCCATGGTGACGGTCGTGCCTTTGTGCGGCGCGGATTCGACCGTAACGCGATCCATGAAAGCTTCCATGACCGCAAATCCCATGCCGGAACGCTCCAGTTCGGGTTTGGTCGTATAGAACGGCTTTCGTGCCAGTTCAATGTCGGAAATGCCGCATCCGTCATCGTGTACCGTGACGGTCAGAAGCCCGTGATCGAGCGTGCAGTCCATGCGGACAAACGCATCCGGGTTTTGTTCATATCCGTGAATGATCGCGTTGGTCACGGCTTCGGAGACGGCAGTGCGGATATCGGAAAGCTCCTCGAGCGTCGGATTCAGCTGCGAGGCAAACGCGGCGATCACAGCGCGAGCATAGTTTTCATTCTGGGAAACGGCCGAAAAACGGATCTGGGTGATGTTGTACATAGCGCTTACCTCCTACTGACGTTCGACAAGGGTGTAGATCCCCGACATGCGGAAAATGCGGTCGATCGATGCGGAAACGCCGGTCACGATCATCCGCCCGCCGCGCATGTGGACAGTCTTGTAGCGTCCGAGCACGACGCCGAGTCCCGCACTGTCCATGAAGGTCAGACCGGACAGGTCGAGCGTCAGCTCGCGCACCGTGACGTCGTGCAGCAGCGTGTCCAGCATGATGCGCGCCTTATCGGCGCTGTGATGATCCAGCTCGCCGGACAGCGCAACGTGCAGCCGGGTTCCGCGTTTTTGTGCGTTGAGTTCCATACTGTTCCTCCCAAAAATCGGTTTCCGTTCTTCATTCTGTTTTGCCGCTCCGCATCCTTTTGCGAATCGGACGAACCTTTTGCGAATCGGCACAAGCTTTGTCGCATAGGGTAGAGCATGAAAGTGTTTCGGGTCATTCTTTGCATTTTGCTGCTCACAGCCATGACGTTTGCACCGCCGTATCTTGCGCGGCAGTCGCGTCGCGACTTTTTTGCGGAGCTTTCTGCACGGGAAAAACCGGAGTTTACCGGCACCGTCGTGCTGTATCATATTGTTTCCAAGCGCACCTGCACCGGCAGCGTAACCGGCTGGCTGCAGGCGCAGGCGGAAGCATATCAGAAGACGCACAAAGGCACAAACATCATCGTGGAGGGGATGACGGAAGCCGCGTTTGAGGAACGGCTTGCCTACGGCAGGATCCCGGACGGATACTCGTTCTTCAGCGGCGCGCTGCAGCGGGATCTGCTCCAGCCGACGACACTGAATCCGGACGGCCTGCGCGAGGGCTTGTTCTCCGACTCTTGCGCCGTTCCGTACTTCTATTCCGGCTATGCACGGATCCTGACCGCTCAGAAAGATCTGACCTTGCCCGACAGCGATCCGGTCGCAATCCGCATGGCGGATCCTTTGCCGAAGCAAAAGGACAGCGCGACCGCCGCAGCGCAGTTTGCGGCGGTTGCGGATCTGTCCGCAGTCGGAAACATACTGCGCAGCGAAGAGGCGGGATTTGACTGCTCGGTCGAACCGATCGGGAACTACACCGACGAGGTGTGCTGGCTTGCGGTCGGAAGGCAGGCAACGCAGGAGCAGGCAAAGGCACTCGAGGGGTTCTATGCGTTTTTATTGGAGGAGCGGCAGCAAACAAAGCTCGCTTCGCTCTCCGCGTTTTCCGTTTTGGCATCGGTTGAAGACCAGCCGGTACAGGCGGGGCTGAAGGAGATTGCAAAAGCGTACGCAACCGTTCGCACGCCCGATCCGTTCCGACTGCTGGCGTGTAAGGATGCCTTGACCGCGGATGCGGCGGAAGCGGCAGAAAACGTCGATGCGCTCAGCCGATTCTTTGAACGGATGGACGCGCTGCTTGCGCACGATGCGTTGGAGAATTCTTCGGAATGAGGTCTTGTAACTTGACACGGAAAATGCTATACTGTCAATATGTATGAGTATGTGAAAAACGATATTGATCGGCTGATTGCACTCGGCGCGGTCTTGGATGTTCCGCTTTCGGAGCATACGAGCTTTAAGATCGGCGGCAATGCCGCCCTTGCGCTTGATCCGACGAGCGAGCGGCAGATTGCAGATGCGCTGCAGCTTTGCGAAAAGCGGAAGATTCCGGTTGCGCTGTTCGGCAGGGGAACGAATCTGCTCGTCAGCGACAGCGGGTTTTCCGGCCTTGTGATTTTGTTCCGAAAGCCACTGTTTGCACCAGCTTGGAACGGCTCGTGCGTAACCGTCTCGGCGGGCGCTTCGCTGACGCAGCTTGCGAAGGAATCCGTCGCTGCGGGCTGGATGGGCATGGAGCGGCTTTGCGGCATCCCGGGAACCGTCGGCGGCGCCTGCGCAATGAACGCCGGCGCGTACGGTGCGGAGATCAAGCAGATTCTGCGCCGGGTTCGCGTGTACCGCAAAGGCAAGGTCGAATGGCTTGACGTCGATCCCGATCAGCTCGGCTACCGGAAAAGTCCGTTCATCTTCCCGGATTGCGTTGTGCTGGCGGCGGAATTGGAACTGCAGCCGGATGACGGCGGTGCTGCCGAGCGTATGCAGGATTGCATGACGCGGCGCAGAGACAAGCAACCGCTCGAGTATCCGTCCGCAGGAAGCGTGTTTAAACGCCCGGAAGGATACTTCGCAGGCGCTTTGATCGAGCAGTGCGGGCTGAAAGGCATGACCGTCGGCGGCGCGCAGGTTTCCCAAAAGCATGCGGGCTTTATCATCAACATCGGCGGAGCGACCGAACGGGACGTTTCGGAACTGATCGTTCAGATTCAGGAAACCGTGCGGGAACGGACGGGCGTCACCCTCGAATGTGAAATCAAACGGATCGGAGACAGCGTATGTATCTCTTAATCGTTACGGGCATGAGCGGCGCCGGAAAATCGCTCGCGCTGAAGAGCCTTGAAGAACTGGGCTTCTTCTGCGTGGACAACCTGCCGTCTCCGATGCTTGCGGAGTTTATCCGCATGTGCGAGAGCGCCGTGCCGAAGGTCGAAAAGGCTGCGGTCACGATCGATTCGCGGGAAAGCCTGCTTTCGCACAACTCCCGCTTTGTTGCGGAGGAGATCCGCAAGGTTACCGTTCCGCACGATATCCTGTTTCTGGATGCGCGAAACGACGTGCTGCGCCGCCGTTACAACGAAACGCGCCGCCGCCATCCGCTCGGACAGGCGGGCGAGGCCGAGTCCGGCGTGGAATCGGAGCGCGTGTACCTCGGCGAGCTGCGCAACGTTGCGACGCGGATCCTCGATACGAGCGATATTTCCGCACGCAAGTTTCCGAGCGTAATCGGCAAGATTATTCCGGAATTTTCGGTCAATGAGATGTCTCTGATTGTTTCGAGCTTCGGTTACAAGCGCGGCGTTCCGGTCGATGCGGATTTCGTCATCGATATGCGGTTTGCGGACAACCCGTTTTATTACGAGGCGATGCGTCCGCTGTCCGGCCTTGACGAACCCGTGTTCAAGTTCGTTATGGAACAGCCGTATGTCGTAGATTACCTCGACTCGCTGCAAAAACATATCCTCAACATGATCCCGCTGTTTGAAAAGCAGGATAAGCATATCTTACGCGTTTGCTTCGGCTGCACCGGCGGGCGGCACCGTTCGGTTGCCGCTGCGGAGGCGTTTGCGGAGCGGATGCGCAACGCAGGTCAGTCGGTCCGTATCTTCCACCGCGATCTCATGCGCGAGGAAGAGGACATCAGCGAACGGTTCGGTACAAAGAAATGAGCTTTGCAGGAGATTGCCGGGAGGAACTGATCCGCATCCGGCTGCATGAACCGCATGTGCGGCTGTCGCAGCTGATCGGCCTCACGATGACGGCGGGCGGCATCCGGCTTTTGAAACGGCCGTCGGTCTTTTATCAAACGGAGAGCCTTGCGGTGGCGAAGCATATCACCGCGCTTGCAACCTGCGACTATGATCTCGACAGCCTGATCGAGCAGAAGGAGCGGGAGCATCGCAGCCGTCCGATCTATACGGTTCTGCTGAACGGAATGGATGCGCATAGCTTTTTAACGGATACCGGCGCGCTGTCCTACACCGAAGAAGGTCTGCATATCCTGACCGATGTGCCCGAAGTCGTTCTGACCAACGATGAAACGCGCCGCGCATTCCTTCGCGGGTGCTTCTTAGGCGGCGGAACGTGTGTGAATCCGCAGCGGAGCTATCATCTGGAACTGCTGTGCCGCGCGCAGCCGGTTGCGGACCGCATGGTACAGCTGCTGACCGAATTCGGTTTCCATGCGCGCGTGACCGAGCGGAAAGAGCGCTTTGTCACCTATCTTAAAGAGGGCGATGAGGTTATGGAGTTTCTGGCGCTGATCGGCGCCAACGCCGCGGCGCTGTCGTTTGAAAGCATCCGCGTCGAAAAGGACATGCGCAATTACATCAACCGCACGAGCAACTGCGAGACAGCGAACCTCGACAAGCAGGTGGTGGCATCGCTCAAACAGCGGGCGGCGATCCGCACGATTCAGAATCACATACCGCTGACGGAACTGCCGACCTCCCTGCGGGAGGCGGCGGAACTGCGTCTCAATCATCCTGATGCGACGCTCGCGGAGCTTGCCGACCTTGCCGGGATTCAGAAGTCCGGCATGAACCACCGGCTGACGCGGCTGATCCGTCTTTCGCAGGAACTGGAGGAACAGGGATGAATCAGTACGGCGCATTTGCGCACAGCTATGACCGCATGATGCACGACGTCGATTATCCGGCGTGGGGCGCATACCTGGATGCGTTTTTGCGCGAGGCGGGCGCCCGCACCGTGCTGGATTGCGCCTGCGGAACCGGCAGGATCACGCTGGAGCTGGCCGCATGCGGGTATTCGATGACCGGCGCGGATCTTTCCGAGGAAATGCTGATGGAGGCGCGGAACAATGCGCTCCAAAGCGGAAAGCGTTTCATTCCGTTTGTTTGTCAAAATATGACGCAGCTTTCGGTGCACCGTCCGATGGATGCGATCGTCTGCGCCTGTGACGGTGTCAACTATCTGACGGATCCGGAAGAGGTTTCGGCGTTTCTGAAAAACGCATACGGCTGTCTGAAAAGCGGCGGACTGCTCCTGTTCGATATCTCGTCTGCTTATAAGCTGGAAACCGTGCTGGGAAATGAAACATTTACCGAGACAGCGGACGATTATGCGTATATCTGGAACAACGCATTCGATCCCGAAACGCGCCTGTGCGAGATGGATCTGACGTTTTTTGTGCGAGAAGGCGAACGATACCGCCGGTTTTCGGAACAGCATATCCAGCGTGCGCATACGGTTCCGGAGTTGCTGGAACAATTGCGCAGGAACGGTTTTACCGACATTCGCGTTTACGATGCTTTCACGCGAAATCCGGTCCTGCCTGACAGCGAACGGATCCAATTTACGGCAAAGAAGGAAGCTTTATGAAAGATTTGATTTTACACGGCATGCTGTGCGACCGGCAGATCCGTTTTGCGGCAATCTCCGGTAAAACCATGGTGACCGAAGCGCAAAAGACCCATATGCTTTCGCACGTTGCGACGGCGGCGCTCGGACGGCAGCTTCTGATGACTTCGATCGTCGCCTCGCAGCTGAAAAACGCGGGCGACACCGTTACGACCGTGATCGCGGGAAACGGTCCCGCGGGCAATCTGGTCTGCGTCGGACGGTTCGGCGGACTGGTCAAGGGCTATGCGACCGAACCCGAAGTCGAACTGCCGCTGCGCAGCGACGGAAAGCTCGACGTCGGCGGCTACGTCGGACCGCAGGGCAAGCTGACGCTGATCCGCGACCTCGGACTCAAGGAACCGTACGTCGGCATGTGCAATCTCGTTTCGGGCGAGATTGCAGAGGACTTTGCGCAGTATTTTACGGCAAGCGAACAGCAGCCGTCGCTGGTGTATCTCGGCGTCCGCGAGGAGGCGGAGAGCGGCAGCGTGATCGGTGCAGGCGGCATTTTGATCCAGCCGCTGCCGAGCTGTCCGGACAGCGAGATCACGCGCGTGGAAAACGCTGCGGCGCGGATTCCGGAACTGACACGCCGCCTTTCCGAGGGCGAATCCATCGAGACGGTCCTTTTTGACCTGCTCGGGGGACTGGATCCGGAGATCACCGAACGCATCGAACTGGCATATCGCTGCGACTGCACGCGCGACCGGCTTGAACGCGCACTGCTTTCGATCGGCGAGGAGGAACTTAACGACATCCTTGCCAACGAGGGCGAAGCGGAACTGACCTGTCAGTTCTGCCTGAAAAAATATCACTTTGACCGCGCAGAGCTGACGGATCTTCTGCGCGCGGCAAAGGGTGAGGAATCGGATGGAGAATAAGGACGAAACCGGCGTTGTCGTACCGTTTTCGCAGGACGCGGAGTTTTACTACCGCTGCGCCTGCCGCTATCTGGAGGAGGAAAACCTGCTCCTTGCGGTACAGTACGCCAGAAAAGCATATCGGATGGAACCGGGTGACGCCGAGTACGCGATCACGCTTGCCGAGATCCTGAACCGGATGCACCGGTACGAGGAGAGCGTGCAGGTGCTGCTTTTGATCTGCCCGTTTACCGAGCTGCCGACCGACGCGCTGTTCGGGCTTGCGTCCGATTTCATGGGACTTGAGGAGTTCGGCGCGGCGGGACAGTGCGCGGAGTACTGCATCGACCGTGAACCGGACGGCCCGTATGCGGAGCGATCGAACGAGATGCTCGACCTGCTGGAGGACCGGGAGGATCTGGAGATTCAGATCGGCCTCGAGGAGGGCGAGGACATTCAGATGCTCGAAAAGATCCGCGTCGCCAAAAGCATGCAGCTTTCCGGCAACGAGAGCGGAGCGCTTTCGCTGCTTTGGTCGCTGACCGAGCAGTATCCCGAATCCGACATTTTGGACATGGAGCTTGCAATGACGCTGTTCTGTGTGCGCGACTATGAGACTGCGCAGCAGCGACTGTTCAACGTATTCAAGCGCAACAGCCGGCATATCCGCGCACACTGCCTGATGGCGCTTTTGTACCAGGCGCAGGGGAAGGACGGCGAAGCGCGCGAGCAGCTTGCGATGACCGACGTGGATCCGGACGCCTCGCCCGAGGAGCTCGGCTATTCCGGTGCGGTCTTTATCGAATTTGACGAGATCGACCGCGCAATCGATTCTCTCGAACGGCTCCGTGAATTTCTGCCCTATGACAAGGACATGCTGCATCAGCTGGCCTATTGCTATTTGAAAAAGGGCGACCGCAAGCGTGCCGAGGAGACGTACCGCATCCTCAGGATGTCGGACGAATCCGATACCGTCGCCGCCTATTATGAGGAAGCGATCCGTAAGCAGCCGACGGAAGCGTTCCTAAAAGCATGGTCGCTGCATTATGATGTTCCGACGCAGGAGTATTTAAGCCGGCAGCGCCGCGTGCAGGAGGTCGCACAGGGCGGCGTGGAGGCGATCCGCAGCGTTTGGAACAACGATCCGCAGTTCCGTGACATTCTGCGCTGGTCGATGCAGAGCCAGCTTTGCACGTTCCGCAAGGCCGTTGCACGCATGCTCGCAATCGCGGGCGATGCGGAAGCCGAAAACATGCTGCGGCGTTTTCTGATCTCGCTCGATCAGAGCGACGACGACAAACAGTTCGTGTTCGGGACGCTGCTTTCGATCGAGGCTAAGCCACCGTTTGCCCTGTACATGGGCGGCGCGTGGCAGTACGGCGCCGTGCAGCCGCTTTCCGTTCCGGACAAGCTGCCGCGCAGTTTTTCCTACATCTTCTGGAACATCCGGCAGCTCAAGCATAAGGCAGAGCTGCTGCCCAAAGGTGCGGCCGTCGATATCAGCGATCACGTGGTCGAGGTCGCGGAACGGATCTTTCTGTTCTATACGGCGTCGCTGCAGAATCATTACCCGCGCCTGTCGCCGCCGCAGGAGAATGCGATGGCCGCGGCGTTTGCGCTGCTGGCGCTGAGCTCGCTCGACCAGACGTCCGTTTCGCCGGAGATGCTGTGCGACTGGTACGGCATCAGCCGACGCCGGCTGGAAAATGCGTTGTCCCGCATCTTCCGACAGCTGCAAAAGGATAAGTAAGGGAGTACCATGCGTTTTGTTGCAACCTGCAAGCTCGGTCTCGAATCGACCGTAGCGATCCAACTGAAAAAACTCGGCATCGAGCCGGTCGAAACGCTCGACGCGCGTGTCGCGTTCGACGACGATTTCGACACGATGGCAAAGGCACTTTTATGGCTTCGGACTGCGGAGCGGCTTTTGCTGACAGTCGGCACGTTTGCCGCGCGTTCGTTTGACGAATTGTTCGAGCAGACGAAAGCGCTCGACTGGAAGCCGTTTCTGAAACCGACCACGCGGATTCACGTCAACGGCAAGAGCGCCAAAAGCACGCTGTTTTCCGTGTCGGACTGCCAGAGCATCGTGAAAAAAGCGATCGTCGAAAACCTCAAAGCCGCCTATCACACCGACCGGATTCCCGAAACCGGGGAGGAGGTCATCGTCGAAGTCGGCATTCTGAAGGACGACGTCACGCTCGCGCTCGACTGCTGCGGCGCGGGTCTGTCACGCAGAGGCTACCGCACCTACAATGTGCCGGCGCCGCTGTCCGAAACGCTCGGCGCGGGTATGGTCATGCTGTCGCGCTTCTTTCCGGATACGCCGCTGATCGATCCGATGTGCGGTTCCGGAACGATCCCGATCGAAGCGGCGATGATCGCAAACAACATCGCACCGTCGCGCGGCAGAACCTTTGCCTCCGAACAGTGGACATTCATCCCGGACGGCACGTTCTCCCGCGCGCGGGAGGAGGCGCGCGATGCGGAACGGCACGAAAAGCTTTGCATTTTAGGCTCGGACATCGACCCACACTGCATCGATCTGTGCAAAAAGCATGCCAAAAAAGCGGGCGTCATGGTCGATTGGAAAGTGCGTCCGCTTAAGGAGTTTGAAACGTCGTGGGAAAAGGGCGTGATCCTCTGCAATCCGCCGTACGGCGAGCGTCTGCTGGACGCGCACGAAGTGAAGCGGCTGTATCACGAGATGCGAAACGTGTTTGACAGGTATCCTGCATGGGAAAAGTGCATCATCACGGCGATGCGCGAATTCGAGCAGGTCTACGGCATCCGCGCGGACAAGCGCCGCAAGCTCTCCAACGGCGGCATGGTCTGTACGGTCTATCGCTACTATGCAAAACGGTTCTGAATCGACACATTCTGTTCCCGAAAACGACACGTTTCCCGGGTTGCGCCCGGGGAAAGGATTCGATATAATACTGTTATGATCTGGAATTTATCCGAAGTATTCAACAATCCGCTCGGCGCCCTGACCGAACTTGCATATATGATCCCGATCGTGCTGATCAGCCTGACTCTGCACGAGTGGGGGCATGCGTATGCCGCGTTCCGCTGCGGTGATCCGACGGCGCGCAACCTTGGCCGAATGACGCTGAACCCGCTGGCGCACATCGATCCGATCGGCTTTATCAGTCTGTTGTTCCTCGGCTTCGGCTGGGCAAAGCCGGTTCCGGTCAACAGCCGCAATTTTCGCAATTATAAGGCCGGAGAGGCGATCGTTTCCTTGGCCGGCGTTACGATGAACTTCCTGCTGGTTGTGCTTGCATCGATCGTGCTGATTGTGCTCGGCAGGGTGTATCCCCAGGCGTTCTTAAACAACGCGCTGATGCAGATTTTAATGTATCTGCTCGGCATCAACGTCTCGCTGATGGTGTTCAACCTGATCCCGATCTATCCGCTTGACGGATACCATCTGTTTGAACTTCTGTTCGCGCGCACGCTGCCGACCAAGGTGTTTCTGTTCCTTCGCCGCTACGGCAACTGGATTCTGATTCTGTTGCTGGTTTTGTTCCGCAGGCTCGGCGCTTCGCCGATTTCGCTGGTTCAGAACGGCGTGATCTCTTTGATTCTGTACTTTATCAGTCTTTGAGCATGGAAGAATACCGCGTATCGCTTTCTCAGTTTGAAGGGCCGCTCGATCTGCTGCTGCACCTGATCGAGAAAGCGGAACTGAATATCGAGGATATCTTTGTTTCGGAGATTACGTCGCAGTATCTTTCGCTGATGGACGATCTGTCCGGCATCGATATGGATAAGGCAAGCGCCTTTCTGACCGTTGCCGCGCAGCTGCTGCTGATCAAATCCAGAAGCCTTTTGCCGCGCCCGCAGCCGGTTGCGGAAGATGAGGAGGATCCCGAAGTGCAGCTGCTGCGGCAGTTACGCGAATACAAGGCGTTCAAAGAAGCTTCGGCGGGCCTTTCGGAGCGCTTGGAAGAGACTAAGAAGTCTCTTTCGCGTCTGCCTGAGGACATCATGCTGCCGCCGCAGAAAGTTGATTTGTCCAATGCGACGCTCGACAATCTGCTTTCGGCGTTCCTGGCGGTGCTGAACCGCGATGAGGAAGAGGAAAAGCCCGCGATGGTGCGGCACGTCCGGCCGGACAGTTTTACGGTGCGCGACCGTGTCACGCACCTCAGAACCAAGCTCAAGGCGGGGCGCGTCACGTTCGACGAGCTGTTTACCGGCGCGAGCACGAGAATGGAAAAAATCGTCACGTTCATGGCGCTTTTGGAAATGCTTGCACACGGAGAAGTGCACATCACGCAGGGCGCGACATTTGCGAGGATCTATATTCGCGCAAAGGACCTGAACGCAGACGATTCGACTTACACTTATATGGATGAGGTTGAGGATTGATGGACCGCAAGAATGCTTCGATCGCGGAATGCTTGCTGTTCGTCGCCGGCGAACCGGTGCTGATCACCGAGCTTGCCCGTGCGATGGAGAGCGATACCGCCGCGGTCAAAACCCTGTTATATGAGATGGAGAACGCGTATCGGGACGAGGAGCGCGGCATCACGCTGCTCGTGACCGACGATACCGCACAGTTGATCTCCAACCGCAAGTATATCGAATATGTCGAACGGCTCGTGCAGCCGGAGCAGAAAAAAAGCGTTTCCCAGTCGATGCTGGAAACGCTTGCAATCGTTGCGTACAAGCAGCCGGTTACGCGCGCCGAGATCGAAAGCGTGCGCGGTGTGCGCTGCGAGTATGCTGTGACGCAGCTGCAAAAGCTCGGACTGATCGCCGCAGTCGGCCGCAAGGACGTCATCGGCAAGCCGATGCTGTATGCGACGACCGACGACTTTCTGCGCAAGTTCGGTCTGCACAATCTGACCGAGCTGCCGCCGCTGCAGATGGAAGAACCGACAGAGGAAGAAGAGGTACAACCCGTATGAAGCAATGCTCGATCGGCGGACAGGCCGTTATGGAGGGCGTCATGATGCGGTCCGAGTTCGGAACCGCGATCGTCGTGCGCCGTTCGGACGGCACTCTCGTAAAGGAGTATAAGCGGACGCGCAAGCGCTTCAAAAAAGGATCGTTCCCGACGTGGCCGTTCGTTCGCGGCATCTATGCGTTCATCGACTCTTTGACGAACGGCATGGACATCATCACTCGCTCGGCGGAGATGCTCGGCGACGAGGAAGAGGAGGAGCCGAGCCGCTTGGAACGCTGGCTTTCGGATACGCTGCATCTGCCTGCGGCGCAGGTCGTCAAGGGCGTTGCGCTTGTGCTCGCCGTCATTCTTGCTGTCGGACTGTTCGTTCTGCTGCCGATTCTGTTGGTGGAGGGACTGGAATGGCTTGGCGCGCTGCTGCATATTCACTGGCTCGAGGCGCTCGAAAAAACCACGTCCGGACTCGTCTGGAGCACCGTTCTGCAGGGATTGTTCCGGCTTGCCGTCTTTTTGCTGTATCTTTGGGGCGTTTCGCGCGTGAAAGAGATCGGACGCGTGTTCATGTATCACGGAGCGGAGCACAAGACGATTGCCTGCTATGAATCCGAACGGGAGCTGACGCCCGAAAACGCCAAAACCTGCTCGCGCCTGCATCCGCGGTGCGGCACGAACTATCTGTTTCTCGTCATGGCAGTTTCGATTCTGCTCACGACCGTGTTTACGGCGCTGATGAATCTCGTGCCGGGGTTTGCCGCATGGCAGTCGGTCGGCATGCATCGCTTTCTGTTCCGGATCGCGCGGATCCTTTTGATCCCGCTGATTGCCGGCGTTTCCTATGAGATACTGAAAGCTGCCGCAAAGAGCGACAGCCTGCTTGCGCGCATCGCCCGCGCGCCGGGTCTTGCTCTGCAGCATCTGACGACGCGCGAACCCGATCTTGACATGCTCGAGGTTGCGATCGAGTCCTTCAAACTCGTGCTCGATCCGCCTGATCACGATATCCTTGCCGAACCTTCCGGAGCAGAGGCGGATCCGGTATGACCGATTTTGAACGGCGAAAAGCCGTCGCAATCCAACTTCGCCCGGTCGCCAAAGACGATTCGTTTTTGGAAGCGGACTTTTTGCTCGATTACGCGAAGCTGCATCCGGACGCGGATCTAAGCCGACTGATCGCCAGAAGATGCGCGGGGGAACCGCTGCAATACGTGCTCGGCGAATGGGAATTCATGGGCATGCCGTTTTATACCGATGCGCGTGCGCTGATTCCGCGGCCGGATACGGAAATCCTTTGCGAGCAGGCGTTAAAGGCTTTGCCCGAAGGCGGAACCGTGCTCGATCTTTGCTGCGGGAGCGGCTGTATCGGCATCGTCCTCGCCAAAAAGAAACGCGCGGTTGTGACGGCTGCGGACATCAGCCCGGACGCACTTTCTCTGACCGCGGAAAATGCCGCACGAAACGGCGTGACCGTCCGGACGGTGCACTCTGATCTGTTCGAGTCGGTGAACGGCACGTTCGATCTGATCGTCAGCAACCCGCCGTATCTCGATGCCGACGAGATGCACTCCATGGACGCTTCGCTTCGCTATGAGCCTGCGATCGAGCTGGACGGCGGGGCGGACGGACTGGACTTTTACCGGCGCATCCGTGCCGAATATGATGCGCATCTGAATCCCGGCGGCATGCTGCTGCTCGAGATCGGCTGCAGACAGGAGCGGGCTGTGACGACGCTCTTTGACGATGCTGTCTGTATCTATGACTACGGAAACCGGCCGCGCTGTGTGGCGGTGCGAAAGAAATGATTGAAAAACTGCGAAAACTGAAGGAACGTTTTGAAGCGGTTTCCGCGCAGCTTTCCCGTACCGATGCGATGGACGATCTGGCTGCGTGGAAAGAGCTTGTGCGTGAACATGCCGCGCTGGAGGAGATCGTACAGGAATTCGACGCCTATATGCAGGATCTTGCCGAGCGGGACGGCTGCCGTGAACTGCTGAACGAAAAACTGGATCCGGAGATGAAGCAGCTGGTTCAGGAGGAACTGGACTCGCGCGAAGCGTCGCTGCTTTGCCGCGAGGAAACGCTGAAAACGTTGCTGCTCCCCAAGGATGAAAACGATGACAAGAACGTTATCCTGGAAATCCGTGCAGGCACGGGCGGGGACGAGGCGTCACTGTTCGGTGCAGACTTGCTGCGCATGTATCTCCGCTATGCCGAGCGGCACGGCTACAAGGTCGAGATCCTTTCGGAGAACATGACCGAGCTCGGCGGTGTCAAGGAGATCGTGCTGTCACTCTCTGGCCGTCACGGCGTTTATTCGCGTCTGAAGTTTGAAAGCGGCGTACACCGTGTACAGCGCGTTCCCGAAACGGAGTCGCAGGGAAGGATTCACACCAGCGCAGCGACTGTCGCGGTGCTGCCGGAGGTGGACGATGTGCAGATCGAGATCCGCGACAGCGATCTGAGGATCGATACCTACCGGTCGAGCGGCGCAGGCGGACAGCATGTCAACAAGACCTCGTCGGCGATCCGCATCACGCATCTGCCGACCGGAATCGTCGTTGCCTGTCAGAACGAGCGCAGCCAGCTGCAGAACAAGGAGCAGGCGATGCGTATGCTGAAAAGCAAACTTTATGAGCATTTTGCGTCGCAGCAGCATGCCGAGCTTGCCGATAAAAAGAAGAGCCTTGTCGGGTCCGGCGACCGGAGCGAACGGATCCGAACGTATAATTTTCCGCAGAGCCGTGTGACCGACCACCGGATCGGGCTGACGCTGTACAAGCTCGAAGCGTTTTTGGACGGCGACATGGACGAGCTGATCGATGCGCTGATCGTTGCGGATCGCGCGGCGCAGCTTGCGGGGGAACAGGAAGACTGATATGAAAACACAGGTGATTTCCGCAAGCCGACAGGAGGAAGCCGGCACGACGCTCGGCGCCAACCTGATCCGCAGCGGCGAGCTCGTCGCATTTCCGACTGAAACCGTCTACGGGCTCGGCGCGAACGGACTGGACGGGGAAGCGGTCAACCGGATCTTCGAGGCCAAGGGCCGTCCGAACGACAACCCGCTGATCCTGCACATTGCCAAAAAGAGTGAACTCAAAAAGCTCTGGTCGCATGTTCCGGACCGCGCCTATCCGCTGATCGAAACGTTCTGGCCGGGACCTTTGACGCTGATTTTCCATAAGGCCGACGCCGTACCGTATGAGGTCACGGCGGGACTGGAAACCGTGGCGGTCCGCATGCCGTCGGACAAGACGGCGCAGTCGCTGATCCGCAAGGCCGGCGTTCCGATTGCCGCACCGAGCGCGAACCGTTCCGGCAAGCCGAGTCCGACGACCGCGGAGCATGTGCTCGAGGATATGGACGGTCGGATTCCGCTGATTTTAGACGGCGGCGAATGCAAATACGGCGTCGAATCCACGGTGCTGTCCCTGGTCGGCGAACCGACGATTCTGCGCCCCGGCGCCGTGACCAAGGAGATGCTCGAAGCCGTGATCGGGCCGGTTCGGCTCGCCGGCAGCATTCTGCGTCCGCTTATGGACCGCGAAGTCGCCGCTTCGCCCGGCATGAAGTACAAGCATTACGCGCCGGACGCGCAGGTGATCGTGATCGACGGAACGCCGGAACAGACCGCAAAATGCGCCTTATCGATGTATTATGATTACATGGAGCAGGGCAAGACGGTCGAGATCCTCTCGACAAAGCAGACGCACATGCGCTATCGCGGCGCATCCGCAACGATGATCGGCGACCGGGAACAGCCGGAAACGATGTGTCAGAACCTGTTCCGCAGCTTGCGGGACATCGGTTCGCACTGCGACGTGATCCTCGCGGAAGGCATCCCGACTGACGAGGAAGGGCTTGCATACATGAACCGGCTGCTGCGTTCCGCGGGATTCGAACGGGTCGATGCGGAAGCGTATGTCCGTAAAAATCAGATAAATTAACGAGGCTGCATACTGTACAAAAAGATTCATTTCTGTTATACTGATTACTTAAGAATACCGTCTGCTTTTACGGCGGGCGGAATCCGGACGGAGGAATTCCATGCAGACGATGTTGGAGCGGATCGCCGACGCGGAAAAGCAGGCGGATCTGATTTTGGAAGAAGCAAACCGGCAGGCGCGGGAATCCGTTGCTGCCGCAAAGGAACAGGCGGAAACCGCCGTTGCCGAAGCGGCTGAGGCGGAGCGGGAAAAGACCGCACAGGCGCTCGCCAAGGCCGAGACGGACGGACAAGCATTGGGAGAATCCATCCTCAGCGGCGTTCGCGGCGAGATCAGTTCGGTCCGCGCGGCTGCGGAAAGCAAGCTGCCCGATGCGGTAACGTATCTTTTGGAAAGGATTGAAGCGACGTTATGATTGTTTCGATGAAGCGCCTGACTTTGGTCGCGCTGAAATCGGATGAAGAACGGCTCCTGGAAGCTCTGCAGAAGGTCGGTTCGGTCGAGGTTCTGCGCGTGTCCGATGCGGATGCGCAGAATGCGAAGCTGGATGCGGCCCTCGATCGCATGCAGCGACTGACCGATTCGATCGAAGCGGTCAAACCCTATGCGGAAAAGAAGAGCTTCTTTACTCCGCAGAAGCGGGAAGCCACGCTGTCCGGCATCCGCGCGGATACCGGCAAAGCGGCAGGCGTCGCCGGGCAGATCGAAGAACTGCTGCACCGGAAGGCGTCGTTGAGCAGCGAACGCGACAAGGCGGAGAATCAGAAAGCCGACCTGCTTCCGTGGCAGGCGCTGACGATGCCGATGGACCGGGTGCACAGCTCCAGACGCATCCATGTATTCGTCGGATACTGCGCGCAAAAGGATCAGGAAAAACTGCAGGCACAGGAGTTTTTGGGCACGCAGTTTGTCGGAACCGGCTCATTGGCGCCAACGATCGTCGCCTGCCGGGTAGAGGACACCAAGATTGCCCAGAATTTTCTGAAGGGCATCGAGTGGACGGATTACGCGTTCCCGAAGATTTCCGATACGCCGGCCGGAGCGATTGCGTCGATCGATCAACGAATTGCCGAGATCGATTCAGAGCTTTCCGGGATCGATGCGTCGATCAAGTCTTACAGCTCGCAGATCGATCTGCTCGAAAACGCGGCTGATGCCGCAGCGATCGACCGCGACCGGTTTGCGGCGGAGGCGGAGCTGCAGCATACGAACAGCGCGTTCATCTTAGAGGGCTGGGTCCGCGAGGATCAGGTCGAGCAGACCGAAGCCGCCGTGCAGAGCGTCACCGAAGCATATAGCTTCGAAACGCGCGATCCTAAGGAGGATGAGATCCCGCCGTCGGTGATCAAGAACAGCAAGGTCGTGCAGCCGTTCGAGGAAGTTCAGACGCTCTATTCGCGGCCGGATCCGTACGGGATCGACGGAACGCCGTATATGACGCCGTTCTACATCCTGCTGTTCGGTCTGATGCTGTCCGACACGGGCTACGGCATCCTGCTGACGCTCGGCGCACTTGCGTATATCAAGATCAAAAAGCCGACCGGCATGAGCGGCGGCATCGCGCGCGTGCTGGCATGGGGAGGCGTCTCCACGATTGTGTGGGGCGTCTTCGTCGGATCGTTCTTCGGGATTTCAAGAACACCGGCGTCCGGTGCGATCTTCGACTACGTTTCCGCCTTCTTTGACCGGATCGGCATTTTCCCGATGTGGCTCGATCCGATGATCGACTCGATGGGCATGCTTGCGCTGTGTCTCGGTCTCGGCATCCTGCATTTGGTCAGCGGCTATCTGATCAAGGCGATCGACTGCTTCAAACGCGGCGACTGGCAGGGCGCGATCTTCGATCAGATCTCATGGATCATGATTATTCTCGGCCTTGTGATCGGCTTTTTGCCGACGA
>CADAQS010000012.1 GCA_902790115.1 uncultured Eubacteriales bacterium | reverse complement strand
GAAACCGACTGCCCGTACAGCAGAATCGTTTCCGGTGCGGGAACGGCGGTCCGTTCCGGCGCAGACGAAACAGCCGTGTCTGCACCGGGGCTGCCGGTGCACGCAAACAGCAGCGCCGCCGCAAGCAGCGGGATCAGCAGAAAACCAAGTCGTTTCATATCGTACTCTCCGGGATTTATTACGGAGAGTTTAGCATACCCGACCGCCTTTGGCAAGTCCTATCCGCGCCCGAGCGGCAAAAGCCGGACCCAGTATCCGGCGCCGTCTGTCCGAAGATAGCGCGTGTAGCCTTTCAGACCGCGCGGCGGCTCGCGGTCATACGTGCCGCGCACCGCAAGGATCCGGATCCGTTCGCCGCCGTGGCTCCACGTTCCTTCATAGTGCGGCATGACGCCGTCATCGGCGACGAAGCGCCATTGCGCGCCCGGGAAGATGTTCGGAAACAGATCGATTCGCGGCAGACGCGAGTCGTCTCGCTGCCAGAGCAATGGATCGCCGGCACGGCGTTCCGGAGGGTCGCTCCTCAAATTATCCTCTTTTTGGGGCATAAAATCCGAAATACGTGTGGAGTTATCCACCGACTTATCCACGTTATGCACCATATTCGGGACAAATTGCTCGGACTCGGACGATGAAAGCGGCATTTCTTGGAGGGATTTCAGGATGGATTGCATGTGATCCTGCAGAAAATCGTTCGATTTCGGCAATTCCGACGTCGAGATCCTTTCAAATTGCGGCAAATCTGCACCAGATTCGACGGAAACCGGATCGTCGATTTCGGTCGGAACGGGCGCTGCTTCCGGGTAATCCGTCGAATTATCGGTATTTTTGGTGCTATTTTGGGACAACCTATACAACATTTGCTCGACGGACAGGCGAACGCCGGGCGCCGTGCCGGCATAGACGGCCCCGCCGCCGCGCGCGCCGATCAGCGCTTCCGGCGCGCCGACCGGGATCGATTCTCCGGGTCGGATCGGGAGGATTTTGCCGTCCGCGAACAAAAATGCGTCGGCTCTCTCGGGCTGCGACAGCGTGAAGGCAGCCTTGCCGTTTTCAACACGCACGCTGCCCACGACGGTGCCGGAACGCTTTTTCAGCGGAAAATAGAAAAACATAAAAATCACCTCTTTCTATTGTATCTGCGAATATTTCGTTGTATGATAAAATCAGATGGGTATAAGCCGCAGCAAAGCGACGGTTTTGCGCGGAGTTTTCGGAGGATACTATGCGATTGGATAAATGGTTGAAGGTTTCTCGGATCATCAAGCGCCGCACCGTTGCGAACGAAGCGGCGGGAGCAGGACGCATTTCGGTCAACGGCAAGGTGGCAAAGCCGTCCACCGAGGTCAAGGCTGGCGACGTGCTTGACATCCTGCTCGGCGGAAAGCATTTTCTGTGCCGCGTCGAAAAGACGCCCGAGGTCGTCCGCAAGGAGGACGCCGACTCGCTGTACACGGTGATCAGCGAATGAGCGTCACCGGCATTCTGCTCTGCGCGGGCAGCGCGACCCGCATGGGCTTTGACAAACTGACTACGCCGCTCTGCGGCCGGACTGCGATCGAGCGTTCGGCAGCGCTTCTGATCGCCGGCGGCTGCGACCGGCTCGTGCTTGTCGGCAGCGCGGCAAACGAAGCGTACCTGAACGCGCTTTCGTGCGCCGTGCCGCATACCGTCGTGCGCGGCGGCGCAGAGCGGTCCGATTCCGTCCGGAACGGTCTTGCCGCGGCGAATGGCTGCGAGATCGCCGTGATTCACGACGCCGCACGCTGCTTTACCCCGGCGGACTGCGTCACGGCCTGCATCGAAAGCGCGAGGACATACGGCAGCGGGGTTCTTGCGATGGCAGTGCGCGACACCGTGGTGCGAACCGACGGAACGGCGTACGAAACGCTGGACCGCACGAACCTGTATCGCACGCAAACGCCGCAGGCATTCCGCTATGCGGAGATCGTCCGCGCCTATGCCGAAGCCGACAGCGCGACCGACGACGCGGCGCTGTACCGCAGGGTCGTCGGCGTTCCGCATCTCGTGCCGGGCAGTGAGGCGGCGCGGAAGCTGACGACGGCGGAGGACTGGAACTGGGCAAAGGAGCGATTGATGACATATCCCAAAATCGGGACAGGTTTTGATATCCACCGGCTCGTCGAGGGGCGCAAACTGATCCTCGGCGGCGTGGAGATTCCGTATGAAAAGGGTCTGCTCGGCCATTCGGACGCCGACGTTCTGATCCACGCAATGATCGACGCGATCATGGGCGCCGCCGCGCTCGGCGACATCGGCAAGGCGTTCCCGGACAGCGACGAACGGTACCGCGGCATCGACAGCCGCGTACTGCTGCGGGAGACGGCAGATATGGTGCGAAAACAGGACATGCAGGTCGTGCAGGTCGATGCTACGATCCTTTGCCAGCGCCCGAAGCTGCGTCCGTACATCGACGCAATGCGGCAAAACCTTGCTGCCGATCTCGGACTTGCGGAGGAGAACGTATCGGTCAAGGCGACGACAACCGAGGGCATGAACGACGAGGGCAGAGGGTTTTGCATCTCGGCGCATGCCGTCGCGCAGGTGCGCGGATTGCGGGAATCGTAAAAAGATCCGCACGACGGCAAATAACGATAACAAATTATTGACATTTCAGCCTTTTTCCGATAGAATAAGAGACTGAAGTTTACGGAAAAGAACGGACACGAATGGAAAGCAAAGAGATTTTCAAGCAGCAATACCGCAAAAACGATGAGGACCTGCGCATCTACGGCGCGCGGGAACACAATCTGAAGAATATCGATCTGGTCATCCCGCGCAACAAGCTCGTCGTGATGACCGGCGTTTCGGGCTCGGGCAAGTCGAGCCTTGCGTTCGATACGATCTATGCCGAGGGACAGCGCCGCTATGTCGAGAGCCTGTCCTCGTATGCGCGCATGTTCATTGGGCAGATGGACAAGCCGGACGTGGATCGCATCGACGGTCTTTCGCCTGCGATCTCGATCGATCAGAAGAGCACGGGCCACAACCCGCGTTCGACGGTCGGCACGGTCACGGAGATCTACGACTACCTGCGCCTACTGTATGCGCGCTGCGGCATTCCGCACTGTCCGAAGTGCGGCCGCGTGATCGAGAAGCAGTCGATCGACATGGTCGTCGACCGCGTCATGACGCTCGAACCCGGAACGAAGATCCAGGTCATCGCGCCGTGCGTGCGCAAGCGCAAGGGCGAGTTCACCAAGCTGTTCGAACAGCTGCGCCGCGAGGGTTATGTGCGCGTGCGCGTGGACGGCGAGGTCTACCCGATCGAGGAGGTTCCGCAGCTCGACAAGAAGTTCAAGCACACGATCGAGGCGGTCATCGACCGTCTGGTCATCAAGGCGGGCGTTGAGGGACGGCTCAGCGAATCGCTCGAGCATGCGTTCGCGCTCGGGCAGAACCTTGCGATCGTTGCTGTCGTGGACGGCGAAGAGCAGCTGTATTCGCAGAATTTCGCCTGCCCGGACTGCGGCATCGGCATTGAGGAGCTTGCGCCGCGCGCATTCTCGTTCAATGCGCCGTTCGGCGCGTGCCCGACCTGCGCGGGTCTCGGCGAACTGATGAAGATCGATCCGGCGCTCGTCGTGACGAACCCGGAAAAATCGCTGAACGAGGGCGCGATTCACGCCTCCGGCTGGAACAGCGACAGCCAGAATTCGATCTCCGAGATGTACTACCGCGCGTTGTCGAAGCATCTCGGCTTCTCGCTCGATACGCCGTACTGTGACCTGCCCAAATCCGTGCAGGACGTGCTGCTGTACGGCACCAAGGAGAAGATGGAGGTCAGCTACTCGAGCACGTACTCGAGCGGCAAGTTCATGGCAGCGTTTGAAGGGATCATCCCGAACATGGAGCGCCGCTACCGCGAGACGACGAGCGACTGGGTCAAGGCGGAGATCGAATCGCGTATGGCGCACGTGCTCTGCCCGGACTGCAAGGGCAGGCGCTTAAAGCCCGAAACGCTCGCGGTCACGGTCGGCGGGCTGAACATCGCCGAGCTGTGCGACCTGAATGTGAAGGCGTCGCGGAAGTTTTTGAAGGAACTCGATCTGATTCCGACCCATCGCACGATCGCCGCGGCAATTCTCAAAGAGCTTGACGCGCGCCTCGGCTTCTTGGTCAACGTCGGGCTCGGATATCTGACGCTTTCGCGCGGCGCGGTCACGCTGTCCGGCGGAGAGAGCCAGCGCATCCGGCTTGCGACGCAGATCGGCAGCGGGCTCGTCGGCGTTCTGTACATTCTCGACGAGCCGAGCATCGGTCTGCATCAGCGCGACAACGCGAAGCTGCTCGACACGCTCAAGCGTCTGCGCGACCTCGGCAACACGCTGATCGTCGTTGAGCACGACGAGGAAACGATGATGAACGCCGATTATATCGTGGACATCGGTCCGCGGGCAGGCGTCCACGGCGGCGAAGTGATGGCGGCCGGCACACCCGAACAGATCATGGCGTGCGAAACGAGCCTGACCGGCCAGTACCTTTCGGGCAAGCGCAGGATCGAGGTTCCCGCTTCGCGCCGGCCGGGCAACGGTAAATTTCTGACGGTACGCGGCGCGGCGGCGAACAATCTCAAGAACATCGACGTTTCGATCCCGCTCGGCAAATTCGTCTGCGTGACCGGCGTGTCCGGCTCGGGCAAGTCGAGCCTGGTCAACGAGATCGTCAAAAAGCGCCTGCTGCACGACCTGAACCGGGCGCGCGTCCGCGCCAAAGAGCATGCGGGCATGGAGGGCATCGAAAACCTTGATAAGGTCATCGACATCGACCAGAGCCCGATCGGCAAGACGCCGCGCTCGAACCCGGCGACCTACACCGGCCTGTTCGATCTGATCCGTCAGCTGTTCGCGGCGACGCCGGATGCGAAGCTGCGCGGCTACAACAGCGGCCGGTTCAGCTTCAACGTCAAGGGCGGGCGGTGCGAAGCCTGCAAGGGAGACGGCATCGTGAAGATCGAGATGCATTTTCTGCCGGACGTGTACGTTCCGTGTGAAGTCTGCCACGGCAAGCGCTACAACCGCGAGACGCTCGAGGTACGCTATAAGGGCAAGAACATCTACGACGTGCTCGACATGACCGTCGAGGAGGCGCTGCCGTTCTTCTCCGCACATCCGAAAATCAAAAACAAGCTGCAGACGCTGCACGACGTCGGCCTCGGCTACGTCAAACTCGGGCAGCCGTCTACGCAGCTGTCCGGCGGCGAGGCGCAGCGCGTCAAGCTCGCGACCGAGCTCAGCCGCCGCGATACCGGCCGAACGATGTACATCCTCGACGAACCGACGACCGGTCTGCACACGCATGACGTCAAGCGGCTCCTGGAAATTCTGAACCGGCTTGCCGACAGCGGCAGCACCGTGCTCGTGATCGAGCACAACCTCGACGTGATCAAGTCCGCCGACTATATCATCGACCTCGGCCCCGAGGGAGGCGACGAGGGCGGCACGATCGTCGCGACCGGCACGCCCGAGGAGGTCGCGGCCTGCGAAAAGAGCTATACCGGGCAGTTCCTGAAAAAGGCGCTCACAAAGTGAAAAAGATGGGCGAGAAAAATCGCATTCGGAATCGGAGAGGAGGAAACGTCATGCGGCTGTTCCGCATTCTGCTGTTCGTGATCGGCGCGCTGCTGATCGCCGATTCGGCGATCGTCGCAACGCTGTCGAACTTCAACCTCGGCGTGATCCTTCCGGCCTTTTTCGGAGTTCCGCTCGTCTTGATCGCGCTGCTTCTGCCGCACATGGATCACGGGATCCTGCGCGTGCTCAAATGGGCGGCGGTCATCGGCTACAGCCTTGCGGGCGTGATCTTTCTGGTCTGCGGGATTTTGATGGGTACCGCGCCGAAGAAAGCGGAGCAGGTCGAAGCCGACGCGCTGATCGTGCTCGGCGCGGCGGTGCACGGAGACCGCGTGACGTGGGTGCTGTCGAACCGGCTTGATACCGCCGCGGACTACCTTGCTGCGCATCCCGAAACGGTCGCGGTCGTGTCCGGCGGACAGGGCAGCGGCGAGGACCTGCCGGAAGCCGTTGCGATGAAACGGTATCTGGTCGAACGCAAGGGAATTTTGGAAAGCCGGATCCTTGTGGAATCGGAATCCGAAAACACGCGTGAGAACTTTGCGTTCTCCAAGGCTTTGATCGAGCGTGAGCTCGGAGCGGGCGCGCGCGTCGCGTTTGTGACGACGGATTTCCATGTGTTCCGTGCAGGGCGCGTGGCGCGCGCAGCCGGACTGAATGCGCCGGGCATTGCTTCGCCGGACGTGTGGTATATCCGGATCAACAATCTGATGCGGGAAAGCGTCGGCATTTGTGTGTATGCGCTTCGCGGACAGCTCTGATCCCGAAAATAGATTGACAGCATAAAACCGGCACGCATTAGCGTGCCGGTTTTGTGTTTGACCAAAAGGATTTACAGGTTTTTCATCCGGTAATCCAGCGTCTTTCGATCGATCGCTCCAAGTTCGTACAGCTCCAGATTCAGAACGCGCTGCGCTTCGGCGACTTCGGCGGGCGTCGGAACATCCCGCGCGAGACCGAGCAGCACGAACGCCGCGACCGCATACACCGCAACGCAGAGGACGCAGTCGAGCAGATGCACGTCGGCGGCCGAGCGCTGCTTTTCAAAAATCAGGATCAGCCGTCCCCACACCTGCAGGACGAGCAGAACCGTCGCCGCGCCGCGCGGAAGCAACGGCTTTTTGTGCAGGAACGCCAGCACCGCCACGGCGAGCAGCATGCCCGCGGACAGCAGCGTGAACACCTGCGAAACGTCCGACTGTCCGGCAAAATACCGGTCTCGCACAAGGCAGGCAAGGAGATAGACCGCAAGCGCCGCGATCATCGCGCCGCCGGTATAGAACGGTGCGACGCCTAAGGTACGGCGCAGCAGAAAGCCTTCGCCCGGTTCTTCATAGACGGTTTTGGGCGTCTGCGCCTGATAGAATTCGACGGTCTTAATGACCTCTTCGGAAAGATCGCCGGATTTCCGGAGCCGTTTGAGGTCGCGCTTTCGCGCCGCCGGATAGGTCTGATAATAGATCTCGTCGCCGGTCAGAAACCGCTGCTGCATCCGCTGCTTTCGCTGAATGACCGCCGCAACCGGAAGCAGCACCAGCGTCAGATAGGCGAGGATCAGCGGGATCCACCACGACCCGGTATTCATCACGATCCAGAAGGCGATGGCGGAAATCGCAGGCGTGGCAAGACCCATCACAAGCGCGAGGGGTAAAATGCTTTTCACAAAGCCTGCGTTTTTCTGCTTTTTGACGGGCATACGTCCGGGCCTCCTTTGCGGATCAGTTACAGTTCAATGCTTTCGTTCTGTGCGAGTACGCACAGCGGCAGATCCTCCGCTGCGGTCAGGAACGGATCGAGCGGCGCGATCTCAAAGGTCAGCTGCGGGGTCTTAAAGTGCATCGGAATGACGCGCTTTGCGTTGAGCCGCTTGGCGAGCGCTGCGGCCTGCTTTGCATCGATTGTGAACGTGCCGCCGACCGGGATCAGCAGCGCGTCCGCACCGCTGAGCGCGCGGACGGTCGCGTCGGAAAGATCGTGTCCGAGGTCGCCGAGATGGACGACCGTCTTGCCGTCGGCTTCGATTTTGTAAAGCGTATTCGGGCCGCGCTTGGCACCCTGCACCTCGTCGTGGAAGGCGGCATAACCGGTCACGGCAAAACCGTCCGATTCGTGCGCGCCGAGTTTATCGATCACCGCGGGGTCGCCCGACACCTGATCCAGCGCGTCGTGGTCGAAATGATGATGCGAAACCGTCACGACGTCGGCGCGGACCTGATGCAGATCATAGCCGCTCCCTTTGTCCACGGGATCGGTCACAAGCCGCTTGCCGGCGGCGTTTTCCAGCAGAAAGGTGGAATGTCCGAGATAGGTCAGTTTCATAGCAGTGTCCTCCGTTCAAAAAGAATAATTTTAGCGGCGCGTGCGGCGCTTTGCTCCGCGGCAACGCGCTCCATGCCGGAAAGCTTATGCGTCATCGTCAGAACCGTCCGCTCGTCGGCCTGCGTCCATCGCCCGCGATCCGATGCGATCGAGGCGGTCAGCACCGCGCGCAGTACGGCGGGACAGTCGGGCAGCGGCCGGTCGCCGTGCCGGAGCAGGATCTCCATGCGCCGGTCGAGATAGGCGCTGCCGTGCGCAAAGTCATCCGGCAGCGAGCAGGCGTAGGCGTCGAACGCGGCCTTGTCGAGATCGAACAGCAGCCAGCCTTTTTCGGCGCGCACGGACGCGAGCAGCGGTGCGTCGAGCAGGCGGCATGCGGCAAGCTGCGATTGCAGCGCGCACGCCTCGGCCTCGGCACCGGTTCTCACGAACCCGGAACCGGCAAGCATGGCCTTTTGTGAGGGACGGAGCCCGAGCGGTGCATCCACGATGCGCCGCGCCCAGTCCGAAATGGCGTTGACCGCAGCCGAATACAGCGTTTCCATGCCCTTATCGTAGCTTTTTTTCGGAAAAAAGTCAACGAAAACCGGACAAAAGCCGGGGTGGTGTGTATGAATCTCCGACGAAAACGGGCATACTGCGGTTGAGGTGATGGAATGAAACGACAACTGCCGATCTTTTTATTGCTGCTGGTGTTGCTGCCCGTGCGCGTGCATGCGGCGGTGCCGACGGCCGGAACCGATCAGATTTTACGGCTGCATATTCTGGCGAACAGCGATTCCGATCTGGATCAGGCCGTCAAGCTGCAGGTGCGCGACGCGATCCGTCCGCTGTTTGAAATGCAAAAAAGCTACGCCGACGCGCGGCAGTTTCTGCTTGCGAACGGCGCTGTGCTGCAGAAAACCGCAGAACGCGTCCTGAAAGACGCCGGCATGGACTACGGCGTGCAGCTTTCGGTGGGACCGGAGCCGTTCCCGGACCGGACCTACGGCGACCGGCTGTTCCCGGCGGGCGTTTATGACGCGCTGATCGTCCGGCTCGGCAAAGGCGCCGGACACAACTGGTGGTGCGTGCTGTTCCCGCCGCTTTGCATCATCAGCGAGAGCGGCGAAGCGGTCGATCTCGAGACCGTCGAGCCGGAAAGCACTCTGTTCCGCTGGGCAAAGGAGTGGCTGCTGCGATGGAACGGATAAAGCATTTTTTGCGCGGCGGGCGGTTCGTGCTCGCGGTTATTCTGCTGCTTTTGACGCTTGCGCTGCCTGCTGCGGCGGATGCGGTGCTGAAAAAGGGATCGAACGGCGACGAGGTCGCGACCGTGCAGCGAAAGCTCAAGCAGTGGGGCTATTACGACGGCGCGGTGGACGGTATCTTCGGCAGCAGGACCGAAGCCGCTGTGCGCTATTTTCAGCGGAAAAACGGTCTGACCCCGGACGGCGTGGTCGGTCCGAAAACGGCCGCGGCGCTCGGCATTTCGCTTTCGGGCGGGGAGAGCGGACAAAGCGGCGGCGGCTCGGGCGACGTGTATCTTTTGGCGCAGTGCATCCACGGCGAGGCGCGCGGCGAACCGTATAAAGGGCAGGTCGCGGTCGGAGCGGTGATTCTGAACCGCGTGCGCTCGAGCGCGTTCCCGAATTCGATCCACGGCGTGATCTATCAGAGAGGCGCGTTCTCAGTCGTTTCGGACGGGCAGATTAACATGCAGCCGAACGACACCGCGCTCAAGGCCGCCAAGGACGCGATGAACGGCTGGGATCCGACCGGCGGATGTCTCTATTATTATAATCCGAAGAAGACGACGAACGCGTGGATCCTGTCACGTCCGGTCAAGCTTCGGATCGGCCAACATGTATTTTGCAAATGAGGAGGAACATGAAGCGGTTTTTGACGGGATTTGTGCCGTTTCTGCTGCTTGCGGCGCTGCTGGCGACCGGGATTCTGTATACCGAGTCGCAAAGAACGGCGGAGAGTCTGCAAAAGGAGAACGAAGCCTTGCTGCAGCGGGTGCAGAGCGATACCGAAAACGCGGCGCGCACGCTGTCCGAAGCGCTGAACGATCTGCAGAGCGACCTTCGCAAGCTCGGCGCTGCGGCGAGCCGCGGACAGCATGTACGGCTGCTTGCGGACGTCTGGCGGCTGTCGGGCGTCGCGGGCAGCGCGCTGGAGAGCCTGCCGGTCTCGCATACCGACGGCAGCGGACTGATGCAGTTTCTGACGCGCATCGGCGACTATGCCTATGCGCTGCTGCAGTCGGCGGAGGAGGGAACGCTGCCGACCGCGACGGACGCGGAACAGCTGCAGAAGATCGGCGAGCAGTGCGCGGCGCTGCAGAAGGCGGTGGACGGGCGGATCAGCAACGGTACGCTGCCGACGGATCCGGTCACGCCACAAACCTATTACACCGCATCGGCGGAAAAGGATGCGGTTCCGGCCTATCCGACTCTGCTGTACGACGGGCCGTTTTCGGAGAGCAGCGAAAACGCCGAGCCGGTCGGTCTGCCCGAACGCACGGTCTCCGAAGCCGAGGCAAAAGCGATCGCCTCTGCGGCGGGCGGTGCGGAATGGCGATTCGACGGAATCTGCGAAAGCGCGATCAGAACCTATGATTTTTCGGGACCGAACGGCGAAAGCCTGTCTGTGACCGAGCGCGGCGGCAAGATCCTGTACCGCATGGAGCCGCCGTCGGGCGATAAGAACGATCCGCCGTCGGATGCGGAGAGCCGGGAAATGCACGCGATCGCGAGCGCATACCTCGAATCCGCCGGATACGGAACGATGCATCCGTCGTACGCGCAGTACTATGCGGGCTGCGTCGTGCTGAACTATGCGGCGGTGCAGGACGGCGTCGTGCTGTACAGTGATCTTGTCAAGGTCTATGTGGACCGGGAGGCCGGACGCGTGATCGGCATCGACGCGCGAAACTACTGGTCGCACCATACGCACCGCGAACTCGAACCGCCTGCATTGACGGCGGAGGACGCGAAAAACGCCGTTTCGACGGAGCTGACGGTCGAAGCCGTGACGCTCGCGCTGATCCCGAAGAGCAACGTGCGCGAGGTACTCTGCTATGAGTGCAAGGGAACGCTGAACGATACGTTCTTTTTGATCTATATCAACGCGCAGACCGGCGTCGAGGAAGAGATCTTTGAGGTCATCAACACCGAGGAAGGCGACCTGATTGTCTGATCGTCCCGATTTTTGCAGTTTGTTTACAAAAAGAGTGCAAATATTTTGCATCCTTTTGGTATGCTGATAGCGTGAAAAAATCGAGACCGTCGCCGGAAACACCGGCCGCAAAACCGAAGAAAAAAGCGGGAAGGATCCTTCTGGAAGTGATCCTTTCCTTGCTGTTTTTCGGCGGCGTGATGTTTTTGTGGTTCAACGTGCGGCCGCGCGTGATCCGGGCGGTGTTTGCGGACGTCACGCCGACGCCCGGACCCACCGCGGAGGAGCCGGAGGACGCGGTTCTTCCAATTGCGCTGTCGGCCTACGACGGCAATATCACGCTGGTTGCCGACGGCACGCCGATGCCGACGCCGACCGAGCGTCCGACGCCGACGCCGACGCCGACGCCCGTGCCGAGCAAGAACCCCGAAAACGGCGATACGCTCGTCGAGGGCGATACGCAGCCGATCGTGCTGGATATTGCGATCCGGCTGATGGAGCTCGAATATCTGGATTTTGAACAGCCGACGCAGGACTATACCGAGGGCACGGCGGACGCGATCCGCGCGTTCCAGCTGCGCAACGGACTGGAGGTCTCCGGCGCGTGCGATCCGGCAACCTACGAAAAACTGTTCGATGAGGATGCGCTGCACTATGCGCTCGTGCGCGGCGCGAGCGGCGAAGCGGTCGCGCTGGTCAAGGAGCGGCTCGTGGAGCTCGGGTACCTGCCGGAGGACGATACAACGGACATCTACGGCGAAGGAACCGAGGAAGCGATCCGCCTGTTCCGTTCGCGGAACCGCCTGCCGGAGGACGTCATCGTCGACAACGAAACGTTCGAAGCGCTGTTCGAGGAGGACTCGGTCGGCTACTTCTTCGAAGTCGGCGACAAAAACCCCGAGATCCTGCATTTCCAGGAGAAGCTGTTCGAGCAGGGGTATCTCGTGAACCGTCCGGACGGCGTGTTCGGCAAGATGACGCAGGTCGCCGTGCGCCGCTTCCAGGAGGAGAACGGTCTCGTAGCCGACGGCAATCTGACGCGCCCGACGATGACGCTGCTCGATTCAGGCGAGGGCGAGCCGTTTGCGTTCCGAAACGGTACCGAGGGCGAGGACGTGCAGCATCTGCAGAGCCGCCTCGTCCGGCTGAACTATCTGACGCAAAAGCAGGCGACCGGCTATTACGGCGACAAGACCGAGGCGGCGATGCGCGCGTTCCAGAAGCGCAACGGCCTCGAGGAGACCGGCGAAGCGGATCCCGAAACGATCAGTCTGCTGCACAGCAGCGCCGCGGCGGCAAATCCGACGCCCAAACCAACCAGGACGCCCAAACCCACGCCGAAACCCACCAAGACGCCCAAACCCACGGCAAAACCGACCAAGACGCCCAAGCCCACGAAGACGCCCAAGCCCACGGTCGATCCGACCGAGAAGCCGGAGGATCCGGGCACCGAACCGGTCACAACCCCGGCGCCGGATGAGACCGCAACGCCGAAGGCAACCAAGACCCCGAAGCCGACCAAGACCCCGAAACCGACCAAGACACCCAAGCCTGCGGCAACGCCTGCGCCGACGCCGGACGATTCCGGCGATACCGGATCGGGCGGCAGCACGATCGATTACGGCGAAGGCATCGAGGCGTTCATCAAGATCGCCGAGTCCAAGCTGGGATGCAAATACGTCAGCGGCGGCAAGGGCCCGGACAAGTTCGACTGCTCCGGCTTCGTCTACTGGTGCCTGAAGCAGGCGGGCGTCAAGCAGAGCTACATGACGAGCCGCGGATGGCGCACCTGCAAGAAGTATCAGCGCATCACTTCGACCGGCGATCTCAAACGCGGCGACGTGCTCGTGTTCAGCGGCACGGGTTCCGGCAAGGGCCATGTCGGCATCTACCTCGGCGGCGGCAAGATGATCGACGCGTCGTCGAGCGCGGGCAAGGTTCGCATCACCGACAATGTGCTGACCGGAAAATACTGGAAAGAGCACTTCCTGATGGCATATCACATCTGGGGATAAAACGTATCCTGAAAAAGCACCATAGAAACAGCAAAAAGAGCGGGAAACCGCTCTTTTTTATCGGGAAAGGGAAGAAAATACACCAACAAAAGCGAGATTATTCGGATTACTGCTGCGATTACATCCGTTATATGGGACGAATCTACGCCTATTACTCTGAAATAAAGGAATGATAGCGAAGAACTGCCGGATTTGCAAGACATCTATGCACTAAAATCACACCACCTTGACGAATAAGACGGAATATGATAGGATTTGCGTTGCTGACAAGATAGGGAAAGAGCGGTGAGAATCCGCCGCAGCCCCCGCTGCCGTGAGCCAACCAGTCGGAACGCCTATGCAGTCGGCACATACACCCTGAGACGGATTTTGCGGCGGGCGAAATCGGTGCGTGTTTGCTGCACCGTTTCTCCCCCGAAGATCTTTTCGGGGGAGTTCATTTTTGTACGGAGGGTACTATGAAACCAACCAAACTTTTGTCCCTGCTGCTGGCTCTGCTGATGCTGCTGAGCTTTGCGGCTTGCACGCCCGCTGCGGCGCCTGCGGTGCAGGAAACCGAAACGCCCGCGCTTTCCGAAGTGCCGGAAACCACCGAAGCGCCGGTCGTTACCGAAGCGCCGGTCGTTACCGAAGCGCCTGCCGAGGAGCAGCCGGCAGAGCAGCCTGCCAAGGAAGCCGGGCTTGCCAAGCTGACGCTTGTGATCACGTTCGGCAACGTTACCGAAACGGTCAGCTTCGAAACAGAGGAGGAAAATCTCGGACCGGCTCTGGTTAAGGCGGAGCTTGCATCGGGTTCGGAGGGCGCCTATGGCCTGTTCATCGACACGGTCAAGGGTCGTTATGCCGATCCGGACAAGCAGCAGTACTGGGTTTACACAAAGAACGGCGAGATGGTCATGACCGGCGTCGATGAGACTCCGGTTGCGGACGGCGATTCGTTCGAGTGGTCGATCTACGGCGAGGAACCCGATCCCGAAGCGGATAAGACGATCTATCTGACCGTGACGTTCGGTGACGTCGAGGAAAAGCTCGCGGTTCGCACCAATGAAAAGACGCTCGGCGCCGCGCTGATCAAGGAAGGTCTGATCTCCGGCTCGGAGGGCGATTTCGGTCTGTTTGTGGACACCGTGAACGGTCACTTTGCCGATCCGGACAAGCAGCAGTGGTGGGTCTACACAAAGGGCGGCGAGATGGTCATGACCGGCGTCGACGAAACGCCGATCGAAGACGGCGACTCGTTCGAGTGGTCGATTTTCTGATCCTGCCATGAAATCGCGCTGGCTTCGGGAACTCTGTTCTCTTGCGCTGTGTACGGCGCTGATCGTTGTTGTCAAAAAAGTTCTTGAAGCAATCCCGAACGTTGAGGGTGTGACCTTTCTGATCATCCTGTTTACGCTGTTCTTCGGCTGGAAGACCGTGTTTCCGGTGATCATCTACATCTTTGAGGAAGGTCTGTACTGGGGGTTCGGGTTCTGGTTCCCGTTCTACTGCATCGTCTGGCCGCTGCTGGTCGTCCTCGTGCTGCTGTTCAAAAAGCTGCTGAAGGACAACGCGCTCGGCTGGGCGGTGTTTTCCGGACTGTTCGTGCTCGTATTCGACGGGGTGTATGCGTTGACCATGTTCCCGATGGGCGGCTGGAAGATCGTCTGGGCGACGATCGTCAGCGGCGTCGGATTCGGCGTCGTGCACATGGTGTCGAACTTTCTGATCTGCCTTGCGCTGTTCAAGCCGCTGTATCGCGTGATGGAGCGATTGACAAAGCCGTCCGGCGACCCTATAATGGATGCAGAGAACAGCGAAGGGAGAACGAACGGATGAAAAAACTTGTGATCGCGCTCGGCGGCAACGCGCTCGGCAATACGCCGTATGAACAGCTCGAACTGGTGCGCGAAACGGCGAAACCGATCGTCGATCTGATCGAAGCGGGCAACAAGGTCGTGATCGCGCACGGCAACGGACCGCAGGTCGGCATGATCAATCTGGCAATGTCTACGGCGGCTGCGGCAAAGGCGATCAAGAGCGATATGCCGTTTCCGGAATGCGGCGCGATGAGCCAGGGCTATATCGGCTATCATCTGCAGAACAGCATTCAGAACGAACTGCGCGCCCGCGGCATCGAGAAATCGGTTGCAACGGTCGTGACGCAGGTGCTTGTCGATGAGAACGATCCGGCTTTTTCCCACCCGACCAAGCCGATCGGTGCCTTCTACACCAAGGAGCAGGCGGAAGCGATCGCGGCCGAGAAGGGCTACACGATGGTCGAGGATGCGGGCAGAGGCTACCGGCAGGTCGTGCCGAGCCCGAAGCCGATCGACGTCGTGGAAAAGGATGCGGTCAACACGCTGATCGACGCCGGCCATGTGGTCATCACGGTCGGCGGCGGCGGGATTCCGGTCGTTCGCAAGGGCGAGACGCTCGTCGGCGTGCCGGCGGTCATCGATAAGGATTTCGCATCGGCCAAGCTCGCGGAGCTCGTCGGCGCAGACCAGCTTGTGATCCTGACCGCGGTGGACCGCGTTGCGATCCATTTCGGAAAGCCCGAGCAGAAAGCGCTCGAGACCATGACCTGCGCCGAAGCGGAGCAGTACATCCGCGAAGGACATTTCGCACCCGGATCGATGCTGCCGAAGGTGCAGGCGGCGATGTCGTTTGCCCGCACCGGCAAGGAAGCGATCATCGCTTCGCTCGAAAACGCGGCTGCGGCGCTGCGGGGCGAGAGCGGCACCAAGGTCACGCAGTAACCGCCGGCAGAAGCAGCAATCAAGCAAACCCGTTACGGCAACCGCCGCAGCGGGTTTTTCGATTGACCGCGTCGAAAAAGAACGGTATAATCAACAGGAATGTTTTTCGGAGAGAATGATGTCGTTGCAAAGCAGAATTTCGCATTTGGTCCTGAAATATCTGGCGGTTCCGCGCATGCCTGCCGTTCTGCCGGATAAAAAGCACGTCGCCTGCATCGGCGACAGCATCACCTTCGGCGCGGGCGTTCGCGGCAAAACGCAGCTGACCTGGGAATACGCCCTGAACCGGCTTCTCGGATCGGAGTATCAGGTGCTCAACTATGGGATCAGAGGCCGGACGCTGCAGGACGAGGGCGATTATCCGTACACCGCGGAGAAGTTTTATCCGGCGTCGCTTCGGCTTTGCGCCGAAACCTATCTGATCCTGCTCGGAACGAACGACGCCAAGCCGTACAACTGGGACGCAGAGCGGTACGAGCGGGAGCTGCACGCCTTCGTCAAGGGGTACACGGCGCTGGAGAACCGTCCGCGCGTCCTTCTGATGACGCCGCCGCGCTGCTATGCCGATCCGAAGCGCGGCAAGGTCGCGTTTGACATCGATCCGGACGTCGTCGACGGCCCGGTCTGTGAGGCCATCCGGCGGCAGGCGGCGCTTCTCGGTCTGCAGGTGATCGATCTGAACACGTTCACCAAAGGACAGGCGGACTGGTTTACGGACGGCGTGCATCCGAACGCGGAAGGGAACCGAAACATCGCGGCATATATCGTAAAGCAGCTGCGCTGAATCGGGAACGGCGCGCGGATAAAGGAGGGATCCGGTGGAACAGGAACGGATTTTTGACACGGATCGGCTGATCCCGACCTATTTCAAACTTGCGCTGCCGGTCGTGTTCAGCATGGTCATCACGCTGATCTACAACCTTGCGGACACCTACTTTATCGCCCGGACCAACGATACGATGCTCGTGGCGGGCGTTTCGCTGTGCGCACCGCTGTTCACTGTGCTGATGGCGATCGGAAACATTTACGGGCAGGGCGGCAGCTCGCTGATTTCGCGCCTGCTGGGCAGCGGAGATTGCGACAGCGCAGCGCGGGTCAGCGCGTTCTGCTTTTGGTTCTCCCTTCTGACCGGCGTCGTCATCGCGGTGCCGATGCTGCTTTTACGCCGTCCGATGCTGCAGCTGCTCGGCGCGAGCGCGGAAACGTTCCGCCATGCGGAGTCGTACTACCTGGTGATCGTCGGCGGCGCGCCGCTCGTAATCCTGTCGTTCATTCACTCGAACCTGATGCGGAGCGAGGGCATGTCCGCGCTGTCCATGGCCGGTACGGTCGCGGGGTCGCTGCTGAACATTGTGCTCGATCCGATCTTCATCACCACGTTCGGCTGGGGCGCAAAGGGCGCCGCGCTTGCGACGGTGCTCGGCTATACGATGACCGATCTGCTGTGCCTGCTGTTCGTCCTAAAGAAAAGCGCCGTGCTGTCGGTAAAGAGAAAACAGGCGCGCGTTTTTGGACCGGAATGGCGGCAGATCTTCAGTGTCGGCTTCACAGCGGCGCTGACGAACATCGCTTCAAGCGTGTGCATCGTGCTCATGAATCAGTTCCTGCTGCCGTACGGCGATGAAAAAATCGCTGCGCTCGGCATCGTACTGAAGATCACGATGATCGTGCAGCTGATCCTTGTCGGGTTCTCGTTCGGCGGCGTGCCGCTGTTCGGGTTCCTGTTCGGCGCAAAAGAGACCGAAAAGCTCAAGCGGCTGCTGCGGTTTTGCACGCTGTTTCTGTGCGGACTGGCGCTGGTTGAATCGCTTGCGGTATTCTTGCCTGCAGCGCCTTTGATGCACGTGTTCCTCGACGACGCTGCGATCGTTGCCGACGGCGCAGTCATGCTGCGCTGGCAGGTCTCGGGCATGGTGTTCTGCGCGATCGTGCTGCTGTACACCTGTCTGTTTCAGGCGAGCGGAAAGTCGGTTCGCGCGCTGCTGATGTCGCTGAGCCGGCAGGGCGTACTGTTCGTCGCTGTGTTTGGGATCCTTACGGGGATTGCCGGGTATCGCGGGTTCCTTGCGGCACAGCCGGTCGCGGACGCCTTCAGCGCGGTCCTCGCGCTGGCGCTGTATCGAACGGCGTACAGGGAATAACCGAATGGTTCGACACGGGCTCGGGCGTGCCGGCTGCTCTTCAAACACGCCCTTGCACGGGCAGGGAGAGTATGATATACTAAATCAATCTGATGGAAGCGGAGGAAACTATGACTTTTGACCGTTTGATGAAAGTTTTCAAGACCGTCATGCCGTATGCGAAGACCGAAAGCATCACGCCGGAAAGCTCGCTTGTGCTGGATCTGCACATCGATTCGGTTACGCTCTTGATGCTGGTGCTCGGCATAGAGGACGAATTCGGCATCCGCTTTGAAAATCTGGACAACACGGCATTCAACACCGTCGGCGATGTGATCGCCTATATCGAATCGCAGCAGAAATAAAATCCCCCGGGGGCAGGCATGAAACCGTTATCGAACCGAACTGAACATCTTTCCGATTCCTGCATTCGCCGCATGACGCGCATCGCCATGGAGTGCGGCGCGATCAACCTGTCGCAGGGGTTTCCGGACTTTGATCCGCCCAAAGCGATCATGGACCGGCTGGCGGAGGTCGCATCGGCCGGACCGCATCAGTATACGCCGACGTGGGGCGCGCAAAACTACCGCGCCGCCCTTGCCGGGAAGCTTTCGCGCTTTATGGGACTTCCAATCGATCCCGACGAGAACGTCCTTGCGACGGTCGGCAGCACCGAAGCCATGATGGCCGCGCTGATGGCCGTAACCGATCCGGGCGACCGGGTCGCCGTGTTCTCGCCTTTTTTTGAGAATTACGAGGCGCAGTCGCTGCTGCTCGGCTGCGAGCCGGTCTATGTGCCGCTCGTGCCGCCGGAGAACAGCTTCGATCCGAACGAGCTTGAGGACGTGTTTCGGCAGGGCTGCAAGGCGATGATCGTCTGCAATCCGTCGAACCCGAACGGCAAGGTCTTTTCGCGCGAAGAGCTGCAGTGCATCGCCGGCCTTGCGATCCGCTACGACGTGTACATCATCATGGACGAGGTGTACGAGCATATCATCTATGCGCCGTATGTGCACACCTATATGGCGTCGCTGCCGGGCATGTGGGAGCGGACGATTTCATGCTCGTCGCTGAGCAAGACTTATTCGGTCACCGGATGGCGGCTCGGATACATCGTCGCCTGCAAGCGTATTTTGGACAACTGCAAAAAAACGCATGATTTTCTGACGGTCTGCGCGCCGTCGCCGCTGCAGGAGGCGGTGATCGCAGGCCTTGAGATGCCGGACAGCTACTACAAAGAGCTGCAGGCGCATTACACGCACATGAAGGAGCTGTTCTGCGGCGGGCTCCGGCAGATCGGGTTCGACTTCATCGAGCCGCAAGGGTCGTACTTCGTTCTGGTGGACATCGCAAAGTATGCCGGGGGCGACGACGTGGCGTTCTGCGAACGGCTCGCGCGCGAAATCGGCGTCGCCGCGGTGCCGGGCAGCACGTTCTATAAGGAGGACGTGCGGCACCTGGCGCGGTTCCACTATGCGAAAAAGGACGAAACGCTGCTCGCGGCGCTCGACCGGCTTTCCGACATTCACAAGCTGCTGTAACCTTGCTCCCGTACCGGTATGGGTACGGGTTTTTTGTTCGGCTGTAAAATCGGCGCACAATCGGCATGCGATTCGCCGCCGTGCCTTGACAGGGCGGGCGGTAGGTGTTACAATGCGGAAAATTTAAAAAAACACCGGGGAAACCGGGCAGGAACCGGTTCGTTCCCGTCAAAGGAGAACAAACAATTTGAGCTGGACAGAAGCCATGAACGAATACAAAGCTGCTCGCAAAAAGGGTCAGCGCCGCTATCAGGAGGATCTGAAGAAGGGTGTTTCTCCATATCCGAAGGTGCTCGACGAGGTGATCGGAGACCGGCCGGTCGCCGGGCGCTCGGAGCTCGGCCTGTTCGACCTGCCGATGAACCGGATCATCGGAACTGCGACCGCGGGACGGCGGGCGGCGTTTTCGACCGATTTCATGCCGCTGCTCGAGCCGGACACCGAATTCGGCATGAAGTGGGTCAGCCTCTGCCATGCACATCTGAACGAGGGCGGCATCCGCGATGCGATCCGCTGCTATGAATACCTCGGCGATTTCTATGTGCAGGAGGGCAACAAGCGCGTCAGCGTTTTGAAGCATTTCGACGCGCCGACGATCGCTTCGTCCGTGCTGCGGATCGTGCCGGCATGGTCGGAGGAGCCGCAGATCCGGCTTTACTATGAGTTTATGGAGTTCTTTCGCCGGAGCAGACTGTATACGTTCCGGTTCCAAAAGTTCGGAAAGTACCGAGAGCTGACGGAAAAGCTCGGCTTTGCACCGGATGCGGTCTGGGACGCCGACGACCGGCTGCGCGTGCAGAACGCCTTTGCGCGCTTCTGCAAGGCCGCCGAAACGCGGCTGCCGCAAAACGCCGATCTGAACGAAGCGTTTCTTGCGTGGGTCTCGACCTATACGATCGATGAGATGCGCACGATGACCGAGGAAGCGCTTTCCGCATCGATTACGGCGCTTGCCGCCGATCTCGCCGCGTCGGTCGCGGTGGAAACCGAGACCAAACCGGTTGAAAAGAGCGTGCTGACGCGTCTGTACGATGCGGTCTTTCTGCCCGACCATCTGAACGCGGCGTTTGTGCACGAGTTCTCTCCGGCGCAGAGCGACTGGGTCGCCGCACACGAGGAGGGACGGCTTGCTGCGGAGCGCGAGCTCGATGGAAAGGTGACGACCAAAGCCTATGTCGTCACGCCCGAAAAGACGGCGGACGATCGGATCGCGGAGGCGGTGAAGGACGGCGCGCAGGTGATCTTTGCGACAACGCCGTCGCTGATCACGGCCTGCCGCAGAGCTGCCGCGACGTATCCGCAGGTCAAGATTCTGAACTGCTCGGTGATCATGCCGTACCCCGGCGTGCGCACCTATTACAGCCGCATCTATGAGGCGAAGTTCATTTCCGGCGCGATCGCCGGCGCGATGACGAAAACCGGCAAGCTCGGCTATATCGCGTCGAGCCCGATCTTCGGCGTGCCGGCCGGAATCAACGCGTTTGCGCTCGGCGCGCGGATGACGAATCCGCGGGCGCGCGTAAGCCTGCATTGGTCGAGCGTCGAGACCGATCCGCTGTCGGCTCTGATGGCGGAAGGCGTGGACATCATCTCGAACCGTGATCTGCCGATGCCGAGCCGCCCGCAGGCGCATTGGGGACTGAATCAGATCACCGAAAACAAGGGCTTTACTCCGCTTGCCGCGCCGTACTGGAACTGGGGCGGCTTTTACGGGAAGCTGCTGCGTGAGATCCTTGCGGGGCAGTGGGAGGACAACAGCTTCCGCAGCGGCGCACAGGCGGTCAACTATTGGTGGGGCATGCCGAGCGGCGTCGTGGATCTCGTGCTGTCCGAGGACTTGCCGGAGGGCGTGAGGACGCTTGCGCTGCTTTTGAAGCGGGAGCTTTCGGGCGAAAGTCTGCTGCCGTTCTTCCGGAAGATCACGGCGCAGGACGGAACCGTCGTCAGCGACGGCACGCGCCTGTTCACGCCGCAGGAGATCCTCGAGATGGACTGGCTGTGTGACGCCGTGGACGGCGAGATCCCGCCGTTTGAAAAGATCCTGCCGATGGCACAGAGCATCGTCCGGCTTGAGGGCGTCTACCGCGACGCGCTGAAGCCGAAGGAGGAGCCTGTGTCATGAAAATCCTCGTTCTGTCCGATCAGGAAGACCCGTATCTTTGGGACTATTATCAGCCGGGAAGACTCGATGAATATGATCTGATTCTGTCCGCCGGAGACCTGAAATCGTCGTATCTGAGTTTTCTGGTCACGATGTGCCGCGTTCCGGTGCTGTATATCCACGGGAATCACGATGTGAATTACGAAAAACTGCCGCCCGAGGGTTGCGACTGCATCGAGGACACACTGTATACCTATCGCGGCGTGCGGATTCTGGGTCTTGGCGGCAGCGCGCGGTACAATCAGAATCCGCATCAGTATACCGAGGCGCAGATGCGTTGGCGCATCTGGCGTGCATCCTGGCAGATCCGCAGGGTAGGCGGCGTCGATATCGTGCTGACGCATACCCCGCCGCACGGCTACGGCGACATGGACGACTACGCGCACCGCGGGTTCGAATGCTTTCTGCCGCTGCTCGACCGCTGGCATCCGAAGTACCTTGTCCACGGACATGTGCACATGAACTACGGCGCGCAGCGTCTCCATCATTACGGCGACACCGAAATTGTCAACGCCTGTCAAAAATATGTGATCGAACTCTGAAATGCGAGAACGAAAAAAGCCCCGACCGGGGCTTTTTTTCGTTTCCTTACGCCCACGGCCGGCGGGCGTTGACAAAGTTCTTTTTCCAGTAGGCGGAGACGGCGCGTTTGACCACCTTGCCGTTGGCGGACGAGGCGTCGATCATCATGCCGCCGCCGATGTAGATGCCGGTGTGGCTGACCTTCTTGGAATCGTTGCTGCGGAAGAACAGAATGTCGCCCTTCTGCACGTCGCTGTACTTTTTAATATCCTTCCAGCCGGACTTGCGCGAGTATCCGGCGGCGTTGAGCCGCGTCGTCGAGACGCCGGCCTGCTTGAGACAGTACCAGACGAATCCGGAGCAGTCAAACGTATCGGGCCCGCGATCGCCGAGAATGTATTCGCAGCCGAGCTTGGATTTGGCCGCCGAGAGAAATTTTTCGATCTTCTTCTCCTTGGCGGACCGGGCATCGGCGGCTTTCTGTTTCTCCTTCGATTTGGAGGCTTCCTCTTTAGCCTTCTTCCTGGCGGCTTCTTCTTCGGCCTTCTGCTGTGCGGCAAGCTCGGAGGAGACCTTCGCGTCGTCGCTGTACAGCTTTTCGAGCGTCTTTTCGCCGGCCTTGCCGTCGGCGGTCAGCCTGTTGCGCTTCTGAAACGCCTTGACCGCGTCCTGCGTCACCGTGCCGTATACGCTGTCCACCTGCTTTTCGGAAAGATATCCGAGCTCGCACAGCTGCTCCTGCAAAAGCTTGACGTCGCGGCCTTCGGAGCCTTCTTTCATCGTGTACTTTTGCGCGTCGTCGCTGTACAGCAGCGTCAGCGTTTCCGCGCCGGCAACGCCGTCCTGCTCGAGGTCGTGCTGTCGCTGGAACAGCTTGACCGCGTACTCCGTCGCGCTGCCGTAATAGTCGGTCGGCTCGTCGATCTCCAGATAGCCGAGCGCAATCAGCCGTGTCTGCAAAGCGGAAACATCCTCGTTTTGATCGTGCTTTTTCAACGCGTCCGGCTCGTCGGAAAACAGCTCGGGAAAGTCGTCCCACTCCTCCGTAGGGCCGAGCTCGTCCGGCGAGAACGGCAGCAGCTCTGCCGAAAGGTCGTCCTGCGGCGGTACAGCCTGCGCATCCGGAGAATCGGTCGCCGCTTCGGCGGCGAGCGCACGGTTTTGTGCACAGGCGGAGACGCCGACGCTCAGCGCGATCAGAAACAGGATCGCTGCGGCGGCAGATGCCGCTATCGTCAGCACGGTGCGCTTTTGGGCAAGGCTGAGCGATAAGAAGCGCTTCCACAGCGCGCGGACGCGCAGCCGCGTCCACTTGAACGCGATGCGAAACCGCGTCGGGAATCGGGTTGAATCGTGGTGTTTTGTTCCATGCGTCCAGTTTACGACGGAAAACGGAGCGCCGCAAGGCGCTCCGACACGTTTTAACGCAAATTTCAAGTCTTAGACGAATTTCGTCCGCATTTTTTACAGATCCTTACAATTCCGGCGTTTGGGCGGTTTCGACCGGATGATGTTCGAGCCAGTAGGTCACAATATCCTCGACTGCGACGGCGTTCGAGCTGCCCGACAGTCCGTTCGGAATGAATACGACGATGACGATCTCGGGATTCTCACGCGGGGTGACCGCGATGAACCACGCGGTGTTCTCGATATCGATGTTGCTCGAGGAGGTCGTAGACGTTTGCGCGGTGCCGGTTTTGCCGATGATCTGTTCCAGATAGCCTTTGCTGCGGAACGCGGAGGAGAATGCCGATGCGGCGGTGCCGCCGTCCTCAGGCGACACAACGCCCTCCAGCCCGTCGATGATCGCGTCCCAGAAGGCATCGGGCGCGGCGACGGTGTCCACAGCGTTCGGCTGCTTGTCGAGGTAAACGCTGCCGTCGGTGTTGTAGACCTTGTCAAGCACGGTCGGCTGATAGACGGTTCCGCGGTTGGCGATCGTCGCGCCGTAGCGGGCGAGGGAGATCGGCGTCACCAGCATAACGCCCTGTCCGATGCCGGTCTGAATCGTGTAGGTCGGCTTCCAGCGCAGTTCCTCGAGCCAGGTCGAGATCGACACGACCCATGCGGAGTGGACGTACGACACGCCGACCGGAATGTTGAGCTCCTCATACAGGATCTGACGGATCTCGGCGCCGAGCTCGCGCTGTTCGCCGGTCTGCAGCTGCAGCAGCCGGTTCGCGCAGGCGGACAGCTGCGCGGACGTGACGGACACCTCGCTGTTTTGCGTAATCTGCCGCAGAAGCGCATAGATCTGGTTGTAAATCAGACGCGGGAGCGCGGAGGTCTGCTGGGAAAGCGGCTTGGTATAGTCATACCGCGCCTTCTGACCGCCGATCTGCACCGACAGTTCGCCGGGCAGTTCGACGCCGGTGGTGTCCTTGAGCCCGAGCCGTCCGGCCCAGTAGACGAGCCGCTCGATGCCGACGCGGTCGGCGACTGTGAAGAAGAAATAGTTGCAGGAAACGGTCAGCGCGCGCGACAGGTTCAGATTCGCATGCGAGCCGAGATTGTGCGTCCAGCAGCTCGGCGCGTTCTGTTCAACCTTGGTCGTCGGGTCATTGACAAAGTAGTAGTACGGAGAGCGGTCGGAGATCCGTTCGTCGGTTGTGATCTTGCCCTCCATGAGCCCCGCAAAGCCGGTTGCCATCTTGAACACGGAGCCGGTCATCGTGCGGATGGCGATTGCACGGTTCAGCGTCGGCTGATTGCTGCCGGCGCCGAACAGCGCTTCATATTCGACGTCGTCGACGCCGTCGGTGAACAGGTTCGGGTCGTAATCCGGGCAGGACGCCATCGCGAGGATGTTGCCGGTGTTGACCTCCATGACGATGATTGCGCCGGTCTTGGCGGTTTGGATGTCTTCCAGGTTCGCAACGCGCCTGCGGTAATCGCTCGCGTTCTGCCGGATCTTGTCCTGCTGCTTCTGATTGGTCGCTTCAATGTTGTGGCGCAGCGCCTGCTCCACGACCTGCTGCAGTTCAAAATCGATCGTCAGCTGCACATCCATGCCGTTTTCGGCCTGCGTCGAGTCGAGCACCTCGAGAATCGCGCCGCGCCGGTTTTTCAGGATCGTCGTTGTGCCGAGCCGCCCATACAGATGCGGCGTCAGATATGCCTCCATCGATTTCTCAACGCCGGCGACGCCGATCAGATCGCTGTACGAATAGCCGAGCTGCAGCATGTTTTTCGTTTCGGCGACGTCCACGAGACCGCGGTAGTCGTCGTAGGAATAGTTGATCGTGCTCATGTCGGTCGTGACCTGCTTGGACAGGTAGCCGAGGATATGCGAAGCGGCGTTCCCGTACGGATACACGCGGACGCTGGATTGCTCGGTCTGGATGCCGACAAGCTCGCTCGCGAGCATATCCAGTTCCGTCACGACGGCGAGCGACACGTCGTAGGCGATCACGACGCCCTCGAACGCGCGGTAGCTGTTCAGGACGGCTTCCTGTCGGATCGACATGATCTTCCGCGCTTCGGAGAACGGCATATCGTCGGGGATACGCCACGATTCGCGCAGGATCAGGTATGCGTCCTCGGCGGAAAGATCGGGATTCGAGAAATTGCAGGCTTCGACAAAGTTGCGTTTGCGGACGGCGGCCGCGGATTCGCTCGAGGTGCCGAAATCGTAATAGTAGGAGCCGTCCGAAGCAAGTTGAATGTAGAACGTGTCGATCACCTTGCCGCCGCCGGCCTCGATGATCTTGATCGCCTCGATCAGCGAATGCGTATAGCGCATGCTGTCCACCGGCGTCGTATTGTTCGGATCGCGGTAAAAGCGCACGTTGTAGGTGATCTCGTCATAGGCGAGCACGACGCCGTTGCGGTCGAGGATCCGGCCGCGCGTGCCGGATTGATAGGTCGTTGCCCGGGTCGATTGCGAAACCGCGGCAGTGTAGGCTTCGACCTCAGTGATCGTCAGCTTGCGGATATACCACAAAAGAACGCCGAGCAGCACAACAAGGACCGCAATCAGCAGCCAGACCCGAAGATTCAGTTTTCCTTTTTCACCGCGTTTCATATACGATCCCGACGGCTGACCGAAACCCGGCGGAACAGCCGGTCGATCGGAAGCGCCGCCGCGCCGGTCAGAACGGCGGAGGGCAGCGCGCGCGTCAGCCAGATCTGCAGGCCGCCGTGATGTGCGCCGAGCAGATACGAATACAGCCATTCGAGCGGCGTACAGAGCGCCGCACAAAGGCAGAAGTACAAAAACAGAACGAACCGCTTCGGGTGGTTCTTCCGGATCAGGAGCCAGAGGACGGACACCGCGAGAAGATTGCAGGCGGCTTCCAGACCAAGGTACGAATTGGTCAGCGCGTCCAGCACGAGTCCGCCCAAAAAGGCGGTCAGGATCGCGCTCTGCACGTTCAGCGCCGCGCAGGCGGCAAGCGCCGCAGCGAGCAGCAGCAGCGGACGGACGCCGTACAGCGTCCATTGTACGAACACGGCGGAGTCGAGTGCGACCGCAGCCAGCGCGGTCAGAATCAGCGCGGCATATCGCTTCATGGCGCGTCCGATGCCGGCACGAGCACCAGCACCTCCTCCAGATGGGAAAAATCGGCGTCCCAGCGGACGATTGCGTCGTAGATGCCCTTTCCCTCGTCAAGCGCGGCGACGGTGCCGATCAAAAGTCCTTTCGGGAACACCTCGTCAAGTCCGGAGGTGATCACGGTATCGCCGATCCGGATGTCCGCGCCGGACGGCAGGTAATACAGCTTGCTGCCGAGCGTGCCGTCGGGCAGCTCGACAAGACCACCGTACATGCCCTCGTCACGCGTGCGCTGAATCATGACCGAGATGCGCATATCGTCGTTGGACAGCGTGCGCACGCGACACCACGTCGGGCCGATCTCCGAAACGCGTCCGACCACGCCGTCCGCGGTGATGACCGCCATCTTTTCGGCGATGCCGTGGCGCGTGCCGACGTTCAGCGTCAGCGTGTCCACATACGGGTTCGAGCCGCGGCCGATCACGGACGCGGTCAGAAAACGCAGATTGCCGTTCGCATCGGCAAAGTTCAGCAGTTCGTTGAGGCGCGCGTTCTCCCGCGCGGTGTCCTCAAAAAACGCAAGCTTCGCGGCCTGTTCGTTGAGCTTTTGCCGGAGCGCTTCGTTCTCCTGTTCCAGTTCGGACGGGTTGAACACGCGGATAAAGAACGCGCGGACTGCGCTCTGCGCTGCGTGCAGCCGTTCCTGCACCGGCATCGCGGCGGTGCGGAACAGCCCGTCCGTGTAGGAGATCTTGCGATCGCCCATCGTCGCTGCGGCAAGCAGGATGCACAGCACAAACAGCACCGCCGCAAACCACAGCGGCCGGTTTTTCCACAGCTTCCGCATTCGTTCCGTCCTTTCCGAGGCGCAGCCATGGGCAGACGTCTCCATCTTTCGATACCGATACGAATACAGTATAGCACATTTCGCCTTTGCCTGCGGTGAACAAACGGTAAACAAGCGCTCAAAGAACGCGCGCGGAATGTGAGTTTTTTGTGACGACCTCTTGCATTTTTAAAATCGTGTGGTACGATAAAGAAAATGGCGGCGTGTGGCCGTATCGGCCAGTCAGACACGCCGGAGAAAGGAACCCCAAATGACGAAAATCGATATTTTCAGCGGATTTTTAGGCGCAGGCAAGACGACCCTGATCAAAAAGCTGATCGCCGAAGCATACGCCGGACAGAAGATCGTTCTGATCGAGAACGAGTTCGGTGAGATCGGCATCGACGGCGCATTTCTGCAGGACGCCGGCATCCAGATCACCGAGATGAATTCGGGCTGCATCTGCTGCACGCTCGTCGGCGACTTCGCAAAAGCGCTCAAAAAGGTGCTTGCCGAATACGCGCCCGACCATATCTTAATCGAGCCGTCCGGCGTCGGCAAGCTGTCCGACGTCAAGGCCGCAATCGGCTCCGTCCTCAGCGACGACGTGCAGCTCGGCGGCTGCGTGACCGTCGTTGACGCGAAGAAGGCGCGCGTCTATCATAAGAACTTCGGCGAATTCTTCAACGACCAGATCGAATCGGCGGGCTGCATCATTCTGAGCCGCACGCAGGATCTCGACCAGGCCAAGCTCGATGCGGCGCTCGCGCTGATCCGGGAACATAACGCGGACGCGGTCGTGATCGCGGCGCCGTGGGATCAGCTGACCGGCACGGACATCCTCGAGGCGATGGATCACCGCAACTCGCTCGACGCCGACCTTGCGGCGCTCGCAGCCGAGCATGCGCATCACCATCATCACGATGACGACGATGAGGACGAGCATGAGCATCATCACCATCATCACGATGACGACGATGAGGAC
>CADAQS010000011.1 GCA_902790115.1 uncultured Eubacteriales bacterium | reverse complement strand
GGTCCGCACAGTTCCGCAAACCGTCCGCCCTTGACCGCCGAGAAGCGCTTGCGCACCGTGTTCATCTCGACGATGTCCGCGCCGCACGCCAGAAGCTCCTTGGTCAGCCGATTCAGATCCTCCTCGGGAATCAGCGGCTTTTCAAACAGCGCCGAGCCGCCGCCCGACAGCAGAAACAGCACCGTGTCCCGTTCCGAAAGACCCGTCACCGCGTCGATCGCAGCCTGCGTCGCGCGGAACGAGTTCTCGTCCGGCACCGGATGCCCGGCCTCATAGATCGCAAGCTTTCCGATCTCGCCCATGCTGTGGTCATACTTGGTGACGACCACGCCGCCGTCCACCCGCTCGCCGAGCTGATCGGACGCGGCCTTTGCCATCTGCCACGCAGCCTTGCCCGCTGCGACGAGTACGAGCTTTCCGTCGCCGAAATTCGCCTTCTCCAAAGCCGCATGAACGGCGTTATCCGGCAGCGCGGATGCCAGCGCCGCCCGCATGATCCGATCCGCATGTTCGCGTAAAGACATATTCTCCCTCCTGTCAATCCCGCCCTTTTCGGGCCAAAAATCCGTGCGTCCCGGCCGAAACTCCGGTCGCTTCGCCGTCTCTTGTATTATACACGGTTTTTACAAAAAAGGAACAGGTTTTTGTAGAATGTATACATTTTCTTTTTCGGCCGAAATGTAAAAAATATGTTTGCCACGGTGCAGAACGGATGGTATAATCAAAGTGATATCGGATTCCTGAAAATCCGGTCAATGCAAGGAGGTACAGCACATGGAGATTCTGAAGCCGGCAGCTGCCGGAACGCTTGAATCCAGCGATGCGCAGGTAACGGTCGAGCCGGGCGACGGCAAGATCGAACTGAGCCTGAGTTCCAGCGTCATGAACCAGTACGGCCGCCAGATCCGGGACACGGTTCTGGAAACGCTCGACCGTCTCGGTGTTACGAGTGCAAAGGTCAGCGTCGTCGACAAGGGCGCGCTCGACTGTACGCTCAAAGCACGCGTCGAATGCGCGGTCTTCCGCAGCATGGACGCATCGGACAAAAATATTCCGTGGGGAGGTGCCGTCAGATGATTCCTCGTCCCCGTCCCGAACGGTTCCGCCTGCGCCGGACGATGATGTTCATGAACGCGCAGAAGCCCGGACTGATCAAAGACGCCTACATTTACGGCTGCGACAGCATCATGCTCGATCTGGAGGACGCCGTCGCGGAGAATCAGAAGGATGCGGCGCGCTTTTCGCTCTATCACGCGCTGAAGACGATCGACTACGGCGACACCGAGGTCATCGTCCGCATCAACGGACTGGACACCCCGCACTGGCAGGAGGACATCCGCGTCTGCGTCGCGGGCGGCGCGGACGGCATCCGCATCGCCAAATGCGAAAGCGCGCAGGATGTGCGCACCGTTGAAGCAGCCGTTGAGGCCGCCGAAAAGGAATTCGGCGTCGAAGTCGGCAGAACGCTTTTGATGGCCGCGCTCGAAAGCCCGAAGGGCATCCTGAACGCGTATGAGATCTGCTCCGCGTCCGAGCGCATGTTCGGCGTCGCGATCTCCGGCGGCGACTTCCGCAAGTGCATGCAGACCACCCCGCAGCGGGACGGCATCGATATGCTCGCCGCGCGCGGACAGATGCTGCTGGCTGCGAGGGCTGCCGGCATCCAGTGCTTCGACACGGTCTTCACCAACCTCGACGACAACGAGGGCTTCGAGGCCGAAGTGCTGCAGAACAAGGCGATGGGCTTCGACGGCAAGAGCCTGATCAACCCGAAGCAGATCCGCTTCGTCCACCAGGTCTTCGCCCCGACGGCGAAGGAAATCGTACAGGCGGAACGGATCCTGCGCGCATACCGCGAGCAGTCCGCTGCCGGCGTCGGCGTGTTCACCGTCGACGGCAAGATGATCGACATCGCGTTTATTCCGGGTGCGGAGCGCACGCTGCGCCTTGCCCGTGCCTGCGGCATGTATGAGGGGGATTTGGTATGAAGAATTACGTCGGAAGAGAGATTCCGGACTACCTGCTTGTAAACGGCAAGGAAGTCTATCAGGGCAAGAACTACATGGACGGCAAGTACCTCCAAAAGGCTTCGCCCAAAACCCGCCGCTATGAAAAACCGCAGGAGAGCAAGATTGTCGCGTCACTTGCGGACGCGCTGCGCCACTGCGGCGCGAAAAGCGGCATGACGTTCTCGTTCCACCATCATCTGCGCGACGGCGATTTCGTCGTGAACATGGTCATGAAGGCGGCGATCGAGGAACTCGGACTCGAGGATCTCACAATCGCGGCAACGAGCCTCGGCGCGGCGCACGATCCGATCGCGGACTACATCGAGCAGGGCAAGGTCGTCGGCATTCAGACCAGCGGCATCCGCGGCAGAATGGGCGAGGTCGTTTCGGCCGGCAAGCTCAAAACGCCTGCGATCATCCGCAGCCACGGCGGCCGTCCGCGCGCGATTGAGGGCGGCGAGGTGCATATCGACATCGCGTTCGTCGCGGCGCCGACCTCCGACTGCGTCGGCAACTGCCGCGGCATCGGCGGCAAGTCGAACTGCGGCTCGATGGGATACGCGATGACCGACGCCAAGTACGCCGATCACGTCGTCGTCGTGACCGACTGCCTCGTTGACTTCCCGAACATGCCCGCATCGGTCGAAGCGATCGACGTCGATGCGGTCGTGGTCGTCGATTCGATCGGCAACCCGAAGAAGATCGCCTCCGCCGCGGCGCGCATCTCGCAGAACCCGCGCGACCTGATGATGGCGGAAAACGTCGCAAAGGTCATCGCGGCGACGCCGTACTTCAAGGACGGCTTCTCGTTCCAGACCGGCGTCGGCGGCCCGAGCCTCGCCGCAAACCTGTTCCTCGAACAGTACATGGACGAGCGCGGCATCAAGATGGGCTGGGCGATCGGCGGCATCTGCGGTCCGATGGTCGAGCTGCTCAAAAAGGGCAAGGTCGGCAAGGTCATCGACGTGCAGGACTTCGACCTCGACGCGGTCAACAGCATCCACCAGACGCCGAACCACTTCGAGATGTCGGCTTCGCAGTACGCGAACCCCGCGAACAAGGGCGCGTTCGTCAACAAGCTCGACTTCGTCGTCCTCGCGGCGCTTGAGATCGACACCGGCTTCAACGTCAACGTGCTGACCGGCTCGGACGGCGTCCTGCGCGGCGCGCCCGGCGGTCATCCCGATACCGCGGCAGGCTCGAAATGCTGCATCATCGTCACGCCGCTGATCCGCGGCCGCATGGCGACGGTCTGTGAGCATGTGGTCACCGTCACGACGCCGGGCGACTGCGTGGATGTGCTCGTCACCGATTACGGCATCGCGGTCAACCCGCTGCGGCAGGATCTGATCGAATGCCTCGACAACGCGGGCATCCATCACGTTCCGATCGAAACGCTGAAGGAGAAGGCGTACAGCCTCGTCGGCCGTCCGGACGATCTCCAGTGGGAAGACAAGGTCGTCGCCGTGCTCGAAGCGCGCGACGGCACGATCCTCGACGTCGTCCGCAAGATCCATCCCTATACGCTGGATTGATCAAACACCCGGGCGGGAGGTCCGCTTCCCGCCCTATTCTGGATTTTCCCCGGAACCCCGGGAAATCATATTACATTTTTGAGGGGGGATTCCTTATGAGTGACACCGTAGTCGGCATTTTGGGACTGATCACGATCGTTGCGATCGTCATCACGCTGTTCCGAAGCAAAACCCAACCCGCGATCGCGTTCATCGTGTTCCCGGCCATCCTCGGCCTGATCATGGTGATCTTCGGTCGCTACACCTTTGACGACCTTGCCACGATGATCAAAGCCGGGTTCAACAGCACCGGCCCGACCGCCGCGCTGTTCGTATTCTCGGTGCTGTATTTCGGCATCATGACCGACGCCGGCATGTTTGACGTCATCATCGGCAAGCTGATGAAGCTCGTCGGCGACAACGTGATCGGCGTTGCCGTCGTCACCGCGATCATCGCGCTCGTCGGCCATCTGGACGGCGGCGGCGCTTCGACGTTCTGTATCGTTGTTCCGGCGATGCTGCCCGTCTATAAGCGCATGCACATGCGTCCGACCACCCTGCTGCGCATCGCCGTTCTGTCGATGGGCGTTCTGAACCTGATGCCGTGGGCCGGCCCGACGATGCGCGCCGCGTCCGTTCTCGGCATCGAAGCCGGTTCTCTGTGGCAGACCATCCTGCCGATCCAGATCTTCGGTATCATCCTTGCGATCGCACATTCGGTCCTCGCCGGCTTCCAGGAGAAGCGCCGCGGCGCGGGTCTGCACGGCAAGCTCGCCGAGACCGAGGGCGTGATCGAGATGGAGGAAAAGGTCGAGGAAGCCAAGGAGAACGATCTGGCCCGTCCGAAACTGTTCGTCTTCAACATCCTGCTGACCGTCGCGGTCATCGCGATGCTGATCTGGGACGTGTTCCCGAGCTACGTCCCGTTCATGCTCGGCCTTGCGGTCGCGCTGTTCGTGAACTACGGCTTCTCCGCCAAGATGCATAAGAAGCTGTTCAACCTCCACGCCGGTCCGGCGCTGATGATGTGCTCGACGCTGATGGGCGCAGCCGTTCTGATGGGCATCCTGACCACGAGCATCGGCGCAGACGGCAAGGCACTCTCCGCCAAGGTCATGGAGATCCCGGCGGATGCGACGCTGTCCGTCGTCCGCTGCCTTGCGAACATCGTCTCCGCGATCCTGCCGCATGCGCTCGGCCAGCACCTGCCGCTGATCATCGGTATCCTGTCCGTGCCGCTCGCGCTGGCGTTTGACACCGACAGCTACTTCTACGGCATGCTGCCGGTCATGATCGGCATCGGTCAGGCGTTCGGCGTCAACGCGCTCCCGATCGCCGTCGCGATGGTCGTCTGCCGCAACTGCGCAACGTTCATCTCCCCGATGGTTCCGGCGACGCTGCTCGGCACCGGTCTTGCCGAAGTCGATATCAAGGACCACATCAAGGCAAGCTTCCTGTATGTCTGGGGCTTCTCGATCCTGTGCATGATCTTCGCCGCCATCGTCGGCATCATGCCGCTGTAAGCCAAAAACCGCATTCTCCCGGCGCCTTTCCGGCACCGGGAGTTTTTTTCTCCGAAACCTCTTTTCTCCGCTTTGGTTTTCTGCTATCATGGAAGCAGAAAACGAGGTAATGATATGGGAAACACGCTTTGCTCCATTTCGCAGCAGGACCGCTTTCTGCAAGGGAAGGTCGACGCGCTCTTAACAGGCTCCGGCATCCGGCGTGACGCGCATCTGGATTACACCTGCGGCATCTTTGACGACGACTGGAACCTGCTCGCGACCGGCAGCTGTTTCCACAACACGATCCGCTGCCTTGCGGTCGCCGCCGATCATCAGGGCGAAGGCCTGCTCAACGAGATCGTCACGCACCTTAGCGAGGTGCAGCTTTCGCGCGGCAACAGCCGCATCTTCCTGTACACGAAGCCGCAGAGCGCAAAGTTCTTTCTCGATCTCGGCTATTACGAGATCGCCCGCGTGCAGGATCTCGTGTTTTTGGAAAACCGCAGAACCGGCTTTTCCGACTGGCTGACCTCGCTCGGCTTGCCGAAAACGGGCGTCTCCGCCGCGATCGTCATGAACGCGAACCCGTTCACGCGCGGGCACCGGCACCTTGTCGAGCGCGCCGCCGCCGAAAACGACGCCGTGCATCTGTTTCTGCTCTCCGAGGAGGCAGGGCCGATCCCGTTCGCCGTGCGAAAGCAGCTCGTGGCGCGCGGCATCGAAGACCTCAAAAACGTCATCCTGCACGAATCGGGACCGTACATCATCAGCGCCGCGACGTTTCCGAGCTACTTCTTACGCGATGACGACGCCGCGATCCGCGCCCACGCTTCGCTCGACCTTGCGATCTTTTCGCGTATCGCAAACGCGCTTTCCATCACCCGCCGCTATGTCGGCGAGGAACCCAAAAGCCGCGTCACCTCGCTCTACAACGAGCGGATGCAGTCGCTTCTTCCCGCCTGCGGCGTCGAATGCATCGTGCTGCCGCGCCTGACCGACGGCGGTCAAATCATCAGCGCAAGCACGGTCCGGCAGGCGATCCACGACGGCCGGCTCGACGACGTCGCCGCCTTTCTGCCCGCATCCACGCTCGACTTTTTCCGTTCGCCCGAGGCGGCGCCCGTGATCGCCGCGATCCGTGCCGAACGGGACGTCATTCACTATTGATTCTATGGAACAGATCACTTTGGAACAGGTTCTTGCCGCCCGCGAGGCGCGCGTGCTCCGGCAGCAGCGGCTGTCGAAAACGTTTGCCGCGCCGGTGCTTTCGTTCGCGCTGAACATCGCAGGGCCGGTCAAGGACTCGCCGCTGATCCGACGCGCGTTCTTCTGCGGACGCGACCGGCTCGAAGCCGCCCTTTCCGCCGCAAACGTGCCGATCCTCGCATCCGAACAGACGCTCGCGCCGACCGGATGTGAATGGCAGCTTGCCGTGCGCGGCGACGCGCTTGCCTTAAAGCGGCTCTGCGCTTCGGTCGAGGACGCGGAACCGATCGGCCGGCTGTTCGACATCGACGTGCTGACCGAAACCGGCGAAAAGCTCGACCGCGCGGACATCGGCCTGCCGGAACGCGGCTGCCTGGTGTGCGGCGCGCCCGGCCGCGGCTGCGCTTCGCGGCGCGTCCATTCGGTTGCCGAGCTGCAGGCGGCCACCCGCGCGCGGATCGAAGCGCACGTCCGAGCCGAAGACCCCCGCACCGTTTCCGATCTCGTCACGCAGGCGCTGCTCGACGAGGTGAACACCACGCCCAAGCCAGGCCTTGTCGATCGTGCGAACACCGGCAGCCACCGCGACATGACCGTCGAAACGTTCGAAAAAAGCGCCGAAGCGCTCCGCCCGTACTGGACCGCCTGCCTGCAAACCGGCATCGAGACCGCTTCCCTGCCCGCGCCGCAAACGTTTCAACGGCTTCGCCCGCTCGGCATGGACGCCGAACGCGATATGTATGCGGCAACCGGCGGCGTCAACACGCATAAGGGCGCGATCTTTCTGCTCGGGATTCTCTGCGGCGCAATCGGCAGGCTCTGGACGCCCGAGGCGCCGTTCGCCCCGATCCCGTTGCTGTGCAAAGAATCTGCCGAAATGACCGAATCCATCCTCCGTGACGACTTTTCCCGCATGCAGTCCGCTCCGGCGGCGACCGCCGGCGAAAAGCTCTACCGCGCCTGCGGTTTGCTGGGCGCGCGCGGCGAGGCGATGAACGGCTTTTTGAGCGTGCAATCCGCCGCTCTGCCGCTGTACCGAAAGGCGCTCGACGCCGGTCTCTCCTCCAACGACGCGGCCGCGATCGCCCTGCTCGGTCTGATCGCCCGCGGCGCCGATACGAACATGGCCGCCCGCGGCGGCATTGCGCGCGCCCGGCAGGCCGCAAAGGACGCCGAAACGCTCCTTTCCGTTGCGCCGTTCCCCGCGATGGCGCAGATCGCCGCACTCGATTCCGCCTTTATCCGGCAAAACCTCTCCCCCGGCGGCTGCGCGGATCTCCTTGCCGTCACGCTGTTTCTGCATCAGCTCGACGGCAGGCGAAAAAGGCTCTCCTAAGCCAAAACCAAAACAAGTCCCGCGCAGGGACTTGTTTTTTCGAACGTAAATGAGCCCGTTATCGGCTGCCGTTGTCCTTGTTTTTGTCGTGCTTCGACTCCCACCGGGCGTTGCCGTGCTGCGCGATCCGGCGGTCGATGATCTCGTCGAGCTTCTTCTGGCGGCGCTCCTGCACTTCCTGCGGCCTTTCCGAAATCTCGCCGGCTGCCTGCAGCGCCTTTTTGGTCATCAGCGGACCGACGAGCTCATACACGAGCACCGACAGCAGCACGATGTTGCGGATCAGATCGCCGTCGCCGGTCAGCTGCCGCGCCGTCACACACATGCCGAGCGCCACGCCCGCCTGCGGCAGCAGCGTGATGCCGAGATGCTTCACGACCTTTTCGCTGCATCCGGTTGCCTTCGCCGAAACGCGCGCGCCGAAGTATTTGCCGAGCGAGCGGAACAGAATATACAGCGCGCCGATCAGCACCAGCACCGGCTGTGCGAACACCTCGAGCTGCAGCTCCGCGCCGCTGATCACGAAGAACACCGCGAGCAGCGCCTGCGACCACCGGTCCGAACGGCCCATCAGATCCTCGGACAGCGGGCAGATGTTGCAGAACACCGTGCCGAGCATCATGCACACGAGCAGCGGCGAAAAGCCGATCTCAAGCTCGCCGATCGAAAAATGCAGCGCCGACAGCGCAACGTTCAAAAAGACAAATCCGATTACGAGCGAATTGCGGTTCGTATTCGAGTGGAACAGCCGCTCGATCTGCGTCAGAACGTAGCCGCCCAACGCGCCGAGCAGCAGCGACAGAATGATCTCGAGGATCGGGTTGACCAGAATCGAAATAAAGCTGATCGTACCGGAGATCAGCGCCTTTGCGATGCCGAACGACACCGCGAACACGATCAGACCGACCGCGTCGTCGAGCGCGACGATCGGGAGCAGCAGGCTTGTCAGCTCGCCCTTGGCCTTGTACTGCCGCACGACCATCAGCGTCGCGGCAGGCGCGGTTGCCGTCGCGATTGCGCCGAGCGTGATCGCCGCAGGGGCCGATAGGATGTCCGGTCGCAGCCAGTGAAAGCCGAGCAGCGCGATGTCCACCATCGCCGTTGCGCTCAGCGCCTGCACGACGCCGACGATCAGCGCCTGCCGTCCGGTATGCCGGATCTGTTCGAGCCGGAACTCGCTGCCGATCGAAAACGCGATAAAGCCCATCGCAACGTTCGAGATCACGCCGAGCGACGCGACCTCGTCATAGGTTGCAAAGCCCAGTCCCGGGATCCCGGCTCTGCCGAGCACGAACGGCCCGATCAGCACGCCGGCGACCAAAAACGCCGTGACGTCAGGCAGATGTCCCTTATTGAACAGACGGGTCATCATGAGCCCCGCGAGCAATGCAAACGAAACATTCAGCAATGCAGTCATTTTTCTACCTCTCTCCCGTGTGGGAAATTCCCTTCCACCCCGGTATTATAGAAGTCTTGCGGTCTAAAAGCAAGGAACCGCAGGTAAAGCGTTTGCAAAAAGCATGGGATTTGTTCGCTGAAAAGCGGCGGCGCGTTCCCCGCTTCGCCCCTTTGGTTTTCGGCTGCTCCGAAAAAGCCGCAACCGAATCGCCCGTTGTGTGGTATTATAGACAGAGGCAGGCAGCCGGCGCGTGCCTCGGTTCGGAAAGGAGACCGTTCCCATGAAACGATTGTTTTGTCTTGTACTTGCAGCATTGCTGTCGCTGTGCGCCTGTCAAAGTGCACCCCGCAGCGATGAAAAGAATCCCGGTGCTGCGGCCGAAGCGCCGGATGCACCGGTCGCAGCAAACGTGCCGGAGCTTGCCGGATACGATGATTTTTGCGATGCGCTTGCCGCAAAGCTGATCGACGGAAGCAAAAACCGCAATCTCTCCCCGATCAGCGTATATCTCGCGCTCGCGATGACCGCGGAAGGCGCCGAGGGCGAAACGCAGGCCGCCATGCTGCGGCTTTTGGGGTGTGATACGCTCGAATCGCTGCGCGGCGTGTGCGGCGCGATGCTCGAAACGCTTTCGGTCGACGCCGAGGAAAGCACGCTCGCGTTTGCCGACTCGATCTGGATGAACGGCGCGGACGACACGCTGACGTTCCGCGAGGACTACCTGACGTGCCTTAGCGACGTCTACCGCTCCGAAGCGCGCATGGCGGAATTCGGCACGGCGGCCGCCGGCCGGCAGATTGCGGAATGGATCGCCCTGCACACGAACGACAAGATCGAGCTTGTGCCCGAGCTGCTGCAGTTCGATCCCGATACGGTCGCGGTCCTGCTCAACACGGTCTTTCTGAAGGATGCGTGGCGCAGCGAATTCCCGGAAGACGCGACCGAACAGGGCACGTTTTACGGAACCGGCGGAGAATGCACGGCAGCGTATATGAACCGCCGCGAAAACGGCATAACGGTCGCGCAGGGCGACGGTTTTTTGCGCTGCTCCCTCCCGCTGCAGCACATCGGACGCATGACCTTTGTCCTGCCGGACGAGGACACAACGCTGTCTGCGCTTTTGGGCTCGCCGGAGCGCATCCGCGCGCTGCTGCACGACGGCGGAGAGATCCGCGCGAACGTCCGCATCAAGCTGCCGAAATTTCAATTTCAGGATCGGATCGATCTGAACGAAACGCTGCAGTCGCTCGGGATCGGGATCGCGTTTTCGGGCGATGCGGACTTCTCCGGCATGGGCAATTTTGCCGCGCACATCTCGAACGTGCTGCAGGAATCCTACATCGGCGTCGATGAAAAGGGCGTCGAGGCGGCGGCGTACACCGAGGTCGTGATGAGCAAATCGCTCGCGCTGCCCGAAGAACTGCCCGAGATCGACTTTTTCCTCACCCGCCCGTTCCTCTACGCGATCGAGGCGAATGACGGCACCGTGCTGTTTCTCGGAACGGTGACCGTGCCGGGCTCCGTCAAACAGGCCGCGCGAATTGCCTGAATCGCTTGGGATTCTTGAACGAAACCGCGCTGCCTCCGCTTCCGGCGGCCGTATCCGAATCAAAACGGAGCGATCTTTCGAACCGCTCCGTTTTTGTTTTGCCCTGCAAGGGCGTCAATGCCGATCATGCTCCTCGGCTTCGAGCTCCGCGAGCAGCGCGCGGCAGCCGCGGTCGACGTCGCGCCATGCCGCGCCGAAGTCGTCCGTATACCACGGATCGGCGACTTCCCCGCCGCCGCAGCAGTCGAGCAGCAGCCGGATCTTCCCGTCCGGATCGCCGCCCGCGATACGGATCATGTTCCGCACATTCGCACGGTCCATGCCGATCAGCAGATCAAACGCCGCATAGTCGCCGCGCGTCATCTGTCGGGCGGTCTTTCCCGCACAGTCGATTCCGTGCCGCTTAAGCTCGCGCCGCGCAGGCGGATAAACCGGGTTTCCGATTTCCTCCGTGCTCGTCGCCGCCGATTCGATCCGATACCGCGCCTCCGCTCCCGCGCGCCGCACAAGGTCCTTCATCACAAACTCCGCCATCGGGCTGCGGCAGATATTGCCGTGGCAGACAAAGAGGATTTTCATCATAGCTGCTTACACACCGAAACAGTTTTCCGGAAATCCTTCCTGCTTTTCGAAAAGGATTCCCGGTCGGTTTGTCATTGATCGGCTTTGGATTCACTCAGACTCTTGTTGCCGGAAACCAGGTCGGCAATCACCGTCAGGATGGAAGCGATGTCCGCCGAGTCGGAAAGCTTTGCCAGCGCATTTCCCGCCTTTTCCAGCAGCGACGCGGAGAACTTGGTTTCCACCATCTTGGCTGCCCAATCAATATCTTTGATTGTTTTATTGCCCAGATAAACCTGTTCATAGGCGTACGCCGCCCCCTCGCCCAGCAGCGCGACGATGACTCCGGCAATGACGGCATTGAGAACGCTTGCGCCGATTCGGATTCCCGGGACAGCTTTCAAAGCCGCGATAATGCTTCTTGCCGCGATACTGACCGTTCCGGTTTTGATCATGGAATCCAAAAACGGTTTGCTTTCCTCGTTTTTGTCGATCTCATAAATCTTTGCAATGGCGCTGACTTCTGCAATTTCCGTCGGCGTCAGCAGAACCGCATCCGGGAACGGAATCGGTACGGCGCCGACGGTTGCGCCCGCTGCGGTCGCCGTTGTAATAACCGTCTGTGCCAAAAACCGTTTCCGGTTCAGGATAAAGGCTGTCAGATCGTTTTTAGCAGCCTTCTTTCCCTCCGGCATCAGCGCGTTGGTCAGATCGACCAGTTCCGTTATCCCGTCCGGAGAGGCAAAAGCGTTTTCATTCAAAACAAACGGAGAAGCTACTACCGGAATAATGCCTTTCAAGCGCTCTTCCAGCTTCGGCTGCTTTTTGAAGGCTTCTCTGACCAGTTTGATATTCTGCTCCCGTTCGGGAATCGAATAGGATTTCGTGATCACAACGATGATCGGAACCGATTTCCACATGGATGCGGCGCGTGCAAAATTCTGTATCGTGTTGGAAAACAGCTTGCTCGACGTGCCGTCCACACAGAACCAGAGGACGCAGATCTGATTGTTCTCGTTTCCCTTTTTCGCACATTCTTTCGACCATTTCTTTACGGCATGGATGGCTTCCATTTCTTTCAGGAAACCCGGTTCAAAGCCGACGGAATCGATCACGTTGAACGGGATCTCGGCATTCCTGGCTTCGTAAATTTTCAGTTCCTTTGTCGTTCCCTGCGTTCCCCAGCCTGTCTTTGCGACCTCTTCTCCCAAAACGGCGTTGATCAAAGTGGATTTACCGACCCCGGAATTGCCGATCACCAACACATTTCCTTTTTCCATGGTTTTCTCCTCATATTAAAAATCTATTTTTCGCATATGGATTCAAGATATTTTCTTCGACTCTCCGGTCTGTCACGGTCGGAGCGTCGTTACCCTCTCCGCAAAACCGCGGCAAGCGCCGCGTCGATCTGTGCCCTGATCCGATCGTATCCGTCCGCCGGGCTCGCCTCATAGAGCTTTTGATCGCCCCAAAACAGCGTCGGAACGCGGTAATAGTCGTACCGGTCCGCAATCTCGGCCGAGACGCTCTCCTCGATCCACTCGATCGGGATCGACCGGTACGCCGGCTTTTCGGCATACAGTGCCTCGATCGCCTTTTTCGCGTTGCGGCAGTACGGGCAGCGCGTTAAGTAGAACAGTTTGACGGGTTCCGTATCCTTTTCCCCCGATCTGTGTTTTGTCCGGACGGTTGACCGCGCCCGGCAATTGTGTTAAAGTGAATCCATCGAATCCGACGGAGGGATCTGCATGAAACTGCTTCTGATCCGGCACGGCGATCCGGACTATCTGAACGACACCCTGACCGAGCGCGGAAAGTTGGAAGCCGAACTGCTCGCAAACCGCATCGCGCCGATGGACGTCACGGCGTTTTACGTCTCTACGCTCGGCCGCGCGCAGGATACGATCCGGCCGACGCTGGAAAGAGCCGGCCGCACCGCACTCTCCTGCGAATGGCTCCGTGAATTCTGGCCGCGGATCCGCCGCCCCGACGCCGAAGGCCGCGAGACGATCGCATGGGACTGGCTCCCAAACGACTGGCTCCAAGACGACCGTCTGCTCTCCGAGTCGCACTGGTTCGAGCAGGAGGTCTTCGCCGCCGCGCACGTGCGCGACGCCTATGACGAAGTCACAACGTCCTTTGACCGCATCCTTGCGGAACACGGCTATGTACGCGACGGGCGCGTCTACCGCGTAAAGAGGCCGAATACCGACACGCTTGCGTTCTTCTGCCATCTGGGCGCCGCCTGCGTGATTTTGAGCCACCTTTTGAATGTCTCCCCGATGGTGCTGTGGCACGGCACCGCAATGGCGCCGACCTCGGTCACGACCGTGTACTCCGAGGAACGGCGAAAGGGCGTCGCGTCCTTCCGCGCCGCGGCGATCGGCGACATCTCGCACCTGTATTCTGCAGGGCTCGAGCCGTCGTTTTCCGCACGATTCTGCGAAGTGTACGGCGACGGCACGCGGATCGACTGAAAAAAGCAAGAGCAGGCACAAACCGGTGTCTGCTCTTCATTATACCTCTTATCTGCCGCATAGCGCAAGCCGTATGCTTCGCTTATGCCGGATTTTTTCGGTTCAGCCCTTCAGCCCTCTTGCCTGCCGATCCATGTCCTCGACCACGATGTCGTAGATCTCGCCGAGCGTTGCGCAGTATTCGAGCACCTTCCACGGCTCGTTGGTATGATAGTGGATCTTGATCATCTCCGAAAAACCGACGGCAAGCAGGCTGTCGCCTTGGAAATGCTCGGTGAAATAGGCGTTGATCTTTTCCTCATCGAGATCATGACCGTCGATCAGAAGCTGCGTGTCATAGCGATATTCGAGCATATCGGTTCTCCTTTTTCTGCGATGGCAACAGTATAGCACAGCCGTGCCGAAAACACAACCGGCGCTTCCTTCTTATCTGCCGAACAGCGAAAAGCCCTTCTTCTGGTACGGCTCGGTCGAAACACCCTTTAACGTGTAGCCGGTCGCGTCGATCACCTGTTTCAAGGCGTTCTCGTCGAGCGGCTCTTTGGAGATCACTTCGGTCTGCGCCTTTGTATGCGAGGAAGTAACCTTCTGGACCGGGAACGCGTTTCGGATCGCGTCGTTGATGTGCGCTTCGCACATGCTGCAAGCCATGCCTTCGATGGCGAGCGTTGTTTTGATCATTTTAAAATTCCTTTCCGAAAACAAGGGTGACACGGCTGTCCGCATCACCCCGTTTCTTTATTTTTTGCCGTGGCAGGAGCCGCCCATCGGACAGCAGCCGCAGTTCCCTCCGCAGGAGGACTTGCCCTTCTTCTTATCATGCACCAGCGAGAGCACCGCAAGGCACACGACGGCGAGCACCACGGCCGAGATCCCGATCGTGGGAAGGTTTTCTGCAATCCATGTAAACACTGCAATCAGCTCCTTTTATAATCCCGGATCCCCGGGGAATGATACGGCGTTCAGTTGACCTTGACGCTCTTGGTCAGCTTGGTCGCTTCGCTGTACTTCTTGAAGAACAGCATGTAGACCATCAGCAAAAGCACAAGGACTGCGGCGATCAGGCCGATCACATGCGGCTGTCCCATAAACAGCGAACCGAACTGATAGATCATCAGCGCGATCGCATAGGCGAACAGGCACTGATAGGCGATGGCGAACCACGTCCACTTGGCGCTGTTCATCTCGCGCTTGATCGCGCCGATTGCCGCGAAGCACGGTGCGCACAGCAGGTTGAAAACGAGGAACGAATAGCCGGTCACGCCGTTGAACGCGCTTGCCAACGCCTGGTAGACCGTACCTTCGCCGCCGCCGTACAGGACGCCCATCGTGCCGACGATGTTCTCCTTGGCGACAAGTCCGGTGACGGACGCGACAACCGCGCGCCATTCACCCCAGCCGAGCGGTGCAAACAGCCATGCAATTGCGCTGCCGACTCTGCCGAGCAGGCTCAGACCGATCTCGTCCTCCTCCAGCATACGGAACGCGCCGTCCACGACGCCGAAGCGGGAGAGGAACCAGACAACGATCGTCGAGAGCAGGATGATCGTGCCGGCCTTCTTGATGAAGGACCAGCCGCGCTCCCACATCGAACGGAGGACGTTGCCGAGGGTCGGCCAGTGGTACGCCGGAAGCTCCATGACGAACGGAGCCGGATCGCCCGCGAACATCTTCGTCTTCTTCAGCATGATGCCGGAGAGGATGATCGCCGCCATGCCGATAAAGTACGCCGAGACGGAAACCAACCACGAACCGCCGAAGATCGCGCCCGCGATCATCGCAATGAACGGAACCTTCGCGCCGCAGGGGATGAACGTGGTCGTCATGATCGTCATGCGGCGGTCACGCTCGTTCTCAATCGTACGCGACGCCATAACGCCCGGGATGCCGCAGCCCGTGCCGATCAGCATCGGGATGAACGACTTGCCGGAAAGACCGAACCGGCGGAAGATCCTGTCAAGCACGAATGCGATACGCGCCATATAGCCGCACGCTTCGAGGAATGCCAGCATCAGGAACAGAACGAGCATCTGCGGAACAAAGCCGAGCACCGCGCCGACGCCGGCAACGATACCGTCCTGAATCAGACCGTACAGCCATTCCGGAACGACGGGTTCGTCATCCTCGTTCAAAAGCACCTTGTCGAGCAGCGCCGGAACGCCGGGAACCCATACGCCGTAATCGGCGGGATCGGGCTCGTCAAAGCCTTTCTCCTCCGCGTACGCAACCGCGTCCGTAAAGCTCATGCCGACGACGTCGTCGCCTGCGTCTTCGGGCACTTCGTCAAAGTAAACCGTCATCTCGTCGATGGCGAGCGTCTCTTCATCTTCGACTTCCACGGTAGCCGTGCCGCTGCCGGTGACCGCCTTGAGCTCTGCCACGGCCGCGTCGGCATCAAAGTCCTCCGCTTCGGTATCCAGCTCATAGAACGCGCCGATCGCGTTCATCGCATCGCCGTACGCTTCGGCCTCTTCTTCATAAGCCGCGGTGCCGATGCCGAACAGATGGTAGCCGTCACCGAACAGACCGTCGTTGGCCCAGTCGGTCGCGGATGCGCCGACGCCGACCATTGCGATCCAGTAAACCAGCGCCATGACCGCCGCAAAGATCGGCAGACCCAGCCAACGGTTCGTCACGATGCGGTCGATCTTATCGGAGGTTGAAAGCTGTCCTGCGCCCTTCTTCTTGTAGCAGGTCTTGGTCAGCGTACCGATGTAGATGTAGCGCTCGTTCGTGATGATGCTTTCTGCGTCGTCGTCGAGCTCCTTCTCAGCTGCCTGAATGTCCTTTTCAATGTGTTCGAGCGTATCCTTGTCAACGTGCAGCTGTTCAAGCACCTTGTCGTCGCGCTCAAAGACCTTGATCGCGTACCAACGCTGCTGCTCCTCGGGCATGCTGTGCACGACGGCTTCCTCGATGTGCGCGAGCGCATGCTCGACCGGACCGGAGAACGTATGCTGCGGAACGGTCTTTTCGCCCTGCGCCGCTGCGATCGCCGCTTCGGCCGCTTCCAGGATGCCCGTGCCTTTCAGCGCGGAAATCTCAACGATCTTGCAGCCGAGCTCTTTGGAAAGCTGCTTGGTGTCGATCTTGTCGCCGTTCTTCTTGACGACGTCCATCATGTTGATCGCAATCACGACCGGAATGCCGAGCTCGGTCAGCTGCGTCGTCAGATACAGGTTGCGCTCGAGGTTCGTACCGTCCACGATGTTCAGGATCGCATCCGGCCGCTCGTTGATCAGATAATTTCTCGCAACGACTTCCTCCAACGTGTAAGGAGAAAGCGAATAGATACCCGGAAGGTCGGTGATCGTCACGTCATCGTGCTTTTTCAGCTTGCCTTCCTTCTTTTCCACCGTAACGCCCGGCCAGTTTCCGACGAACTGGTTCGATCCGGTCAGCGCGTTGAACAGGGTGGTTTTACCGCTGTTCGGGTTGCCCGCAAGGGCAATGCGTAAACTCATGTTTTTTCCTCTCTTTCTGATTAGCGGTCTCTAATTAGTGATTACTAACCGCCGGTCCAAAAAATACGGGGTCTCCCCCACTTCCCTGTTTATGCCTTGAAAGCATCCTCCGGTCCGTCCACTTCGATCATTTCGGCGTCTGCCTTGCGGATCGAAAGCTCATAATTGCGAACCATGACCTCGACCGGATCTCCGAGCGGTGCGACCTTGCGGACGAACACCTCAATGCCCTTCGTGATACCCATGTCCATGATGCGGCGCTTGACGGCGCCCTCGCCGTGGAGCTTGACGACCTTGACCGTGGAACCGATCCTGACGTCTTTCAGCGTTTTCATCTTTGCTTCCATGTTTCTCCTCCTTTTTAACCCTTAAATCATAATCTTTCTGGCCATCTCGTCATTGATCGCCAGTCGGGATTCCTTGACGCGGACGATCAGATTCCCGTTCAGCGACGCGATCACGGTCACGCGGCCGCCGACCACAAAGCCGAGATCCTCCAGATGTTGTTTGACCTCCGGACTGCCCCCGATCTTTTTGACCGTGTATTCCACCTCCGGATCCGCGAAACAAAGCGGCATCATACGCGCTTTCCTTCCTTTCCGCTTTCCCGTCGGCAAAAAGACGGGACGCCTGAAAATAGTTAGTCTCTTCTAACCTTTTTCAGTATAGTTATTGTCCTCTAACTTGTCAAGAGGAAATCGGAAATTATCGCAAATTTTACGGATTTTCTTCGCCGTTTTTCGGGAAAACCCTGCATTGTGCTGCGCCGTTCTTGCAAAATCGATGCGGATATGGTACGGTAAGCACAGATTGGAAAGGAGGCGCCGCCATGCGCTACGACGCGTATCTGTTCGACCTGTACGGAACGCTGGTCGATATCCATACCGACGAAAGCTCGCCGCGCTTTTGGAAGCGGGCGGCGGCGCTGTTTGCGGCACGCGGCGCCTGCTATGCGCCGGAGGAGCTGCATGCGGCCTATCTCGACGGAATCCGTTCGCAGCCGCCGCGCGGCAGCTTTGCCGTGCCGGAGCCGGATCTTGCGCCGGTGTTTGCCGATTTGCTTGCGCAAAAGGGCGCGCCGTCCGATGCCGCGGCGGTTGCAAAAACGGCTTGGGCGTTCCGGCAGGCTTCCGTCACGCATCTTAGGCTCTATTCCGGCGCGAAAGCGCTGCTTGCCGCGCTTCGGATGCAGGGACGGGTCATCCTGCTCTCCAACGCGCAGCGCCTGTTCACGATGCCGGAGCTGGAGAAACTCGGCCTTTCGGACGCGTTCGACGCGGTTCTTTTGTCCTCGGACTATGGATGCAAAAAGCCGGATCCCGCCTTTTTCCGGATTCCGCTTGCAGAATTCCGTCTCGACCCTTCGCGCTGTCTGATGATCGGAAACGATCCCGTCTGCGACGTGTGCGGCGCGGCGGACGCCGGCATGGACACGCTGTTTCTGCGCACCGCGCTTTCGCCCAAAGGCGTCTCTGACGCGCCCGCGACATACGCGTTTTCGGGAATGGATCTTCGGCGCGTGCAGCGGCTTCTGACCGGTGCAAACGGAAAAATGGACAAATCCGATCCGGTATGATATACTCCGACCATGGAAGAGAAATCGAAAAAAATCAAAAAAGCCGTGAAAGCCGGCGCCGCCGCGACGGTCGCCGCCGCGAGCCTGCTCGTGAACGGCGCGGTCGAGGATCCCTCGGTGCTGCTGCATCCGGAGAACCCGGACGAAAGCGCCTCGCACGTGCTGCACGTCGATGCGCAGGAACACCGCAGCTACATCGTGGAGACCGACCGGCTCGAACCGCTGACGTTCCGGCAAAAGGCGTGCCTTTGGATGCAGCGCATGCCGCTGCCGGTGCGCGCGCTCGTACTGCTGCCGCTGTGGGGCGTCGGCGAAGCGCTGACCGTTCTCGGCACCGCGCTGTTGTCCTCGCCGATCGGACAGGCCGTCCTGCATCTGCTGCTGGAACTTGCCCTTTTGATCGGCCTGTTCGCGCTCGTATGGAAGCTGCTGTTTCCCGACGTGCCGCTTCGGAAGCTGTTTTCCAAAAAGAATCTGCCGTGGCTGATCGGCGGCGCGATTCTGATCACCGCCGCAAACACGGTGCTCGGACTCGTCTGGGATCAATGGAAGTTCGTCCGTGCCGCGCTGCTCGCAGTCATTGGGCTGCTCGTTCTGATGCTGCTGTGGTACCGGCTCTGCTCGCATCTGCCGGGGCCGAAGCGGAAACGGCAAAAAGTGGAATTGGTCGTAAAATAAGCTTGCAAGAAAAAATGATCCACCGGCTAAGCCGATGGATCATTTGTTTGTCCTTCAGGATTCCGCCCGGCGGAACGTTGCGGCGATGCTGTCAAAGTTCTTCTGCACCTCGGAAAGCCCATCCTCGCCTGCGGTCATCGCAAGGACGTAGATTCGCGCCTCGGTGCTCCACAGCACATACGCGCCGTAGAGCGCGCCCTGTTCCGTATCGATCGTAAACGCCGTCCGGTACGCGAGCCGGCTCTGCGGCACCTCGTCCGCAAGGACCTCGCCCCGATGATACGCTTCCCCGAACGATTCCGTCAGCGCGTCCGGCACGGTCTGCTCCAAAAACGTCAGGATCCGTTCCCGCTGCGCGTCCTCCGGCTCCGCCGCCAAACAGGAATACAGGGTGATCCGGTCGTCGGTCACGCCGCCCGTTGCGATTCGGGCAAACACGAGCCTTCCGCCCGCGTGCCGCATATTCCAGTCGGTCGACGCAAGCGTCACGGTGAGGTCGAATTCCTCCGCAGGGCTGGTCGCAATCAGCGCAAGCTCGACCGGATTGCGGGTCGGGTCGGCGTCCGCCGCCGGCGCAAAGCTTGTCAGGATCCGGTACAGGATGTGCCACGCATCGTTATAGCGTTCCCGGGGCGCAGTCAGTTCCGCAAAATACACCCGCGAATCCGTCGTCCACGCCACGCCGTCGCACAGCAGGTTTTCCGCATCGGTCTGCGCCGAAACGGTCAGCTGCGTTCCCCGATAGGTGCGGAACCGGAAGCTTCGATGATCGCCGACGCTGCAGCGCTCGCCGTACCGCAGACGCAGCTTTTCCCGATAGTCCGTCAAACGCTGCGTCACCGCCTTGTTCAGCGCGGCCGGATCGGCGTTATAGGATCGCAGCAGAATCTCCGATCCCGCTTCGTCCGTAAAGCAAAAGCCCGCCTCCGTCTTGCGGACGTTCCACGACGGATCGACCAGTTCCACATAAAAATCATACTCGTCTTCTCCGGAGAGCAGCGCGACCGGTTCGGGCGCCTCGGTCGGCTTGGCGGTCGGCCCATGCTCGGGCTTTGGCGTATCCGAAGAATCCCGCTCCTCGACCGGTTCCTGCGGCGGTTCGGCTTGCTCCGGCGCAGCAATCGGCGCGGGGGAAGCCGTGACCGCGACGGCAGGTTCTTTCGACGCTTCCGAAACCGGCGCAGGTTCGGCCTTCGGCGCGCATGCCAGCAGCAGGCACAGCAAGGCCAGTCCGAACACCCGTTTCATGCCGCGTCACCTCTCCATACAGAATCTGAAATATTGTATCATAGTTATTTTATGCGGTCAAGAAAAGCGGCAGGCTGTCTGCCTGCCGCACGGTTCCTGTCCTGTCCTCAAAACGCCGCCTTGATCGGACCGCCCGCGAGGATCGTTTTATAGGTTGCCAGCTCCCACAGCTCGAACGAGAATTCGATCTCCTCGATCTTTTCGATGCCGTTGGCGTCCAGATCGGACTTGAAGAACGAGATGTCCTTCACGGCGCACTTGCCGTCCTGCATCTCCTCGTAGAACGCCGGCGAGATCATGAAGCCGTTGACCGAAACATTCTCGAGGTGCACCGTGACCGCATGACCGGTGTTGTTTTCCAGATAGACGCGCAGGGCGGGACCGGAATACGGCAGTTCGACGGCGCCCTTCGAAACGATCTTAAAGCCTTCGCCCTCATACAGCACCTCGCCGCTGTCGTCGCGTACCTGCGTACCCTCCGCGCCGGTCTCGACCCGGATCATTTCAGAGTCGTAGTAGGTGTTGTAGTCCTCGGACGTGAAGACGTGGAAGCTCAGTTCGATGTCATAGATCGTTTCGATGCCGCTCATCTTCAGATCGTCGCTGTCGATCGTAAAGCCGTCGTTCACCTTCTTGCCGTTCGCAACGCGCGCCGACATCAGGGTGTCGATCACATATCCGTTGACGGACGAGTTTCTCGTCTGCACGGTCAGATCCTTGCCGGAGGTGTTTTCGATCAGCAGCTTGACTTTCGGTCCGCCCCAGCCGGCTTCATCCAGCCCGGTCGCCGTGATCTTCACACCCTGTGCGTCCATCAGAACCACGTTGTCGAGGCCGCTGACGGTCGTTCCCTGTTCCGGCTGTCCGGCGGGCTGCTGTTCGGGCTGCTGTTCGGGCTGCTCGGCTCTTGCCGGCTCGAACGAATCGAGCATCTCATCGACGGTCTTGACCGATTCGAGGTACTCGTCGCCGTACGAGGTCAGACCGAGGATGTACTGATGACCGTCCGCCATCCACGTGATCATAAGGATTTCCACGCGGATGCCGAGCATTTCGGTCTGCAGCGCTTCGCGCCGGCCGGCGTTGCCGTTCACGGTATAGTCCGTCCGTTCAACCTGCGTCAGCTCCGCGTCGCCGAGGCTCTCCGCAACGGCGGCTTTGACTGCATCCAGATCTTCGTCGAGCTGCTCGGCGGTCTTGGTCTCGTCGGTCGCAAACGACGAAACGAGGATCTGCGTCTGATATTTGTGCGACGAATTCTTGAACACCGCGCCGTTGGCGGAATCCGTCATCGACCAGTTGGGATCGCTGACCGCGAAATAGAAGTCATACTTTTCGGAATTGAACTCCGCTGCGGCCTGCGCCTGCGGCTCCGGTTCTTCGGCAGGTCCTTCCAAAGCAGGCGCTTTGCCCTCCGCGACGAGCGCGTCGTAGGCTTCGGCGGTGCAGAAGGAATCCAGCATGCCGCGCAGAATCGCGCCGACCTTTTCCTCGCTGCCCTCGCCCGCGGTCGCGGCAAGGAAGTACGCGTAGGTGTCGCTGCCCCATACGACCGCCCGGACGGAAACGGACTTTTCTTCCGTCGTGATCTTGCCCTCGCAGGCGCGTCCGGCAAAGCCGTTCACCGATTCATCATGCGGGTCGCCGAAGGCTGCGGCTTCCTTGCCCGCGCTCTCGGAAATACCCTCGACCAGCATCTGCAACGCAAAGTCCAGCATCTCCGTCGAAACCGGCAGCTGCAGGTTCTCGCGCGAGAACAGGATGTTCGAAAGCTTGCTTTCATCGGCGGGATCGCTGAGCGTCAACGAGCCGTCATCCGCCTGTGCGGTCCAGGTCGGATCGTTGACCACGATATAATAGTTTTTCACCGTCACCGGGCTGTAAAAGACCGTGCCGTTCGGTTCGGGCAGCGGCGTGGACGTCGGCTCCGGCGTTGCGGTGGGCTCGGGCGTCGGTTCCGGCGTCGGCGCCTCGGTAGGCTCCTCGGTGGGCACCTCGGTCGGCACTTCGGTGGGCGCTTCGGTGGGCGCCTCGGTCGACGCCGCAGTCACCGGATTGTCCGCCTGCACCTCCTCGGCCGCCTGCGGCATTTCCCGCACAGCTTCCTGTGCTTTTTTGCCCGCGCATCCTGCCAGCAGCAGGACGGAAAGCAGAATCATCAAAACCCGTTTCATGGTGTTTTCTCCCTTCATTCGATTTACTACCGACTATATCACATTCCCCTGCCGCCGTCAACAAAAATGCAGCTTTTGCCGCCCGCCGCGGATTCTTCTCCCATCTTTTTCCTGTGAAAAGCTTGTGAATTTCTGCCCGCCGCGCGCGGTTTGGCTTGTCAAGCACGCTCCGGTCCGGTATAATGGGCGCATGGAAGCGATTCGGACATTCTTTATGGAACATATCCTGACATACGCGGTGTTTGCCGCGATCGGCCTCGTGGCGACGTTCGTTGCCGCGCTGCTGCTGTGCTTCAAGCTGCGGCAGAACTGGGTGCGGCAGATCCCGATGATGCTTCTCTCGCTCGTCGGGCTCGTCGTCGGCGCAAAGCTGTTCGGCATGATCTCCTATGAATCGTACCTGCGCTCGGTCGGCGCCGAGATCACGCTCAAAAAGCTGTTCAACAACTCCGGCATCGTGTTCTACGGCGGGCTGCTCGGGTTCTACGGCATGCTTGCGCTGCTGTTTTGGAAGCTGCTGCCCAAAAAACGGCTCGGCTGGGACATCGTTGCGGTCTCGACGCCGCTGTTTCACGGGTTCGCGCGCATCGGCTGCTATTTCGGGCATGAGGTCGTGGACGGCGAACTGGTCTGGCAGCCCTGCTGCTACGGCGTCCGCATGGACAACGCGTTCTGTTCGCACTTCTGGGACGGCCGTCTGCCGGTGCAGCTGATGGAATCGGCGTTCAACTTCCTGCTGTTCGGTGCGCTGCTTGTTCTGCTTATCAAGCGGCATACGTCCGACCGGCACGGCGGGCTGGTCGGCATCTATCTTGCCGCCTACGCCTTGTTCCGGTTCGTCATCGAATTCTTCCGCGGCGACGAAGTGCGCGGCGGCTACGGCGTCTTTTCGTTCTCACAGGTCGTGAGCCTTCTCATCCTGTTTGCGATCGCGCTCGTTCTGCTGCTGCGGCAGAAGGGCATCCTGCATCCGCTTCCGCCCGATCCCTACGATCCCGAGGTCGACGCCTACGACCTGTTCCGAAAGCCGGTCGAGGAGCCGATCGTTTTTCTAAACGAGGACGACGATCCAAAAGGCGCTCCCGATGCGCCGCAGCATTCCGATTCCGAATAACCGAACCGAGCTTTCCGCCTTCACCGCTCCAATAGTATGCCAAACGAAACAAAAAGAACCGCCCCGAGGGACGGTTCTTTTTCGGTCAGAAAAGATTTGCTTACTCCTTCGACAGCGAGCCCTTGCCGGAGCGGGTCTTGGAGTAGAGGAACAGCAGCAGCGTGCCGATGACGCCCATCGAGACGGCGTTCGACAGCGCGGCGACGGCGCCCTGCGTG
>CADAQS010000010.1:26386-42143 GCA_902790115.1 uncultured Eubacteriales bacterium | reverse complement strand
ATCCGCTGCCCGAAGCGGCAAAGGGATTTTTACACATGACACCGGAGGAGGCCGCAAGTCGGGTCGAAGTGTTTTTGGAGACGGCGGGGCTGTCCGATACGTTCGGCGTTGCGCAGATATGGCTTTGCGACGATCGCAGTCCCGCAAACCGCAAGCCGGATCCGTCCTGCTTTTCCTATCACATTCTTTGCATGCGCAAGGTGAACGGTGCGTTGTGCTGTGCCGCGCGAAACATCTGGCGCAGCGGCGAGGACCTGTTTTCGCGCAGCTATGTGCCGGAATGGTCGTATGAACGGATGCTGCTGGAACTGGACGATGACGGTCTGTTCAGCGTCTCGTGGCACGGCAAGCTGGCCGTGTCCGACACGCTGACCAAAGCATCCAATCTGCTGCCGTTCCAGCAAATACAGCAGATCATCCGCACGCGGCTGCCGATCAGCTACCCGCACCGGAGCGGTTGGAGCAGCTCGGACAAAGGCTGCACGGTTCGGATCGACCGCATCGAGCTCGGCCTTTGGCGCGTGTTTGAGCAGAATGAACTGGGCAGAGGGCTGCTTGTTCCGGCCTATTGCTTATACGGCACTGTCGAAACGGTACAGAGCGACGGCAGCACATGGGAAGATGCGTATTCCCTGTGCTACATTCTCAACGCCGTGGACGGAAGCGTGATCGACCCGGACAAAGGATATTGAGAGAAAAGAAAGGAGTCCGCTATGAAGCGAAGAATTGCTGTTTTACTGCTCGCGGTGTTGCTGCTCGCCTGTGTCCCGACGCCTGAGACGGAATATGTTGTGAACAAGAGCGATCAAAACACAATGATCGAGGCGTCCCGCACCGAAGAGGCGTTCGGGAACACCGATCTGCGAACAATGTATCATATTCCGGAGCGAATGACCGGAAGGTATTCGAGCGCGGACGGAGCCGTTGAAGTGACCGTCGACGCCGATATCATCGTTCCGGAAGGTCCGCTGCCGATCTTGCGCGTATATGCTGCCGAGTTTGAACAGCCGACCGTGACGGCGCTTTGGAACGAGCTTGTCAAAGACGCGGTTCTCTATGATCAATGGGAGAATGGGGAGACGAAAGCCGATCTTGAGAAGGAAATGAAAAGCTGCAGCGACCTGATCGACCGGATACAAAGCGGCGAGCTCTCCGAGGATGATTCCATGTATACGCTCGACGAGCTGAGGGAGATGATTGCAGAGATGCAGGAGCGCTATCCGAATGCGCCGGACGCATTTGAAAAAGCGATCGAGACCGGCGTCCTGCATAAGCAGTATCTGTCACTCGGCGACGATAAAAAGGCGGCTTCGCAGATGGGCATTTCGGCGCGTATGGAAGGGGAACCGTGGATGCAGTTCCACGTTGAAAACGATACGGACAACACGGAGATGCTGATCCATCGCGAGAAAGACGGCTGGTCGGGAATAGAGGTAAGGCGGGCGGCAAGGTTCTATTTCAACCGGTCGTCGGTGAAAATGGACTGTTTTTACGCCGTATACGTGTGCGATTATGCCGAACTGTATCCGGTAGACGCGGACGATCCGATTCCAAAGGCCGCAGCGGGGAATCTCACGATGACGCCGACAGAAGCTTATGCGGAAATCGAGCGGTTCATGAAAGAGATCGGGATCGTCGACACCTATGCGATCTCCCGCGCAGTCGTTGCAGGTGACAGCACAGAGGCGGACGCGCCGTCCGAAGAGTTCGGATACTGTTTTGAACTGGTCCGCAAGATCGGCGGCGCGACCTGCAACCGTTCCCTGATGGACACAAGCGCAAGCCGGACGAGCGCGGACGAATATGCGCCTTCCTGGAGTTATGAGAACTTTTTGATCGCATTGGATGACAGCGGGATCTATTACGTCACATGGTCGGCGCCGTTTACCGTCGGCGACACGATCAATGAGAACGCAAAACTTCTGGACTTTTCCGAGATCCAAAAAACAGCGGAGCGCATGCTGCCGATGCAGGAGGTACAGAACTTTCAGCCGGAATACTCGAAAAAAGCCGATCGAACGGTCGATCGGATCGAATTGGGCCTATGGCGTGTTGCCGAGCAGAATGAGCTCGGCAAGGGTCTATTGGTTCCCGCTTACTGCTTCTACGGCACGGATCATTTCACCCGTGTGATCAAGGACGGGCCCCATGATCTGACCGATGAATCGTACCGGAGCAGCATCCTTCTGATCGTCAATGCGATCGACGGCAGTCTGATCGACCCTGCAAAGGGATATTGATTTTTCAAGCGGAAAATGCGAAAATGAAGGAAACCTTTTGGCCGATGCGTGCCTCTATATAGGTGAAACAATCCTTCGGGGAAAGGAAACCGAGCATGTCGGACGTCAACGCATATTTCAACATCGTATACGACGCGACTTTCCGGGATCTTACGCGCGTCTGCGTGGTCAAGGCCCGGCGGGTGCAGGACGTCGATGATCTTCTGCAAAACACCTATGAGAGCTTTTACCGGCAGTTGTGCCGGCACGGGACCGATTCGGTCGTCAACGCCAAGTCGTATCTTCTGACCATTCTGAAAAAGGAACTTGCGCACTATTACCGCTTTCATGCGCGGCATCCGGAAACGCCGATCGACGAAGCGACCGAGCTGATCGATCCGGGCGAGACGCCGGAGGCGGCAGGCATCGAACACATGACGACCGAGCGGATCTGGCAGCTCGTTGAACAGGAATCGCCGCTTTCACAAAAGGTATTCATTCTGTTTTACGGTTATGGCATGTCGCTGCAGCAGATCGCAGAGGAATTGGAACTTACGGAGGGCGCCGTCAAAAGCCGGCTGCTCCGGGCGCGGAACCGGATCCGCGAAACATTACGGAAGGAGGAGGTTACCGCATGAGCAGACAGGAAACGGAACAATTCCAAAAAGCGGTCCTGGAACACATTGCAGACCGGGAGGGCATCCGCGCGGCGATTCTGAAGCCCGCAAAAGAGCAGCGTTCGGTTCGCATGCCGAAAAAACGTACGCTTGCGATCCTGATCGCGGCGGCGATGCTTCTGCTTGCCTCGACTGCGTATGCGGCAGGCAGCTGGCTTGCGCGGAAGGATTACACGACGGATACCTATATGATGCAGACGCAGCAGGAGCGCACCAAGACCGAAAACGCGATCCCGGATATCGAAGCGGCGATCGTAAAGGCCGCGCCGAAGGACGTCTCCTATACGGTTCGCCTTTTGCCCGAGCTGCAGAACGGCGAGACGCTTGCCGCAAAGCGGGAGGAACATGGTCAACCGGCGTTTTCCGAACAGGATTGGGGATGGCTGAAGGACATCCGCCCCGCGATCAACGAGGTGCTTGTGCACGGCGACCGGCTGTTGTGGACGGTGCGGCTGTATACGGATCACGCGGCGGCGTTCGACTACTTCTCCGACGCGGCAGGACAGCATCTGGAAGCCATGGTCGATAACGACGTTTACTATCAGGTGGAGGGCGACGACCGCATCTTCCCGCTGTTCAACGACACGAGCGGCATGAATCCTTATGAACTGGATCGGAACAGCGGGCTCACGATCGCGGAGTGCGATATCGACGACAGCTTTCCGACCGCGGGACGCATCACGGTCACCGAACAGATTCATCTCCTCGACTGCTCCGTCGATGATATGAACCCCAATATTGCGGACGTTGCGGTGATCACGCATACTTTCACGTTCGACGCGTCGGCGGCAAAGCCAACGGCGGAACCGGTCCGGCTCGAGATGCCTCTGACCGGTACATATTGGATGACGGCAACCGAGAACTACTTCTGGCGAAACAAGCAGATCTGTCTCGACGGCGAAGCGCTCGGCGTCAAGGTCGATTATATGCCGACCGGCGTTTACCTCCGACTGTCGCAGAACATGCTCAGCGAGGCAGGGAGCCTGTATGGCGGCGAAGGGCAGCAGGGAATCACCGTGACCTATACGGTGGACGGACAGAGCTATCCTGCTTACGGCGACTTTAACCAGAACGGCAGCGTATGGCTTTTGCCGGTGTTCCCGTCAGACTATGCGGCAATCGGCAAGCTGGAGGTCACGTTCACGCTGAACTGCATTGTGGGCAAGGGCAGCGAGCCGCCGCGCGACGACTGGTCATTCGACTGGTCCGCAAACGACAGCCTCGGTCGCGTGCAGATCAAGAGCCAGCCGCTCGGCACGCTGACGATCCCGCTGCCGGAACAATAAGGGAAGAAACGGAGAGGCGAAACCGCGCTTCTCCGTTTTTCAATTCTCCTGAATTCGACCCGAAGAAAAACCAGCTGTCCACTTGCATCCGTCTGCTGTGCTGTGTTATAATACATCGAATCAGAATTTGGAGAATCGATATGGTAGTTTTAGACGAATACAAGATGCAGCTCGGCACGCTGAACGAGACGCTGCAGCTTGCGCACAAGCAGATGAACGTCGATGCACTCAAAAAGGAGTGCGCCGAACTCGAAGAGCAGATGGGCGCGGTCGATTTCTGGAACGACGTTGACAATGCGAACAAGGTCAGCGCCCGCGTCAAATCGATCAAGAGCAAGCTCGACCGGCTCAACAAGCTTGACAGCCAGAGCGCCGATGTGGAGACGCTGATCGAGATGGCGGAGGAAGAGGACGACGAGAGTCTCATTGAAGAACTCAAAAACGAGCTCAAAGACTTTGACGAAAAGGTTGGCGCGCTGCGGCTCGAAATGCTGCTCAAAGGACCTTACGATAATTCTAACGCGGTTCTGTCGCTCCATGCGGGCGCCGGCGGCACCGAGGCGCAGGACTGGACCGAGATGCTCTACCGCATGTACACGCGCTACTGCGAGCGCAAGGGCTGGAAGGTCACCGAACTCGATTTGCTTGACGGCGACGACGCCGGCATCAAGTCGGTCACATTCGAGGTGATACCGGCGACATCAAGATCGAACCGGAGGACATCCGCGTCGACACCTACCGTTCCGGCGGCGCAGGCGGTCAGAACGTTAACAAGGTCAGCTCCGCGATCCGCATCACGCACCTTGCGACGGGCATCGTCGTGCAGTGCCAGAACGAGCGAAGCCAGCTGCAGAACAAGGAAATGGCAATGCGCATGCTGCGCGGTAAACTGCTCGAACTGCAGGAGCGCGAGCGGGAAGAGCAGATGGCGTCGATCAAGGGCGAGATGAAGAAGATCGAATGGGGAAGCCAGATCCGCTCCTACGTCTTCCAGCCGTACACGCTGGTCAAGGATCACCGGACCGGCGAGGAAAACGGCAACATCCAGTCCGTCATGGACGGCAACCTTGACAACTTCATTTCCGCCTATCTCACGCAGTCGTAAGACGGAAGCAAGGAAAACAAAACGGGAACTCCGAAAAAGGAGTTCCCGTGTTTTCGTTTTGGGTTACATCAGCTTGCAGACGGCTTCCGAGAAGGCAGCCGGGTCTTCGAGCGGCAGCCCCGCCATCAGCGTCGCCTGCGCAAAGATCAGTTCGGAATAGTCCTTCAGCTGCGCGTCGTCCAGCGTGGAAAGCTTTGCAAACAGCGGATGATCCGGATTCAGCTCCAGATGGAACGTCATCGGAACGCTGTCGCCGTTGGGCATCGCGCGCAGAACCTTGTACATCTCGACCGACATCCCGTCGTCGCCGGTCAGACAAGCAACCGAGGTCTTCAACCGGTCGGTCAGGCGCACCTCGGCAACCTTGTCGCCGAGTGCGTTCTTGATGCGGTCAAGCAGCGCCTTGCTCTCGGTTGTCTTTTCTTCCATCGCCTTTTTTTCGTCCTCGCTCGAAAGATCCAGCGTCGGGTCGGAGACCGAAACAAACTGCTTGCCGTCGTATTCACGCATCACACGGAGCGCAAACTCGTCTACGTCTTCGGTCAGGCAAAGGATATCGTAGCCCTTCTCCGCAACGCGCTCGGTCTGCGGCATCTTCAGCACATGCTGCAGGCTGTCGCCGGCAGCGTAGTAGATGCTTTTCTGCTCCTCGGGCATCGCATCGACGTACTCCTTGAGCGTGATCTCCTTTTCCAGCGCGCGGGAGTGGAACAGCAGCGTGTCCTTCAGGAATTCCGCATTGACGCCGTAGTTGTCGTATACGCCGAACTTCAGCGTGCGGCCGAACGAGCGGTAGAACTCGGCATACGCGTCTCGCTCGTCCTTAAGCATCCGGATCAGCTCCTGCTGGATCTTCTTTTTCAAATTATTAGCGATCGCAGAAAGCTGACGGTCGTGCTGCAGCATCTCACGCGAGATGTTCAACGAAAGATCCGGCGAATCCACAAGACCCTTGACGAACCCGAAGTATTCGGGCAGCAGTTCCTCGCACTGCTCCATGATCATGACGCCGTTCGCGTACAGTTTGAGGCCGCGCTTGAAGCCCTTGGTGTTGAAGTCGAATGCCGGCTTCTTCGGGATGAACAGCAGGGCGGTGTAGGAGAGCATGCCCTCGGTGCGGATATGCAGAATGCTTGCGGGCTCCTCGAAATCGTAGAACGTGTCGCGATAGAAGTTGTTATATTCCTCCTTGGTGATCTCGTTCTTGTTCTTGTTCCAGAGCGGCACACGGCTGTTGAGCGTGCGGTCCTCCTGCACGGTCTCGTACTCGTCCTCGGTACCTTCCTTCTTTTCCTGCCGGCTGACCTGCATCTTGATCGGGTAGCGGATGTAGTCGCTGTACTTTTTGACGAGCGAGGTCAGACGGTATTCCTGCAGGAATTCGTCGTAGTTGGCCTCGTCTCCGTTCGCTTTGAGATGCAGAACGATCTTTGTGCCGATCGGTTCATACTCCGCAGCGCCGACCGTGTAGCCGTCCTCGCCGGTCGATTCCCAGACGGCGGCCTCTTCGCCCTCTTTGTGCGAGTAGACCGTCACCTTGTCCGCCACCATAAAAGCGGAATAGAAACCCACGCCGAACTGGCCGATCACGTTGATATCTTCCGTGTTTTCAAGCTGCTCGGCAAAGGCGCGCGTCCCGCTCTTGGCGATCGTGCCGAGGTTCGCTTCAAGCTCGTCGACGCTCATGCCGCAGCCATTATCGGTCACGGTCAGGGTGCGCTGCGCCTCGTTCGGCTCGATGCGGATCTCGTATTCGTCGCGGCTGACGCCGGTATTGCCGGCCTGCATCGCGGCGTAGTAGCGCTTATCGATCGCGTCGGATGCGTTGCTGATCAGCTCGCGCAGAAAAATCTCACGGTGCGTGTAGATCGAATTGATCATCAGATCCAAAAGGCGTTTGGATTCGGTTTTGAATTGCTTTTTTGCCATAGGTCATACCTCGAATTGTCTCCGTTATTGGCACTCTACACTTCCGAGTGCTAAACACAGTTTAGCGCGTTTGTCATCCGAATGCAAGGCAATCGGCAACAGTTTTCCAATGTTGTCACAATTCGATCCGGCGCCCTTGCGGATAAAATTCTCGGTTTTGTCACACTTTGGACGCATCTGCCTGTTATACTGAAGAAAACAACCGCGGAGGAAGGGACATGATGCGAAAGAGACTTTGCATCCTGCTGCTGTGTGCGCTGCTGCTTGCGTGCGTACAACCGGGCAGCGGACAGAATCAGACGCAGATCGTGCAGGTCGATGCGCTGACGCCGTCCGACGGGATCGAGGTGCGGATCGGCGAACGGACGGAGAAACCGGCAGGCATGCCCGCAGAGCCGGAGCCGCTGCCGGAATCGGCGCTGCCCGAAGGCGCGCTGCCGACGCCGGTCGTTGCGGACGGCGCGCTGTATGGATGCGATCTCGTTTGTTTTGTGGACGGGTACGGACTTTGCTGCAACCTCGGCGGCGAGCGGGCGGATCGATGCCGCGCAGAGGTTGAGCGTGCGGTCACGCCGGACGTTCCGCCGTTTGAGAGCCACCGCCTGTTGCTGTATGCGGACGGGGAGGCGTACTGCCTCGGCGAGCTGCGTTATAATACGGAGAATCCGCAGGCGAAAAACATCTACGGTCTGTCCTATGAGCTGGTGGTGATGGATTCCGACCTCGTCGATATCGAACCGGTGGAGATCGCTTGGGAGCGCATCGCGCCGATGGAACGCGGCGAGGAAGTGCTGTTTGACACCGTACACGCGGGCTTTTTGTCCTCGTTTGATGAATCTGCGCAGACGGTTGGAATCGTTACGCTCGAGATGGGAGAGGTATCGGAGGACGCAATTGAGATTCTGCCCGATACAATCGGCGAAGAGGAAACGTTCGCGCGTGTGACCGACCGCACGATCCTGACCGTGATCGGCAGCGAATATGAGATGCCGGTCACGCGGGAACGGTTCTTTCAGTTGCTTGCGGACGGCTATGTCGGCTTTTTCGCGCCGGACGACGAGGACTATTTCGTCGGGTGCTTCCTGCGAATCGAGAACGGCGAACTGCGGTACCTCAGGGAGATGGATCTTGCGGAGTAATACAGGGCGGAGCGATCCGCCTTTTTTATTCGAAAAACAGCTTGGAAAACAGCAGACCGAATCCGATCGACGCCATGGTCGCTGCGACTGACAGCGGGATCGCAAAGCGCGTTTTGCGGATGCCGACCGAGCCGAAATAGAGCGCGAGCGCGTACAGAATCGATTCGGATGCACCGAGCAGGACGCTGCCGGTCAGTCCGATGACGGAATCCGGCCCGAAAGAACGGAACAGGTCGGAAAGCAAAGCGACCGAGGCACTGCCCGAAAGCGGCCGCAGCAGAATCAGCGGCAGAAGGCACGCGTCGATCCCAAGCCGTTCGCAGAGAGGAGCGAGCCGATCGGTCAGAAACGTGAGCGCCCCGCTGTCGCGGAACACCGAGATCGCGACGAGCATCGCAGCGAGGCACGGCAGCAGCTTTTTCAGCATCGGCAGGCCGTCCTCCGCGCCGGACAAAAAGGCGGAGAACACCTTGACGCGCCGCAGCAGCGCGTAGAACAGCAGCAGGACGATGCCAACCGGAATCATATTGCTCATGAGCGGATGCAGAGTCGGCACAGCGCGACCGTCAGCAACGTCGAGCAGGCGGAGGACAGAAGCACCGGCATCACAACGGCGGCCGGATGCGCGCTCCCGAAGCTCTGCCGCAGCGCAATCAGCGTGGCAGGGAACAGCTCAAGGCAGGACGCGTTGACGGCAAGCAGAACGCACATGCTGTCGGTTGCGACGCCGGGACGCGGATTTTCGGCTTCCATGATTCGCATGGCCTCCAGTCCGTACGGCGTTGCCGCGTTGCCAAGGCCCAGCATATTCGAAGCAAGATTCATCGTGATCGCCTCCTTTGCGCCGCCCGCATCGCGAAACAGCCATCGAAGGACCGGCCGCAGCAGATGCGAGAGCGCTCCGGTCAGACCGGATGCGCGAACGACGCCCATCAATCCCATCCAGAACAGGTATGCGCCGGCCATCGAAACGCAGTTCGTCACGGCGGTCTGCGCTCCGCCGATCAGCGACGCAAGCACCGCCTCCCCGCCGCGGGTGAACAGCCCGGTCACAATTCCGACGCACAGCAGCAGAAAAAACACGGTATCCATGGGAAAGTGTATGCGGGAATCTGCATAAAAAAGATACGCTTTTTTGGAAAAACGGCATTTGACAGGTGCTTTTCTGTATAGAAGAACAGTAACAAAGAACAGAGCCTCTTTTGCATATCAGGTTTGGCATAGGGAAGGGAAGCGCTCCGGTAACGTGCCGCGCTGTCTCCGCCGGCATGCTGCCCGGCTTTCACCGCTTTGGAGGGGTGCGGCATTCCGGTTGAAAGCAGATCTATCATCACCGCAATCTGCCCTCTGAAAAATAGAATAATTTATTTGACGAAATACCTTGACAGACGAGGTATCTCGTTGTATAATGGCACCAATGAAAGGGGGGATCCGATGTCGATCGCAGCAGATTTGATCCGGGGACACACGGAAACGATCATATTGTCGCAGCTGATCAAGCATGACAGCTACGGCTACGAGATCAACAAAACGATCCGCATGCTGTCCGACGGGCGGTATGAGCTGAAGGAAGCGACGCTTTACACGGCGTTCCGGCGGCTGGAAGAAATGGGATGGATTGCCGCCTACTGGGGCGGCGAGGCAACCGGTGCGCGGCGCAGGTACTACCGGATTACGGAGGCCGGCGTTCAGGCGCATGCGGAGCAGATCGCAGCGTGGAACGAGGCGGAGGCGATCATTCGGAAATTACTGGATACAGGAGGGGAGAAGGATGCGTGAGCAACTGAAAGCACATATCGACAAGCTGTTTTCCGGCACGGTCGATTCACAGGCGGCGCGTGATTTCCATGACGAGCTGCTGCAAAATACGCTGGATCGGTTCGACGAGGAGCTGACGGCGGGACGTTCCGAGCAGGAGGCATACCGGATCGCGGTCCTGTCGCTCGGCAATACGGAAGAGCTTCTAAAGCCCTACTATCCGAAGCAGCGCAACACCGGCGCGTTCCGCACGGTGGCGATTATTCTGTACGTCACGTCGGTCGTCCCGGTCATTCTGTTCGGCGGCATCGATGCGATCCCGGCAACGTTCGGCGTCGTTCTGATGATTTGCATGATTGCGGTTGCGACGATGCTTTTGATGCTCAGCGGCCGCACGCGTCCCACCCGCGAGGCGGAGCAGGCGAGAACGCTCCGGGCAGTCGGCGTGGCGCTGATCATTGCGAGCGCCGGCGCAGTCGTGCTCGGAGCGGGCTATGAGCAGGTGCGTGCGCTTCGCATTTTGCCGGTGCACGGCGCGGTGCTCGGCGTATGCGGCATGTTCTGCATGATCGCGGGCGGCATTGCCTTGCTGATCACGGCGGGGCAGAAGGATCACGCGCGCACGGTGCCGCAGGTGCCCGTTGTGCCTGCCGGGGAGAAACCCGAAACCGCTGCGCCCGAGATGCGTCCTGCGATTCCCAAAGGGCTTCGCATTGCGGGAGGCATCCTCACGGCGATCTACTGGATCGCGGTCGTGATCCTGTTCTTCTCGATCAGCTTTACCACCGGAAAGTGGTACTATTCGTGGCTCGTGTTCGTCCTTGCGGGCGGACTGTATGACATCCTTGCGGGCATCGTGCGGCTGTGCTGCGGACTGCCCGGACTCGAACGCATCATCGGCGGCCTCGTTGACATCGGCGCGGGCGTGATGTTCTATCATCTGACGGAAACGACCGGGTACTGGATGGTCACGTGGCTGGTCTTCCCGATCGCAGGCTGCCTGCGCGGCGTCGTCAATGGAATCTTCCGTCTGGCACGGACTTCCGGAAAGGAGAATGCAGCATGAAAAGAAGAGCAATTGCCAAGATTATCGTTTGCAGCATCATCGGTGCGGTTTTGATCTCGGTGCTATGCGCCGCCATCGGCTGGAACAAACTCCATGAGAGCACCGACACGCTCAACAATGCGCTCCACGAAGCGATCGATTCGCCTGTGATCCGCGAGGGCATTGAGATCACGAACAAGACCCTCAGCGGACTGCCCGTTCCGCGCATCCGGTTCTTCGGCTGCGCGCCGGTCATCACGCTTGAGGACGGCGACCTGTCTTTCGGCGGCAAGGGAACCGTTCCGAGCGGATATTCGGAGGGCAACGGCGGCTATGAAACCGCGCCCGACCGGGTCGAAATCGACTGGGCGGCCGGCAGCGTCTTCATCGTTGCCAAGGCGGATGCAAGCGGCGTCAGCCTCTTTGAATACGCGGGCGACCTCGATCCGATCCCGGACGGAGCGTCCGGCGACTATGCGGTTCCCGATGACAACCGGATGATTCATAAGCTGTCGGGCGGCACGCTCAAGGTGGAGCAGTTCCGCCGCGGCATCCGCCGGGTCGGCGTACAGGAGACGTATCGTAAAACGCTTGTCGTCGTTCTTCCCGAATCCGCCCTGTCGACACTGCGCATCGATGCGGCCTCGGTGAAGCTGAACCTTGACAGCCTCAAGATCTACAAACTGGATCTCGACCTTGCGGCGGGTTCTCTGAGCGCTGCGGACTGCGCAATCGACGAGGTGAACATCGATTCCGCTGCGGGCAGCGGTGCGTTTACGGCGTGCAGCATCGGGCGGCTCGATCTGGACTTCGCTTCGGGCAGCATGGACTTTGATCTCCTCAACACGCCAGACAAGGTGAACGTGGACGCCGCGACCGGCAAGTTCCGCTTCACGCTCCCCGCAGATGCGTCTTTCGCGGTCAAGGCGGACTCGCTTTCCGGCAGCGTCACGCTGGAAGGCTTCGATTCTTCTGCGCAAAACGGCCGAACCGTTGTCAACGGCGGCAGCAGTTCTTTTGAGTTCGATCTCATGAGCAGCTCGGTCGTAATCGCTGCCCGCACCGACGGCAAATACTGAAGAAAATGCGTCCTTCTGCTTGCAGTGAAGCGGAGGCGGCAATCTTCTTCGATGACGCAGCAAGGGAAGGATTCCTGTTGCGAACTTGCTGAACGAACATGAAAAAAACCGGCGTTTGCCGGCTTTTTTCTTCCTGTTCGAATATCCGTAAGGAAGTTCCTTTTTTACCGCAGCCATGCTGAACTTCGAACAGTCTGACGCCGCACGGAAACCGTGCGGCGTGTTTGACTGCTTTTTTCATATGTCGATCCAGATGCCGACGTCGCGCATGACGGAACGCGGAACGGCGCGGTAAAACCGCTGTGCTTCGTCGTTTGAAGCGGTTAAAGCAATCAGCGTATCGATGCCGCGTTCTTTTAACTGTGCCCGCAGTTCTGTCAGCAGCGCCTGCCCGACGCCTTGGTGCCGCGCACTTTTCAGCACGCAGATCCAATCCAGATACGCTTTCACAGAGCCGTCAAAACGGCTCGGCAGCAATACAGCGTCGATGCGCCCGACAACAGCGCCGCCTGTATATGCCACAAACGACAGCGAGCCGGCAAACCGCGGATCGTCGAAACTGTCTTTGACCGCACGGAGATAGGCGTCGTCAATCTCCCATCCCCAGTCGGCTTCTTCCTCACGCAAACGACGTTCAAATTGCAGGACGTCGTCGATCCGATCTTCGGTATAGGGCAAAACGGTGTAAGGCATATTGTCCCCCTTACCCGATTTCCCCGGCCTCGGGCAGACAATGCAGATGCGTTTTGCCGAGGATGCGGAATCCCTCCGCCCCGCGAGACAGCGTGCGGATACCATAAGCCGCCGAACGCAAACGCAGATACAGCCGGATCGAATCGGCTTCCGCCGACCCCGACGGATACTGGCTGATGTGGCAATCGAAGATCGCGTCCATTTGATCGGCAAGGCGTTTGCCGGTTTTGACAAACCGGTTCGGGCGCGCGGTCATATAGAATGCGACGGCTTCAACCGGCGCGGCGTCCATGCCGTACCGATCCCGCATGATTCCCCCATATGGGGCGAAACAGGCGATTTTCCGAACCGCATTGCCGACGTTCAGGTGGTCGGCATGACATTCGCTGCGGCTCAACGGATCGGGCGCGAACAATATCTGCGGCTGCGTATCGGCAACCGTTTCGGCAATGCCGCGTTCCAAGTCTTCGACGACATACCCAGCACCGTCGCAAAGACGCAAGAAGCGCACGTCGGTCACGCCGAGCCGTTTGGCCGAGGCAACGGATTCCTGCTCCCGCAGCGCGGCCAGTTCATCACCCATGATCCCGCCGGATGCGCCGTCGCCGTAGCGTCCGTCCGTGCAGATCAGAAACGTCACGGTTTTGCCCGCCTCTGTCAGTTTGCGGATCGTTGCGCCCGCGCCGATCTCGATATCGTCCGGATGCGGCCCGACAAACAGGTACCGGTCGAACGCTTCGACCTGCGGCAGCGGCGCCGCAAAGCGGATCACGGTTTTCACAAGGCCCATAAGCTCCTCCGGTTCTGTCGGTCGTAACGTCCGTTTCAAAGTTGTCGGATGCTCCGATGAGGGCTGTTGATAAGAATGCCGGAAGCGGGATTTCCATTCCACTTCGTTTCGTTGCATATGTGCTGTCGCACGCTCCCTACGCCGCCGTCACCCGAAGGCTATACTGCGCGGCTGCATGGTGCGCTCCGGCTGTACAGACTCGGCACGATCCTTTTGCGGCTTCCCGCTTTGCCGGCTTTTTCGCTCAGCCGATCTGGCTCTTGCCGCCCATATACGGGCGCAGCACCTCGGGAATGCGGACGGTGCCGTCTGCGTTGAGGTTGTTTTCCAAAAACGCGATCAGCATGCGCGGCGGGGCAACTACGGTATTGTTGAGCGTATGCGCAAAATAGTTGCCCTTTTCTTTGTTCTTGATGCGGATGCCGAGCCGGCGCGCCTGCGCGTCGCCGAGGTTCGAGCAGCTTCCGACTTCAAAATACTTCTTCTGCCGCGGAGACCATGCTTCGACGTCAAGGCTCTTGACCTTCAGGTCGGCAAGATCGCCGGAGCAGCAGCACAGGGTGCGCACCGGAATATCAAGCGAACGGAAGAAATCGACGGTGTTCTTCCACAGTTCGTCGTAGATCGCGTCGCTTTCTTCGGGGCGGCAGACCGCGATCATCTCCTGCTTTTCAAACTGGTGGATGCGGTAAACGCCGCGCTCCTCAATGCCGTGCGCGCCGACTTCCTTGCGGAAGCAGGGCGAATAGCTCGTCAGGCGCAGCGGAACCTGCGATTCCTCAAGGAACGTGTTCTGGAAGCGGCCGATCATGCTGTGTTCGCTCGTGCCGATCAGATACAGGTCCTCGCCTTCGATCTTATACATCATGTTCTCCATTTCGGAAAAACTCATGACGCCGTCCACGACGGAGCTGCGGATCATAAACGGCGGAATGCAGTAAGTGAATCCGCGGTCGATCATGAAGTCGCGCGCGTACGACAGCACGGCGCTGTGCAGCCGCGCGATGTCGCCCATCAGATAGTAGAATCCGTTGCCGCTCGTTTTGCGCGCGGAATCGAGGTCGATGCCCGACAGCCGTTCCATGATGTCGACATGGTACGGGATCTCGAAATCCGGAACGACCGGCTCGCCGAACCGCTCAAGCTCGACGTTTTCGGAGTCGTCGCGGCCGATCGGAACCGACGGATCGATGATGTTCGGGATCACAAGCATGCGCTTGCGGATCTCGGCTTCGAGCTCGGTGCCCTGCGCTTCGAGCGCGGCCATCTCTTCGCCCATCGCCGAGACTTCGGCCTTGGTCTCATTCGCCTTGTCAAACTCCTTGCGGGCCATCATGCCGCCGATCTGCTTCGACAGCGCGTTTCTGCGGCTGCGCAGGAACTCGAGCCGCTGGTTGCCCTCGCGGTACTTCTTGTCAAGTTCGATGACCTCGTCAACGAGAACGAGCTTCTCGTCCTGGAACTTCTTCTTGATGTTCTCCTTGACCGCGTCGGGATTGGCGCGAACAAATTTGATATCGAGCATATTACATCCTTTCCGGGGCAGCGATGCCCAAAAGATTTAATCCGTTTTTTAGAACCTGACGCGTTGCGTCGGTCAGCGCGAGCCGCGCGGCCTTCACGGCGGGATCGTCCGCCATGATGCGCTGTTCGTAATAGAATTTGTTGAACGCCGCGGCGATCGAGACGACCGCACGGGAAACGACGTACGGCTCATACTTGTCTGCGGCGGACTGTACGGCTTCGGGGAATGCGGCAAGCGCCTTTAAAAGCGCCTGGCTGTACGGATCGTCGAGCAGCGACGCATCGGGTGCGGAGCGGTCGAAGCCTTCGGCCTTGCGCAGCACCGAGCAGCAGCGCGCATGCGTGTACTGGACGTAGGGCGCCGTCTCGCCGTCGAAGTTCAGGATCTTGTCCCAGGTGAACGAGACGTCCTTGATCCGGTTGTTGTACAGAACCGACCACAGGATCGCGCCGACGCCGACCGCTTCGGCTGCGGCATGCTTGTCCTCGAGATCTGGACTCTTTTCGCAGATG
>CADAQS010000010.1:0-26368 GCA_902790115.1 uncultured Eubacteriales bacterium | reverse complement strand
CATAGGTCTTGTCGACCGCGGCCTGCAGGATGTCGTCGAGGTAGAGGATGTTGCCGCTGCGGGTCGAGAAGCTTGCGTCCTCCATGCTGACCATGCCGAAGTTGACGTGAACGCAGTCCTTGACCCAGTCGCGTCCCATCAGCTCGAGCACTTTGAAGAACTGCCGGAAATGCAGGTCCTGCTGGTACGCCACGACGTAGAGCGACTTTGCAAAGTCATACGTCTGCTTGCGGTAGCAGGCGGCGGCGATGTCGCGCGTAGCGTAGATCGTGCTGCCGTCCGACTTGACGATGATGCACGGCGGCATGTTCCATTCGGACAGGTCGACGATCTCTGCGCCGTGATCGAGCTTTGAAATGCCCTTCTCGCGCAGTTCCGAAATGATCGCGGGCATCTTGTCCTCATAGAAGGATTCGCCCGCCCAGCTGTCGAAATCGATGCCCATACGCGCATAGGTGACTTTAACTTCGCGGATCGTGCCGTCCTTCATTTTGACCCAAAGCTCATGCGCCTCGGGGTCGCCGGTCTCGATCCTGTGAAACCAGGCGCGCGCCTCGTCGTTGAGCGAAGGATCGCGTTCAGCCTCCTCGTGAAAGCGCACATACAGCGCGACGAGCTCGCGGATCGAGTAATCGTCGATCGGCTTGGTCCCCCACTTCTTGAAGGCGGTGATCATCTTGCCGAACTGGGTACCCCAGTCGCCGAGATGGTTGATGCCGACCGTGCGGTAGCCGAGAAACTTGTAGATCCGGTACAGCGCGTTGCCGATTGCGGTCGTCGGCAGGTGATGGAACCCGAACGGCTTGGCGATGTTGATCGAGCTGTACTCGACGCAGACCGTCTTGCCGGCGCCGACGTCTGACGCGCCGTAGCGGTCGCCGTCCGAGAGCACCTTAGTCAGCACCGAAGTCGCCTGCGAAGCGGTATCGACGAAGAAATTGAGGTAAGGGCCGACCGCTTCCGCGCGCGAAAAGCCTGCAGGCAGCACAAGCGATGCTTTCAGCTCCTGCGCGATGGCAGGCGGCGCCTTGCGCAGCGTCTTGGCGAGGCGGAAGCACGGAAAGGCCAAATCTCCCATGTCGGCCTTTTTGGGCACCTCGAACCAGTCCAGAACCGTCTGCGCATCCGTTCCGCACAGCGGCGCCAGCTTTTGGGCAAGCTGCAGTTTCGAATCCATTCTGAAAATCACACTCCCAAAGATCGAATTTCTTCCATAGTTAACAACAAATCATTATATCATTGTGCTCGGTAAAAGAAAAGTACAACTTTGTCTGAAATGGGTAAAATACCATGCATTCCGACCGGTTTTTCGCACCGAGTGATTTGCCGGAATGCTTGCCGGGTGGGATTGACGAAATCCGAACGGTGCGGTATCATAAAAAAAGAATGATTCGGAGAGGAACGGCATATGGAAAAGAGACAGCTTTGTGAGCGCTTTGCGGCAACATTCGGGGCTTTGGCGGAATACCTCGCGGCGGCCCCGGGGAGGACGGAGCTCGGCGGCAATCACACCGATCATCAGCACGGGCGCGTGCTCGCGGCGGCGGTCGATCTTGTGACGCAGGCGGCTGCGGCAAAGAACGACCGCGGGCAGATCTGCGTGCAGTCGGAAGGCTATCCGCGCGTGACGATCGATCTCGGCGATCTTTCGCCCAAAGCGGAGGAACAGGGGACGACGGCGGCGCTGATCCGCGGCGTTGCGGCGCGCTTTCAGGAGCTCGGCTATGCGGTCGGCGGCTTTGACGCCTACGCGGTGTCCACGGTACTGCCCGGCAGCGGCCTTTCGAGCTCGGCGGCGTTCGAGGTGCTGATCGGCACGATCCTGAACGGCATGTATGCAGACGGTGCGGTCGACGCGGTCGAGATCGCCAAGATTGCGCAGTATGCCGAAAACGTCTACTTCGGCAAGCCGTGCGGTCTGATGGATCAAATGGCGTCCTCGGTCGGCAGCGTGATCGGGATCGACTTTGCCGACCCGAAGCAGCCGGTCATCAAGCGGATCGGGTTCGACTTCGCAAAGAGCGGCTATGCGCTCTGCATCATCGATTCCGGCGCGGACCATGCCGACCTCACCGACGAATATGCCGCGATCCCGCGCGAGATGGGAGCCGTTGCGAATCTGTTCGGAAAGACCGTCCTGCGCGAGGTCGATCCCGCGGAGTTCGAAGCGCGCCTGTCCGAGGTACGCGGGCAGCTCGGCGATCGGGCGGCGCTGCGGGCGATGCACTTCTTCGCGGAGAACGATCGCGTCGTACGCGAGGTCGAAGCGCTGCAGAACGGGGATATTCTGCGCTATCTCGAGGAGGTCAAGGCTTCCGGACGGTCGTCATGGAACCTGCTGCAGAACATCGTGCCGACCGGCGAGACCGTACGCCAGAACATGGCGATCGCGCTGGCCGAGGCTGAACGGCTCCTTGGCGACGAGGGTGCATGCCGCGTGCACGGAGGCGGATTTGCCGGAACGATCCAGGCGTTCGTGCCGGAAAACCGGCTGGAAGCGTTCCGAACCGGCATCGAGCGCGTGCTCGGCGCGGGCAGCTGTCACGTTCTTAACATTCGCGCAAACGGGGGAGAAATTGTAACAATCCGGTGACAAATGCAGGAAACGGTTGACGCACTGTGTAAAATTCTGGTATAATCTCGGAAGAAGCAGAAAGGAGCCAAGAATGAATCTTCTGTTTTTTCTGACGCCGAAGTGCGACGTGTGCGTACTCGAAAAGGACTTTACCCTCCGGCAGGCGATTGAAAAGCTTCGGTCTTCCGGCAGGGCAGCGGTCCCGGTGATCGATGAACAGGGCTATTATTGCGGCAGCGTTTCCGAGGGAGATTTGCTCCGGGGCGTTCTGCAAACCGAGAATTCCAAGGAGTGGGAGTCCATTCCGCTGACGGAAGTGATGCGCACGGACTTTTGTCCGCCGGTCACGGTCATGACGGGACTCGAAGATCTGCTGCGTACCGCAACCAATCAGAATTTCGTCCCGGTCGTGGATGACCGCGGCATGTTCATCGGCATCGTGACACGAAAAGCGATCATGCGATATTATATCGACACTTATTTCGACAAAATCAAACAAGCATGAAACCGCACAAAGCCCCGCAAAAAAGCGGGGCTTTGCGTTTGCCTGTAAAAAACGGTGCGCGCGGCACAACGCCGCCGATGTCTGCGCTGCGCTTTTGGAAGAAACACGTCGTGTTCTCCCTTCCACAATCTTTCAAATCAACAGAGGTTCTTCTGATAGAAACCGCTCCAAAGAGTACTCACTCGGCGTCGGACGGGGCATCCTCGTGCAGCTTATAGCCTCCGGCGGTGAACATCTGCCGCCAGCGGTACGGGGTGACGATATCGCGCGTGAGCTCTGACGCATACTGCGCGGAAGTGTGCCACGCCTGCTTGCAGATGCGGCAGGCGACGATCCAGTCGTTGCCCTGGACGCGGATGACACGCCAGTTCTCGATGCGGCGGAGGCGACAGGTGCATTTGTTGCATTTGCCGGGGAGTTTTAGTTCGGGAATCGATTCGCTCATAGCCAGTTCTCCTTATCGTATGTTTTTCAGACCGGAAAGAAACGCCGCGATTTGCGGATTCCGGGACAGGTCGGCGGGCGTTCCCTCTGCCGTGGTGTCAAAGGTCAGAACCGTGCCGAACAGGCGGCGCGGATTCTGCGCGCACGAGACAGCGGAAAAGTTCGAAAAGTCGGACAGATCCTGCGAGAGGTGCGCGGGATGGCGCGTACCGGATGCTGCGCGGGCGTGGTAGCGCTCATAGAGCTTGTTGAGGTCGCCGGTCAGCGAGATCGTCAGCGTCTCATAGCCGGCTGCGCGTACGACGGTTTCAAGACGGTCCAGCTCGTTTTGCCGGAAGTTGCTCTCGAGCACGAGCGGCTGCCCGGATGCGGCAAAGACCGAAAAAATCTCGAGCAGCAGGTCAAAAGTCAGAAAGCTCAGCTTAAGGTTTTCCGTGCGGTCGCAAAAACCGAGCCGCTCGCACAGCAGTTCCTTGATCCGGTCTTTTGTAAAGGCGGGGATACGGTAGCGCACGGCGATGGCGCGGGCAAGCGTCGATTTTCCGGCGGCCAGTTCGCCGGTGATCAGGATCAGTTTTCGCATAGCGTCTTCAGCTTTTGATTCAGTTTCCGGTAGATCGGGCGCATCCACGGCTCGGAGCAGGCTTCGACAGCTCCGTCGGGTGTGAACCATGCCGCGGCGCGGTTCTCGTCGGGATTGTGACAAAGCGGCGCACTGTCGTCAGCTTCGAGCAGATAGGTCGCGTTGAGGTGCAGATGCGCCGGAACGTAGACCCCGTGGCGCACATGCGGATTGACGGTCAGCGTTTCGATCGAAAACAGCTCCTCCGTAATTGCACGGACCGAGGCGAGCCCGGTCTCCTCTTTGGCTTCGCGCAGGGCGACGGAGAGCAGGTCGGTTTCGCCGTCGGCGTGACCGCCGGTCCATGCCCACGAATCGTAGATGTTGTGATAGATCATCAGGATGCGGTCGCGCGCGGGATTGGTGATCCACGCGGACGCAGTCAGGTGCAGCACAAGGTTGCTGCGAAGATACAGATCCGGATACCGTTCGAGCGAGGCAAGCATGACCGCGCAATCGGCGGCCTCCTGCTCATTGAACGGAATGTAAAACAACAGCTGATCGGGAAAGGACATAGCGCCTCCAAAGATTTTGTATATAAAAAGTATACCATTATCCGGCAGGTTATGCAAGAAACTGTTGCAAAAAAGTTGCAGGAAGTTGCCGAAAGCTGCGGAAGCGCGCCATGGTTTTTTCACTGTGAGTTTGCTTTCGGCTCTTCCATTTTTTCTGCGCGTGTGCTATACTGAATTGAATTCCGAGAGGGGGATACTTTGGTATGTACAAACGTGTTCTGTTGAAGATCAGCGGCGAAGCGCTTTCCACCGCGGAGCGGCCGGTATGCTTTGAAAAGATCGAGCAGACGGCGCTGGATGTGAAAAAGCTCCATGATGCGGGCATCGAGGTCGGCATCGTGACCGGCGGCGGCAACATCATGCGCGGCCGGGACACCGTGGCGCAGGACCGCAGCCGCATGGACAACATGGGCATGCTGGCGACGGCGATCAACGCGCTTGCGCTGCAGGACTGCCTGATCCGGCTCGGTGTGCCGACGGTCGTGATGAGCGCCGTGGCGATGCACCGGTTCTGCGAGGAGTTCACCGCGCGCGGTGCGGTTGAAGCGCTCGAAAACGGCAAGGTCGTCGTGTTTGCGGGCGGTTTGGGCTGCCCGTACTTCTCAACCGATACGGCAAGCGCTCTGCGTGCGCTCGAGATCAAGGCCGATGCGCTGCTGCTGGCCAAGAATGTCGATGCGGTCTACTCGGCCGATCCGAAGAAGGACCCGACTGCGAAAAAGTACGACCATCTGACCTATCAGAAGGTGCTGGACGACAATCTGCAGGCGACGGATCTGACTGCGATCACGCTGTGCCGCGAGCAGAACCTGCCGATCCTGGTGTTCGCGCTCAGGGAGATCGAACGCGTCGCAAACGGCGAGGCGGTCGGAACGCGGATCGATGCAAATAATGCTTGAATCCGTGCCAAAAGATATAGTACAATAAAGATTAAGATCGAACAGGAGGACGCAAACTATGCCGATGGAATTGTTGGACGAAACCAAAGAAAGAATGAATAAAACGATCAACGTCTTGAAGTCCGAGCTCGGAAGCCTTCGCGCCGGCCGCGCGAACGCGCAGGTGCTCGACCGCATCGCCGTGGACTATTACGGAACGATGACGCCGATCACACAGATGGGCAACGTTTCGACGCCCGAGCCGCGCATGCTGATCATCTCTCTGTGGGACACCAAGATGATCTCCGCCGTCGAGAAGGCCATCCAGAAGTCCGATCTCGGCATCAACCCCGCCAACGACGGCAAGGTGATCCGTCTGATCTTCCCGGAGCTGACCGAGGAGCGCAGAAAGGATCTTGTCAAGACCGTCAAGAAGAAGGGCGAGGAGAGCAAGGTTGCGATCCGTTCGATCCGCCGCGACGTCATGGAGACGATCAAGAAGCAGAAGAAGGACGGCGAGATCACCGAGGACGATCAGAAACAGCTCGAGAATAAGCTCCAGAAGCAGACCGACGATTTCATCAAGGAAATCGACGCGATCCTTGCCGCAAAGGAAAAGGAGATTCTGTCGGTTTGACGGAGATGATTGGCTTGCCGCTGGATCGGGCGCTGGAGCTGTTCGGCCCGGAGGAATCGGTCACGACGATCGAGGTGCGGAGCCGCAAGGGGTCCGCGGGGGACGATGCGCGCGTGATCAAGACGGAACAGACGGAAGCCGGGACGGTCGTGTACTGGTCGCGGTTCCGGACCACAACGGAGTAGAAACGGGAGGTGCAAAGCGCTTGCTTTGCACTCTCTTGCAGTATGGACTTTGTGAGGTGTCTATGCGATATACCGATGCCGAACTCGAAGCATTCGGCCTGAACCGCGCCGCGATCCCGCGGCATGTGGCGATCATTATGGACGGCAACGGCCGTTGGGCAAAGGCGCGCGGCCTTCGGCGCAGCGCCGGACATCGCGCGGGCGTCGATGCGTTGCGCGAGATCATCCGGTTCTCGTCCGACGCCGGCATAGAAGCGCTGACCGTGTACGCGTTTTCAACCGAGAACAAGAAGCGACCGCCCGAGGAGATCGGCGTGCTGTGCAGCCTGCTGATCGAGTATTTCCGAAAGGAAATCGACGAGCTTGACGAAAACCGCGTCCGGATTCAAAGCATCGGGGATCTTTCGTGGTTCCCCGAAAACGTGCAGACGGCGGTCAGAAACGCCGAAGTTCGCACGAAGGATAATCAGGGCTTAAAGCTCAATATCGCGCTGAACTACGGTTCGCAGGCCGAGATCATCCGCGCGATGCAGCTTGCCTGCCGGGCTGCGGCATGCGAGGGACGCGAACCTGTACAGGCGGATTTTGAAGCGAACCTGTATACCGCGGATCTGCCGCCGGTCGATCTGCTGATCCGCACGAGCGGAGAGGAACGCATCTCGAATTTTCTGCTGTACCAGCTCGCGTATGCGGAGCTGTACTTTACGGAAACCTACTGGCCGGATTTTGACCGGGCGCAGTATCTGCTTGCACTGCAGGCGTTCGGGCGGCGCTCCCGCAGATTTGGCGGATTAAGCGCAAAATAACGCGCATAAGGTAAAGAGAATGAAACAGCAAACCGTTCTGGTGCTCGGCAGCACCGGCTCGATCGGGCGGCAGACGCTCGAGGTTCTGCAATCGCAGCCTGACCGCTTCACGGTCCTCGGCCTTTCGGCAGACCGCGATTCGGAAGCGTTCCGCGCGCAGGTTCGTGCATGGAAACCGAAGTATGCGGCATGCAGGCAGCAGGCCGACCGGTCGGCGTACCCCAAAGAGACCGAACTGCTCTGCGGCGAGGATGCGTCCGAGCGGCTCGCGTCGGTTCCGTGCGACTGCACCGTGCTTGCAATCTCAGGCTTTGCGGCGTTGAAACCGCTGCTTGCCGCGGCGAATAACGGCGGGCGCATCGCGATTGCGAATAAGGAAAGCCTCGTCTGCGGCGGCGCGCTGGTCGATGCGGCGCTCCAGGCGCACGGCGCGCAGCTTGTCCCGATCGACAGCGAGCAGAGCGCCCTGTTCCAGTGCCTGCAGAACGGCAGAAAGAGCGAGGTGCGGCGGCTGATCCTGACCGCGTCGGGCGGACCGTTCTTCCGGAAGAGCAAAGAGGAGCTCGAGCATGTGACGCTCGATCAGGTGCTGCGGCATCCGACGTGGAACATGGGACGCAAGATCACGCTCGACTCGGCGACGCTGTTCAACAAGGGCCTGGAGGTCATCGAGGCAGCGCGGCTGTTCGGGTTCGGCGCGGAGCAGATCGGCGTGCTGATCCATCCGCAGTCGATCGTGCATTCGATGGTCGAATACTGCGACAGATCGGTCATCGCAAACCTTGCGGTACCGGATATGCGCCTGCCGATCCAGTACGCTTTGACCTACCCCGAACGGACCGGATCGCTGACAAAGCCGCTTGACCTTGCATCGGCGCACGATCTGGAGTTTTATCCGGCCGATCCGGAGCGGTTCGGCGCGCTGCGGCTCGCCTACGATGCACTTCGGACCGAGGGCGGCTGCCCGATCGTGTACAACGGCGCGAACGAGCAGGCGGCGGAGCTGTACTTTGCGGAGAAGATCCGGTTTACGGACATCGAGCGGTGCGTTGAAGCCGCGCTGAACGCCTTTACGCCGCGTCCGATCGACACGCTCGAACGGGTTTGGGAAACCGATGCATGGTCGCGCGCGTTCGTCGCAGACTATGCAAAAACGATGAGGTGAAGAAATAGAGTTTATGGGTTCCGTTTTGTACATCCTTCTGGCACTGGTGATCCTTTCGGTGCTGATCGTGCTCCACGAGCTCGGCCACTATCTGATGGGTAAATGGCTCGGGTTTGCGATCGAGGAGTTTTCGGTCGGCATGGGACCGGTGCTGTTCAAACATAAGGGCAAAGAGACCGATTTCACGCTGCGCGCGTTCCTGATCGGCGGCGCCTGCCGCTTTTACGGCGAGGACGCGGCCGCGGGCGACCGTAAGGCGTTCAACGCGCAAAAGGTCTGGAAAAGATTTTTGGTTGTCGTAGCCGGCCCGCTGATGAACGTGCTGACCGCGCTCGTTCTGGCGTTTTTCGTCCTGCTCGGCTTCGGCACGAGCGCGATCGTCGGCAATGAGCAGATCGTGACCGTCACGGCGGTCGAGGCCGACAGCGCTGCGGAGCGCGCCGGCGTGCGCGAAGGCGACATTCTGCTCTCGGTAAACGGCACAACGTTTGCCGACTATGACGGGTTCAAGGCCGCGTTCGACGCGGTAACTGCGCCAGAGACCGATCTGACCGTGCTCCGCGGGGCGGCGTTCGAAACCGTGACCGGGCGAGACGGCAGCACCGAAACGACCGAAGCGGTTGTGCGGGGCGGCGAACAGGTCGCGCTGCATGCCGACGGCATCCGCGACAAGCGCACCGGCAACAACCGACTCGGCGTGAGTCTTTCGATCATGTACCGCAAGACCGCGCACACCGAATACAGCGTGCTGACCGCGGCGGCCGGCGCATTCCCGTACTGCGGCGACATGATCCGGCAGGTGTACGGCTCACTGTGGCAGCTCGTGTCGGGCAAGGCTTCGATCCGGCAGATGTCCGGCGTGATCGGCACGGTCTCGGTCATGTCCGAGTCGATGGAGGCCGCAAGCCGCACCGGCGCCGCCGACGTGATCTACGTGATTCTGGTACTCGGCGCGCTGATCTCGGTCAACTTTGCGGTTGTGAATCTTCTGCCGTTCCCTGCGCTCGACGGCGGGCGGCTCGTGTTTATCATTCTCGAAATGCTGCGCGGCAAGCCGATCGATCCCGAAAAGGAGGGCATCGTGCATTTTATCGGCATGATCCTGCTGCTCGGACTCGTCGTCTTCCTGATGGTCAGCGATCTGATGAACTGCTTCGGAGGCTGATATGACAAGGTCGGTTCAGGTGGGAAAGCTTACAATCGGCGGCGGCGCGCCGGTTTCGGTGCAGTCGATGTGCAACACCGACACGCGCGACGTCGAGGCGACGGTCGGGCAGATTCATCAGCTCGAAGCTGCCGGATGCGACATCATCCGCGTTGCGGTGTTCGATCAGACCGCCGCCGAAGCGGTCAAAGCCATCAAGGAGCGGATTCATATCCCGCTCGTTGCGGACGTGCATTTTGATTACCGGCTCGCGATCCGCGCCGTTGAGAACGGCGTGGACAAGCTGCGGATCAATCCGGGTAATATCGGAAGCGAGGAACGCGTGCGCATGGTCGCGGACTGCTGCAAGGCGCACGGCGTGCCGATCCGCATCGGCGTCAACGGCGGCTCGCTCGAAAAGGATCTGCTGCCGCTGTATGCGGTTGATCCCGCCGAGGCGATGTTGAAAAGCGCATTGGGACATGCGGAGATTCTCGAGCGGTGCGGGTTTTCGGACATCGTGCTGTCGCTTAAGTGCACGACGGTTGCCGCGACGGTCGCGGCGTACCGGCTGGCGCGGGCGCGCACCGACTATCCGCTGCACGTCGGCATCACCGAGACCGGCCCGATCGAGACCGGCATCATCAAGTCGGCGGCAGGCATCGGCTCGCTGTTGATGGATTCCATCGGCGACACGATCCGCGTTTCCTTAACCGGTGATCCCGTGCGCGAGGTCGAGGTCGGAAAGGCGATCCTTCGAGCGACCGGACGGCTCAGGGACGACGTGGAGATCGTCTCCTGCCCGACCTGCGGGCGGACGCGCTGCAACGTCGAGGAGGCCGTGGCATATGTCGACCGGCATGTGAAGCACAACGCCGGGTATCTGAAGATCGCGGTCATGGGCTGCGCGGTCAACGGACCGGGCGAGGCGCGCGCCGCAGACCTTGGCGTCGCGTTCGGCGACGGCAAGGGCGTCCTGTTCCGCAAAGGCGAGATCGTCGAAAGCGGCAGCTACGAAACGATGCTGCGCCGCGTCGTCGAAACGGCGAACGAGCTGCTCGGACAGCAAAACTGAGGGAACGATCAACAGGGGAGAGGTATGAAGGAAGAACTGCGGGAGATCTACGATCGTGCGGGCATCGCCGAGGCACACTTGCGCATCGCAAATGTGCGCGTGCATCGCGGCAGCAATTCGATGGAGATCCTCTGCGAGCGCAAAAAAGGACTGGTCGAGGACGATCAGCTTAAAACGTGGGAAGACCTGCTGGCCGGACTTTTGGACGGCTGGCAGGTTTGCTATACCTATCAGATGATCGGCGCGGACGAGAATGCCGTCGTGCTGCCCAAGGTCAAGGCGAACGACGTCGATGCGCCGATCCCCGAGGACGGCGTGCTGTACGGGAAGCCGATCAAACAATACGAGACGACCGCGATCTGCATGATGGAGGAGAACGAGCCGGACACCGTGCTGCAGGGACGCCTCGTGTCGGTCGAACTGCGCGACGACTGGACGCGCGAGGGCAAGAAGCCGAACTGCCGCGTGCAGATCAACCTGACCGATCTCGGCGACTCGGTCTACTGCATGGTCAGCATGAATGAGGAGTGGCAGGCGATCCGGCTTTCGAACTGGCTCAAAAGTGCGGACAAGGGCGGCAAGGATCTTCTGATCAAGGGTGTTGCCAAAACGAAGCGCAAGACCGGCGAGCGCGTGTTCTACACCGATGCGATCATGCTTGCGGACCGTGTGCTGCGCATGGACGAGAGCGAGGAGAAGCGCGTCGAGCTGCATCTGCACTCGCGCATGTCCACGATGGACGGCATCACGAATCTGACCGACGCGTTCAAGACCGCCAAGCGCTGGGGACATAAAGCGCTCGCCGTGACCGATCACGGCGTCGTGCAGGCATTCCCCGAGGCGGCAAAGGCGTCGAAGGCAACCGGCGTCAAGGCGCTGTTCGGCGTTGAGGGCTACCTGATCCCGGATACGGAATCGCAGCCGATCGATACGGTATACACGGTCTTCGACATCGAAACGACCGGCCTCAAGGCCGAACAGAACGAGATCATCGAGATCGGCGCCGTGCGCGTCGAAAACGGCGTCGTGACCGACCGGTTCCAGTCGTTCATTGACGACGGCGTCACATTGCCCAAAAACATCACCGCGCTGACCGGCATCACCGAGGACATGCTGCAGGGGGCGCCGCCTACGCGCGTCGTGCTTGAACGGTTCCGTGCGTTCTGCGACGGGACGACGCTGGTCGCGCACAACGCCTCGTTCGACGTCGGATTCATCACGCACCACGGCGCGCGGTTCGGGATCACGTTCCCGCTGCCGTACGCCGATACCCTGATGCTGTCGCGCTATCTGCTGCATGACGAGCTGCCGAATCACAAGCTCGACACGATCTGTGAATACTTCGACATCGATATGGGCAGTCATCACCGCGCCGACGACGATGCGAACAGCTGCGCGATGATGCTGCTGCGCTTTGCCGAGATGCTTCGCAAGAAGGACGTTCACACGATCCCGGTGATTCCGGACGCCGACGCCGCGTACAGGCATCAGTTGACCACCAAGGAGAAGCACCGCTCAAACCATATCATCATTCTTGCCAAGACCCAGAAGGGCATGAAGAACCTGTACCGGCTGATCAGCTATTCGCATCTCGATCACCTGCACGGCAAGCCGATGATCCCGCGGAGCATGCTCTCCGTATTCCGCTCCGATCTGATCTTAGGCTCCGCCTGCGAGGCGGGCGAACTGTTCCGCGCAATACTGAACGGTGAAGACGAGGCGCGGATCGAACATATTGCAGAGTTTTACGACTTTCTCGAGATTCAGCCGATCGGAAACAACGCGTTCCTTGTGCGAGAGGGCAAGGTGAAAGACGACGAAGGGCTTCGCGATCTCAACCGCAGGATTGTTGCGCTCGGCGAAAAGCTCAACCTTCCGGTCGCGGCGACCGGCGACGTGCATTTTCTCGAGCCGGAGGATGCGATCTACCGCGCGATTCTGATGAGCAAGCTCGGCTTTGAGGACGCGGAGCAGCAGGCGCCGCTGTACTTCAAGACGACGACCGACATGCTCGAAGAGTTTTCCTACCTCGGTTCCGAAAAGGCGCACGAGGTTGTCATCGACGTGCCGAACCGGATCGCAGACCTTTGCGACGAACTCAAGCCGTTCCCGGACGGGACGCACGCGCCGAAGATTCCGAACGCGGCCGAGGAGCTGCGCTCGATGGCGGTCAACCGCGCGCACGAGATCTATGGCGATCCGCTGCCCGAGATCGTGCAGGCACGGCTTGACAAGGAACTGAAATCGATCATCGGCAACGACTTTTCAAGCCTGTACCTGATGGCGCAGCGCCTTGTGCAGAAGTCGCTGTCGGACGGATATCTCGTCGGCTCGCGTGGATCGGTCGGATCGTCGTTCGTTGCGACGATGGCCGGCATCACCGAGGTCAACGCGCTTCCGGCGCACTACGTCTGTCCGAAGTGCAAATTCTCCGATTTCAACGTAGACCATACGGTTTATACGATCGGGGCTGACCTGCCGAACCGGAATTGCCCGGTCTGCGGCACAAATCTCAAAAAGGACGGCTTCGAGATCCCGTTTGAGGTCTTCCTCGGTTTCCACGGCGACAAGACGCCCGATATCGATCTGAACTTCTCGGGCGAGTATCAGCCCGTCGCACATAAATTCGTGGAGGAGATGTTCGGTAAGGGACATGCGTTCCGCGCGGGCACGATCTCCGGTATCGCGGAAAAGAAGGGCTATGAGTGCGTCTATTCGTTTCAGGAGAAGACCGGCCGCACCTACGGCAATGCCGAGATCGAGCGCCTCTGTAAAGGCTGCCTCAACGTCAAGGTCACGACCGGTCAGCATCCGGGCGGTATTGTCATCGTGCCGAAGGATAACGACGAGTTCGTCGAGATCTACGATTACACGCCGGTGCAGTATCCGGCCGACAAGGTCGATAAGAATACGATCACGACACATTTTGACTTCCATGCGATGGATGACCGTCTTGTCAAACTTGACATCCTCGGTCACGATGATCCGACCGCGCTGCGCATGCTCGAGGACATTACGGGCCTGAATCCGCGTTCGATTCCGCTCGACGACCCCGACACGCGTGAACTGTTCTGGTCAACCGATTCGCTTCACATCGACCTGCACGAGATTGACTGTTCGCTCGGGACGCTCGGCGTGCCTGAGTTCGGCACCGGATTCGTGCGGCAGGTGCTTGAGAACACGCGTCCGACCACGATTGAGGAGCTTGTCCGCATCGCGGGACTGACGCACGGCACCGACGTGTGGCTGAACAATGCCGAACCGCTCGTCATGGGCGGCATCGCCAAGCTCAACGAGGTACTTTGCACGCGTGACGATATCATGAACTATCTGATCGCGCACGGCATGGAGGCGTCGCTTTCGTTCAAGATCATGGAGCGCGTCCGCAAAGGCCGCGGTCTGACCGACGAGATGGAGCAGGCGATGATCGACGGGCAGATTCCCGAGTGGTTCATCAGCTCGTGCAAGAAGATCAAATACATGTTCCCGCGCGGCCACGCGGCGGCATACACGATGATGTCATTCCGCGTCGCGTACTACAAGGTGCATTATCCTAAGGAGTTCTATGCCGTGTATTACACGGTACGCGCGGACGCATTCGACATTACAAAGTCGATCGGCGGCCCCGAGGCGGTATTGCATCAGATCCGGCTGCTTGAGGACGGCGCGAACCAGAAGACCGACAGCGAAAAAAAGAAGGACAAGGAACTGCAGACGATCCTCGAGCTCGTCTATGAGATGAATCTGCGCGGCATCCCGATGCTCAACGTGGACATCTACAAGAGCGACGCGACCAAGTTTTTGATCGAGGGCGACGCGATCCGCCCGCCGTTCAATGCGATTCCCGGCGTCGGCGGCGGCGCTGCCGAGGGGATCGTGGCGCGCAGAAAACCCGGCGCGATTTATCCGACAATCGAAGACTTCGCCAACGAGACCGGCGCGAACAGCGGCATCATCGCTTCGCTCGAACAGCTCGGATGCTTCGAGGGCATGCCGAAAAAGAAGCAGATCTCCCTGTTTGATCTGTGATCGGTGAAAAAACTGTAAATATGTAAGAATCGATAGGAAAGCGTGCTTGACTTTCAGGCACGCTTTCGCTAAAATAATATCGAGTAATCCTGCACTGCCTTGTGCATTTATCGATACATTCCTGAAAAGGTTCTTTTTTGCAGCATTGTTTTGCGTTGTTTCGATTGAGATCCGATGCACGTTTGATAGATAGCCGGGCAGTTTGCCCGGTTATATTATTATAGATTGGAGAGTATTATGGACTGGTTGAAGTATGTCCTGCTGGCCGTCGGACTGGTCGTCGGAGCTGTCGCCGGTGCTCTGGTCGGGTATTTTTACCGCAAGAACGTCGCGGAAGCCAAGGTCGAAAAGGCCGAAGACGCCGTTAAGCGACTGTATGAAGAAGCCGAACACAAAGCCGAAGAGATCCGCAAAGAAAAAGTTTTAGAAGCCAAAGAGGAAACGATCCGCATCCGTTCGGAAGCGGACAAGGAAATCCGCGAACGCAGAGCCGAGGTCCAGCGCACCGAACGCCGCCTGTTCCAGCGCGAGGAATCGCTCGATAAGAAAGTTGAGGGCGTCGAAGCCCGCGAACAGGCCCTGAACAAGCGCCTCGAACAGATCGACAAAACCGAAGAAGAGATCAACGAGATGCACAAAAAGCAGATCGAAGAACTCGAACGCATCTCCGGCTTGACCTCGGAGGATGCCAAGGCGATCCTGATCAGCAACGTCGAGCAGGAAGCGCGTCACGAAGCTGCGGTGCTGCTCCGCGAGATCGAGCAGAAAACCAAGGAAGAGGCCGACAAGCGCGCGCGCAACATCGTCTCGCTGGCGATCCAGCGCTGCGCCGCCGATCAGGTCGCGGAGGCGACCGTGTCGGTCGTTCCGCTGCCCAACGATGAAATGAAGGGCCGCATCATCGGCCGCGAGGGACGCAACATCCGCGCACTCGAAACTGCGACCGGCGTCGATTTGATCATCGACGACACGCCCGAGGCCGTGATCCTTTCCTCGTTTGACCCGGTACGCAGGGAGATCGCCCGCATCAGCCTCGAAAAGCTGATCATGGACGGACGCATCCATCCCGCCCGCATCGAAGAGATGGTTGAAAAGGCTAAGAAGGAGGTCGATACCCAGATTCGCGAAGCCGGCGAGGCGGCGGTGCTTGAGGTCGGCGTCCACGGCCTGCATCATGAGCTGGTCCGGCTGCTCGGCCGGATGCGCTACCGCACCAGCTACGGCCAGAACGTGCTGCATCACTCGATCGAGGTTGCGCATCTTGCCGGCATCATGGCTGCGGAGATCGGCGCAAATGTGACCCTCGCCAAGCGTGCGGGTCTGCTGCACGACATCGGCAAGGCAATCGACCATGAGGTCGAGGGCTCCCACGTGCAGATCGGCGCGGACCTTGCCAAGAAGTACCGCGAGAACAGCCAGGTCATCCACTGCATCATGGCGCACCACGGCGACGTCGAACCGAACTCGATCGAAGCCGTGCTCGTCCAGGCGGCGGATGCGATCTCTGCGGCGCGGCCGGGTGCCCGCCGCGAGACGCTCGAGACCTACATCAAGCGGCTTGAAAAGCTTGAGGAGATTGCCAACTCGTTTGACGGCGTCGATTATTCGTACGCGATTCAGGCCGGCCGCGAGATCCGCATCATCGTCAAGCCCGAGAAGATCAGCGACGCCGATACCGTCGTGATCGCGCGCGACATCGCAAAGCGCATCGAGGACGAACTCGAATACCCGGGCCAGATCAAGGTCAACGTGATCCGTGAGACGCGCACGACCGATTACGCAAAGTAAAACAAAAGCGGGGCATGCTGCGGCGTGCTCCGCATTTTTTGGAGAACAGAATGATTTATCCGATCGCTGACGCGCACTGTGACTATCTATACGGTGCAATGGAATACGGCTGGAACATCCGGCAGGGCAAGCGGGATCAGACGATGACGTTGCCGAACCTCAAGGCGGGCAACGTGCGCCTGCAGTTCTTCGCCGCGTGGACCGATCTGACGCTGAAGATTCCGCCGCTCGAGCAGGTGCTTTTGATGATCGACCGCTACTATGACATGGTCGACAGCGAGTCGGAACTCGTGCCGCTTTCGCGCGAATACTCGCCGGACGGGGACACGATCGCAACCGTGCTCTCGATCGAGGGCGCCGAGTGCTTCGAGAGTTCGCCGTCGATCCTGCGCGATTTGTACCGGCTCGGCGTCCGTGCCGCGACCTTTACGTGGAACAGCAACAACGAGCTTGCCGGCGCCGCGCAGGGGCGCCGCCCCAAGGGCCTCACCAAAGAGGGGAAAGAACTGCTTTACGAGATGAACCGGCTCGGCATGGCGTTTGACGTATCGCATCTGTCCGATGCGGGCATTGAGGACGCGTTAAAGCTCAGCGAGGTGCCGATCTTTGCCTCGCATTCGAACTGCCGTGCGCTCATGGACTCGCCGCGCTGCCTCAAGGATTCGTATATCCGCGAGATCGCGCGCCGCGGCGGCGTCGTCGGGATCAACTATTACGGTCCGCAGCTCGTGCAGAGCGGCACCGCCGTGATCGATGACATCGTGCGGCATATCTGCCATGTCGTTGACATCGGAGGCATCGAAGCCTGCTGCCTCGGCTCGGACTTCGACGGCATGACCCGCTATCCAGCCGACCTCCCGAACCCGTCCCGCCTGCAGGATCTCTGCGCTGCGCTCGAACGCGCCGGCTTCACACCCGACGAGGTCGAGCGCATTACCTATCGCAATCTGCATGACTATATCGTGCAGTTTGTGTAAGATCTTTCTACGCAAAAAATGCCGGAGATTTCCGGCATTTTTTATTTGCAGAAACAGGCGGTCAGCCGGCAAGCAGATGCACACCCAGATACACCGTGCCGCAGAGCACCATGACAAGGATTGGGCTCGGCTTTTTCCAGCGCAGGATTATGAACGCAGCGGCAAAGAGCGCGAGAGAAAGCAGGTCGAGGGAGGAGAAGGAGATCGCGCGGTCGGCAAAGAGCGCGGTGCGCAGCAGGAGCAGTCCCGCGGAAGCGATGAGCGCAACGATGACGGGACGCAGGGAGGCAAGAACGCTTTGCAGAAGCGGCAGCCTGCGATAGCGTGCGTAGAGCGCAAAGAGAATGGAGACAATGACAAGCGAGGGCACAATGCAGCCGAAGGAGGCCGCGAGCGCACCGCCGACGCCTGCAATGCGCGTACCGACAAAGGTCGCCGCATTGATTGCGAGCGGCCCGGGCGTCATCTCGGCGATCGTGATCAGATCCGTGAACTCCGAGAGCGTCAGCCAGCCGTTTTGCACGACGATCCGGCTTTGAATCAGAGGCAGCGCCGCGTAGCCGCCGCCGAAGCTGAACAGCCCGACCTGCAGGAAGTTCCAAAAAAGCTGCCAGTAGATCATGCGCCTGCCCTCCGTTTCTGCACGAGCGCGAGGATCGTTCCGAGCACAATGGCAAAGAGCAGGATCCAGATTACGTTGACGTTTGTCAAAAGCGCAGTGAGAAACGCTGCGCCCATGAGCAGGTCGTGCAGCCACGAACGCTGCTTGAGCACGCCGATTCCGAGTCCGGTGACGACGTCGAGAATCACCGCGGCGACGCCCGCCTGCATGCCCTTGAGAAAGAGCGCAACGTACCGGTTTGCAGCGAAGGCAGCGTAAAAGACCGATACGATCGAGAGCAGTACGATCGGGGGGATGACTGTGCCGAGGACGGCGGCGATCATGCCCCAAAAGCCCGCGACACGGCGCCCGACGAGGATCGACGCATTGACTGCGATCGGCCCGGGTGCGGTTTGCGCAAGGGCGGTCAGGTCGAGCATCTCCTGCTCATCGATCCAGTGCAGCCGGTCGACGTAGTGCCGCTTCATGAGCGTCACGATCACAAAGCCGCCGCCGAACGTGAACGCACTGATGTACAGCGAAACGCCGAACAGCGTGAAGAGCGTCCGGATGCGGGAAGGTTCGGTTTTCGGGTTGCGTTCCATGCCGTTATCATAATCTTTTTTGCGTCAAAACGCAAGCATACCGGCAAAAATACCGGTCGTTTGCCGATAAAAAACGGCAAAGGGCGGGCGCTCGCAGAGAGCGTTCGAAAAAATAGAAAAATTCTCGTAAAAGCACGAAAAGTTTCTCTTGACAAGGCTTGCTTTCTGTGTTATAGTTCAAAATTGCATTATGATAGATATACTGTGCCATTATGCCCAAAAGTGTTTCGTTTTCCGGGTTCGGGGAGCGAAAACGACAGGCGAAACGGCCGGCAGAATCCCTTTCCAATGCACCCGCCCGGACGGGGACAATCGTCCGAAATTATCTGGATGCGAAAGCATCGGCAAGGAGTGAACGCGATGATGCATGACGTAAAGATGGGAAAGCGGACCAGAAAGAGCTTCTCGCACATTTCGGAAGTTCTGGAAATGCCCGATCTCATTGAGGTGCAGAAGAATTCCTACTATCGTTTTCTGAAAGAAGATCTGAAGGAGGTTTTCCACGATATTTCTCCGATCGAGGATTTTTCCGGCAAGCTCGTGCTTGAGTTTGTGGATTACCGGATCGATCTGGACAAGCCGAAATATTCGATCGAGGAAAGCAAGAACCGCGACGTCAACTATGCAGCTCCGCTGCGGGTAACGGTCCGGCTGATCAACCGGGAGACCGGCGAAGTCAAACAGCAGGAAGTGTTCATGGGCGATTTCCCGCTCATGACGCCGCAGGGCACCTTCATCATCAACGGCGCCGAACGCGTCATCGTTTCCCAGCTCGTTCGTTCACCGGGCGCATACTATTCGTATACGACCGACAAGATGGGCAAACAGCTTTTCTCGAGCCAGGTGATCCCGAACCGCGGCGCATGGCTCGAATATGAGACCGACTCCAACGGCGTTCTCTACGTCAAGATCGACCGTCAGCGCAAGGTCTTCATTACCGCACTTCTGCGCGCCATCGGCTACGGCACCAACGCGGAGATCCTCGACCTGCTCGGCAACGACGAGCGCCTCGAGGCGACGCTTGCCAAGGATCCGAACCGTTCCGTCGTAGACGGTCTCGTTGAGATCTATCGTCGTCAGCGCCCGGGCGAGCCGCCGACAGAGGAGAGCGCGCGCAACCTGATGCACGCCCTGTTCTTCGACAACCGTTATGACCTCGCGCGCGTCGGCCGCTATAAGTTTAATAAGAAACTCTCTCTCAAAGCCCGCATCAAGGGACAAGTTGCGGACGAAACGGTTGTTTCCGCCCTGACAGGCGAGATCTTTGTCGAAGAGGGCAACGTGATCGACAAGGCGACCGCCGAAGCGATCCAGAACGCCGGCATCAACGCCGTGTGGGTCCGCACCGAGGAGAAAGGCCGCGTCAAGGTCGTCGGCAACAACTTCGCGAGCGCAGCGGGCTTTCTGCCTTTTGCGCCGATCGACGCCGGCCTTAATGAGGACGTCCATATCCCGACGCTGCTCCATCTGCTCGAAGAAGCGGGCGATATGGACGCAGACGCTTTGAAGGAGTTCCTCCGCGGACATTACAACGATCTGATCCCGCGCCACATCGTTCCCGACGATATGGTCGCGTCGATCTCGTACCTGATCGATCTGCCGTACGGCATCGGCAAGACCGATGACATCGACCATCTGGGCAACCGCCGCATTCGTTCGGTCGGCGAGCTGCTGCAGAACCAGATCCGCGTCGGTCTGACCCGTCTCGAGCGCGTCGTGCGCGAGCGCATGGGCTTGCAGGACATGGACGTGGTCATGCCGTCCAACCTGATCAACATCCGCCCGGTGACCGCGGCGATCAAGGAATTCTTCGGTTCCTCCCAGCTGAGCCAGTTCATGGATCAGACGAACCCGCTGTCCGAGCTGACGCATAAGCGCCGTCTGTCGGCGCTGGGTCCCGGCGGTCTGAACCGCGACCGCGCAACGTTCGAGGTCCGCGACGTGCACTATTCGCATTATGGCAGAATGTGCCCGATCGAGACGCCGGAAGGTCCGAACATCGGTCTGATCAACTCGCTGTCCACCTATGCGCGCATCAACGAGTACGGCTTCATCGAGGCGCCGTACCGCGTGATCGACAAGGAGAACCGCATCGTCACCGACGAGATTGTGTACCTGACCGCGGATGAGGAGGAAGGCTCCGTCGTCGCGCAGGCGAACGAGCCGATCGATCCGAACACGCATTGGTTCTTAAAGGACCGTCTCGTTGCGCGCCGGCTCGATCAGATCATCGAAGTCAAGAACAACGAAGTCGATTACATCGACGTTTCCCCGAAGCAGCTGGTTTCCGTCGCGACCGCAATGATCCCGTTCCTCGAGAACGACGACGCAAACCGCGCGCTGATGGGTTCCAACATGCAGCGTCAGGCGGTCCCGCTTCTGAAGCCGGAAGCGCCGGTCGTTGCAACCGGTATGGAGCACAAGGCGGCGGCCGACTCCGGCATTACGGTGCTGGCCGACTGCGATGGCGTCTGCACGTACGTTTCCGCGGACACGATCGTCATCGAGAGCGACGCGGGCGTCCCGCACACGTTCAAGCTCCTCAAGTTCCGCCGCTCGAACCAGGGCACCTGCCTCAACCAGCGCCCGATCGTCGAGAAGGGCGAGCGCGTCAAGAAGGGCGACGTCATCGCGGACGGCGCATCGACGCAGGGCGGCGAGATCGCGCTCGGCCGCAACATCCTGATCGGCTTCATGACGTGGGAAGGCTACAACTACGAGGACGCGGTCCTGATCTCCGAAAAGCTCGTCAAGGAAGACGCTTATACGTCGATCCACATCGAGGAGCATGAGATCGAGGCGCGCGAGACGAAGCTCGGACCGGAAGAGATCACGCGCGATATCCCGAACATCGGTGAAGATGCGCTGGCACAGCTCGACGAGATGGGCATCATCCGTCCCGGCGCGGAAGTCCGCTCCGGCGACATTCTGGTCGGCAAGGTCACTCCGAAGGGCGAGACCGAGCTGACGAGCGAGGAGCGCCTGCTCCGCGCGATCTTCGGCGAGAAGGCGCGCGACGTGCGCGATACGAGCCTCCGTGTGCCGCACGGCGAAGGCGGCGTCGTGGTCGACGTCAAGATCTTCACGCGCGAGAACAAGGATGAGCTGAGCCCGGGCGTCAACCAGATGGTTCGCGTCTACATCGCGCAGAAGCGCAAGATCTCGGTCGGCGACAAGATGGCTGGACGTCACGGCAATAAGGGCGTCGTTTCCCGCATCCTCCCTGAAGAGGATATGCCGTTCCTGCCCGACGGTACGCCGCTGCAGATCGTTCTGAACCCGATGGGCGTTCCGTCGCGTATGAACATCGGTCAGATCCTCGAGCTGCACCTCGGCATGGCGTGCAAGCGGCTCGGCATCGAGATCGCAACGCCGGTCTTCGACGGCGCGAGCGAGCAGGACATCAAGGACCTTCTGGTCCAGTCCGGCTGGTCCGAGGACGGCAAGACCGTCCTGTACGACGGTCGTACCGGCGAACCGTTCGAAAATCGCGTCAGCGTCGGTTACATGTACTACCTCAAGCTGCATCACCTGGTCGACGATAAGATCCATGCGCGTTCGACCGGCCCGTACAGCCTCGTTACGCAGCAGCCGCTCGGCGGCAAAGCGCAGTTCGGCGGCCAGCGCTTCGGCGAGATGGAAGTCTGGGCCCTGGAAGCCTACGGCGCCGCGAACACTCTGCAGGAGATTTTGACCGTCAAATCCGACGACGTCGTCGGCCGTGTCAAGACCTACGAGAGCATCGTCAAGGGCGAGAACGTCAAGCCGTCTGGCGTGCCGGAATCGTTCAAGGTTCTGGTCAAAGAGCTGCAGTCGCTCGGTCTGGATGTGCGCGTACTGAATGAAGCGCATGAGGAGATCGAACTCGGCGAGGACATTGACGACGATTACCGCTTCACCGACAACATCAAGATCGACGGTCTCGAGGATACGCCGAACAACTATCCGTCTGAGGAAGGCGAGGATGAGGACAACTACGGCGACGAGGATGAAGACTTTGACTTCGACTTCGGCGACGAGTCCGGCGAGGAACCGATCGATGACGATGATCTGCTCGACGGCGAACTGGAATTTGACGAGGACGATCTGTCGCTTGATTACGACGGATCGGACGAAGATCCTTTGGAATAATGTGCGGAAGGAGAACAGCATAGAATGTTTGATTTGACAGAATTTGATGCGTTGCAGATCGGACTGGCGTCGCCGGAGAAGATCCTCGAATGGTCGCACGGTGAAGTCAAGAAACCCGAAACCATCAACTACCGCACCCTCAAGCCCGAACGGGACGGCCTCTACTGCGAGCGCATTTTCGGACCGACGAAGGACTGGGAATGCCACTGCGGACGCTATAAGCGCGGCCGCTACAAGGGCATCGTCTGCGACAAGTGCGGCGTCGAAGTCACCCGCGCAAAGGTTCGCCGCGAGCGCATGGGTCACATTGAGCTCGCCGTTCCGGTGTCGCATATCTGGTATTTCAAGGGCATTCCGTGCCGCATGAAGATGCTGCTGGACATGAGCCCGCGTGAACTCGAACAGGTGCTGTACTTTGCGGCATACGTCGTCGTCGATCCCGGCGAGACTACGCTGCGCAAAAAGCAGGTGCTGACTGAGAAGGAATACCGTGAATATCAGGAGCAGTTCGGACCGAAGTCCTTCCGCGCCGGTATGGGCGCCGAAGCGATCCGCGAACTGCTGGCAGAGATCGACCTCGAACAGCTCGACAAAGAGCTGCGTGACGAGATCGAACATTCCGGCGGACAGAAGCGCGCAAACGCGGTCAAGCGTCTTGAAGTCGTCGAAGCGTTCCTTAAGAGCGGCAACCGCCCCGAATGGATCATCCTGACCGTACTGCCGGTTATTCCGCCGGAGCTCCGCCCGATGGTGCAGCTCGACGGCGGCCGGTTCGCCACGTCCGACCTCAACGACCTGTACCGCAGAGTCATCAACCGCAACAACCGCCTCAAGAGACTGCTGGAGCTTCGCGCACCGGACATCATCGTCCGCAACGAGAAGCGTATGCTGCAGGAAGCGGTTGACTCCCTGATCGACAACGGCCGGCGTTCCCGTCCGGTCACGGGTCCCGGCAACCGCGCGCTTAAGTCGCTGTCCGACATGCTGCGCGGCAAGCAGGGACGGTTCCGTCAGAACCTGCTCGGCAAGCGCGTCGACTATTCCGGCCGTTCGGTTATCGTCGTCGGCCCGGACCTCAAGATGTATCAGTGCGGACTGCCCAAGGAAATGGCGCTCGAGCTGTTCAAGCCGTTTGTAATGAAGGAGCTCGTCAAGGGCGGCCTCGCGCAGAACGTCAAGGGCGCAAAGCGCATGGTCGAGCGCAGCGCGACCGAGGTCTTCGGCGTGCTCGAAAAGGTCATCAAGGATCATCCGGTCATGCTGAACCGTGCGCCGACGCTGCACCGCCTCGGCATTCAGGCGTTTGAGCCGGTGCTGGTCGAAGGACGTGCCATTCGGCTGCATCCGCTCGTCTGCACCGCGTTCAACGCGGACTTCGACGGCGACCAGATGGCTGTGCACGTACCGCTGTCGGTCGAAGCACAGGCGGAAGCGCGCTTCTTGATGCTCGCCGCCAACAACATTCTGAAGCCGCAGGATGGCAAGCCCGTCGTCTGCCCGACGCAGGACATGGTCATGGGCTGCTACTATCTGACGCAGCAGCGTGACGGCGTCAAGGGCGAGGGCAAGGCGTTTGCATCCGAGAACGAAGCGATCATGGCGTATCAGACCGGTGAGGTCGCACTCCACGCCAAGGTCAAGATCCGCCTCGAACGCGAATGGCAGGGCAAGACGTACCGCAAGGTCGTCGATACGTCCGTCGGCAGAGTCATTTTCAACAACGCGATCCCGCAGGATCTCGGCTTTGTCGAGCGCAACTGCGCGGACGACATGTTCGTCCTCGAGATTGACCGTCTGGTCAAGAAGAAGGATCTCGGAACGATCGTGGACGCCTGCTACCGCAAGCACGGTCCGACGGTCACGAGCGAGGTGCTGGACCGCATCAAGCAGCTCGGCTATTCCTACTCGACCAAGGGCGGCATCACGGTCGGTTTCCAGGACATCCAGGTCCCGGCCGAAAAGAAAGTTCTGATCCATGAAGCGGAGCAGAAAGTCGTCGAAATCGACAACTTCTTCCGTATGGGTCTTCTATCCAACGCAGAGCGCCGTCAGCGCGTGATCGAGGTCTGGGAAAAGACCACGGACGACGTCACCAAGGTCCTGATGGACTCGCTCGACGAGTACAACCCGATCTACATGATGGCAGACTCCGGCGCGCGCGGCAGCAAGGCGCAGATCCGTCAGCTCGCCGGCATGCGCGGTCTGATGGCCGACCCGTCCGGCCAGATCATCGAGGTGCCGATTCGTGCAAACTTCCGCGAAGGTCTGACCGTTTTGGAATTCTTCGTCTCCTCCCACGGCGCGCGGAAAGGTCTTGCCGATACCGCACTCCGTACGGCGGACTCCGGTTATCTCACGCGTCGTCTCGTTGACGTCTCGCAGGAAGTCATCATTCGCGAGGAAGACTGCTTCGCGGCGCGCGGCGACACGCCGAAGGGCATGTGGATTTCCGCGATCAAGGACGGCAACAAGCTGATCGAGTCGCTGGCCGCCCGCATCGAGGGCCGTTACGCGATCGACCCGGTGTTCCATCCGGTGACCGGCGAACAGCTCTGTGAGGGCGATCACATGATTACGCTCGAAGAGGCGCAGGCGATCGAGAAGGCGGGCATCGAAGAGGTGCTGTGCCGTTCGGTCTTCACCTGCCGCTGTGAACACGGCGTCTGCTGCAAGTGCTACGGCGCGAACCAGGCGACCGGCGGTTACGTGGACATCGGTGAAGCGGTCGGCATCATCGCCGCACAGGCGATCGGCGAGCCGGGCACGCAGCTGACGATGCGTACGTTCCACATCGGCGGCACGGCCTCCATGACCGCGAAGGTGCCTGAGATCATCCTGAAGAACGACGGCGTGGTCAAGTTCGTCGACGTCCGCAAGGTGCGCAACGACGAGGGCCGCGAGGTCGTCCTCAACAAGAACGGCACGCTCGAGATCTGGTCGAAGGCGGAGGCGAAGGGCGGCACGCGCCTCGACACCTACGCCCTACAGATGGGCGCGGTCCTGCTCATCGAGGACGGCGCGTCCGTCAAGAAGGGCCAGAAGGTCGCCTTCTGGGACCCGCACTCCGTGCCTGTCCTTTCCGAGGAGCACGGCAAGATCAAGTTCGTCGAGTTCGAGGAGGACGTCTCCGTCAAGTCCGAGACCGACCGCGCGACCGGCGCGAAGACCCTGGTGGTGCTCGACACGCGCGAGTCCAACCTCCACCCGCGCATCGAAATCCGCGGCAAGGGCAAGGACGGCCAGCCGGACGCGCTCCTGGACAGCCACGACATCCCGACCGGCGCCATCGTCATGGTGCGCGACGGCCAGAAGGCGTCGCCGGGCATGCTGCTCGCGAAGACGCCGCGCGAGGAGGCGAAGACCCGCGACATCACGGGCGGCCTGCCGCGCGTGGCCGAGCTCTTCGAGGCGCGCCAGCCCAAGGACGCCGCCGAGATCTCCAAGATCGAAGGCGTGGTCGACTTCGGCGAGAACGCGCGCGGCAAGCGTACGCTGCTCGTCAAGGACGAGATCACGGGCCAGGTGGAGGAGCACCTCATCCCGATGGGCAAGCAGATCGTCGTGTTCAAGGGCGACCGCGTGAAGAAGGGCCAGCAGCTCACCGAAGGCCCGATCATCCCGCAGGAGATCCTTGAGGTCGCCGGTCCGCAGGAGCTCGAGAAGTACCTCGTCAACGAGGTGCAGCA
>CADAQS010000009.1 GCA_902790115.1 uncultured Eubacteriales bacterium | reverse complement strand
CTTTGGCGACTGGAAGCGCGAAAGGCACGCGACGCGCACCGGAAACTCCGAAAACCTTGCCGAAAGCGTCGCGTAATGCTGCTGCGCAAGGATCGTCGTCGGAACTAAAAACGCGACCTGCTTGCTGTCCTGCACGGCCTTGAACGCGGCGCGCATCGCAACCTCGGTCTTGCCGTAGCCGACGTCGCCGCACAGCAGCCGGTCCATCGGACGCGGCGACTCCATGTCGCGCTTGACGTCCGCGATCGCTGCGGCCTGATCGGGCGTCTCTTCGTACGGGAACGCCTCCTCCATGCGCTTCTGCCAGCCGTTGTCGGGCGAGAACGCGAACCCGCGGTTCTCGGTGCGCTCGGCATACAGCCGGGCAAGATCGACCGCAAGCTTCTTTGCGCTCTCCCGCGCGCGCAAGACGCGGTTTTGCCATTCGCTGCCGCCGAGCTTGCTGAGCTGGGGCGGATGCTCCTCGTCGGCGCCGATATACTTCTGGATCCGGTCGAGCTGATCGGTCGGAATGTAGAGCCGATCCTCGCCGCGGTACGCGAACAGCAGGTAGTCGCGCGTGCTGTTCTGCACGGTCAGCTGCTCCACGCCGAGGAATTTGCCGATGCCGTGCACCTCGTGGACGACGAGATCGCCGGGCACGAGGTCGGTGTCGCGCAGGACGTTGGATTTCTTCTTCGCTTTGACCGACGGGCGCTTGCCGAACAGCTCGTACGGCGTCAGCACGGTCAGCCCAAGTTCCGGAAACACAAAGCCCTGCGGCAGCGTCCTGCCGAGCACAAGCACCTCGCCGCGCTCGGGCGGGCGGGTCAGGTCGTCCGCGCTCGCAAACGGGAAATCGACCGCCGAAAACTGCTCGATGACGCGCTCCTTTCCTTCGCCGGCAAACAGCAGCACCGCCTGCCGCCGGTCGCGCATGAGCTTCAGTTCGTCGATCAGGCGGGAAAAGTCGGAAAGATACTGCGGCGCGGTCTCCGCCGTAAAGCTGACGCGCGCATGGTGAGTGAGCGCCGGACAGGTGCGGAACAGCGCATAGTACGCCGCGGTGTACGGCGTGTCGAGGTATGACGCAAGCCGCTCCGAGGAGCACAGCAGATTGCCCTGCAGCTTGTGTCCCTCGCCGCGCTCGAGCGTCGCCGCGACCGTCTCGCCGAACACGAGCTCGGCGGCCTTGGCTTCGTCTAAGATCCGCTGCGGCTCGTTCAAAAACAGGTACGCGCCGCGCGGCAGATAGTCGAACAGCGTCGCGGGCTCGGGATACAGCAGCGGCACGAGCATGTCCGCGCCCTCGCACGGATGGTTCTGCTCCCACGCGTCGCGCTGCAGGTCGAAGCCGTTCGCTCTGCGCAAAAGCCGCAGCGCCCGCGCCATCGCCTCTTCGGTCTGCGGGGTCTCGTACGCCGGCGGCAGCACCGCCTGCTTCTGCTGCTCGACGCTGCGCTGCGTCAGCGGGTCGAACGTGCGGATCTGGTCGATCTCGTCGCCGAAAAATTCGATGCGGTACGGGTTTTCCGCCTGCGGCGGGAATACGTCTAAAATGTCGCCGCGCAGCGCGCACTGTCCCGCGCCTTCGATCTGCTCGCACCGCTCGTATCCCGACGCGATCAGCTTAGCGATCAGCGCGCGCGGATCGTGCTCCTCGCCGACCGCAACCGTGTACAGCTGCGACAAAAATGTTGCAGGCGGGGCGAGGCGCTCCAGCAGGGCTTCGGCGCAGGTGACGATGAGGCAGGGGAGTTTGAGCGCGAGGCGGGACAGCACGGACAGGCGCCGGGACTTGCGCTCGTTGGACACGGCCTGCAGATGGACGAGCGGCAGCTCGCGCGGCAGGTACAGCAGCGCGTCGGGTGCGTATGCGCGTAAAAGCCCGTGTAACCGCACGGCCTCGACCGGCGTGGACGCGGCGAGCACGGCGGTTTTGCCCGCGGCGAGCGCGGCGGTGACGATCGGACGGTGCGCTTCGGGCAAGCCGAACACGGCAGCGGTTCCGCTGCCGGCGCTGAGCGCGTTTTCCAGTTGTAAAAAGGCTGCGTCCCTGCGGACGGCCGAAAGGAGCTGCTGCATTACGGGCGGTCGATCGAGACGGACACGTTCGCCTCGTGTTTCTTATTGTATTTGCTCTGCGCGTCGGCAAGGCGGCCGGACGCGATCAAAAGGGCGGCGTCGGCGGCGTGGTCGAACACCTCGTCGAGCACTTTCTGATCGTCCTTGGACGGCTTTTTCAGAACGTAATCGGCGAGCATCAGGGTTTCGTCCTTGCCGATGCCGATCCTGACGCGCGCGAAATTCTCGGAGTGGATGCACGCGATGATCGAGCGCATGCCGTTGTGCGTCCCGGCCGAGCCGCTCTGGCGAACGCGCATGCTGCCGACCGGCAGATCGATGTCGTCATACAGCACGATCAGCTTTTCGGGCGGCACTTTGTAATAATTCAGGATCTGCTGCACCGCGTCGCCGGAGTTGTTCATATACGTCTGCGGCTTCACCAGCAGCACGCGCTCGTCCGCGATCACGCCTTCGCCGTACACCGCCGAGAAGCCTTTTTTGTTGAACTTGACCCCGATTCGCTCCGCCAGCCGGTCCACGGCCTGAAAGCCCGCGTTGTGCCGCGTTTTCCGATAGCTCAGACCCGGATTCCCGAGCCCCGTGATGATTACCATACCGTTTCTCTCCACATGCCTTTTGCCCCACTCGCGTCCGCGGTGGGGTGTGTTTTGTTCATTATACCAGTTCGGGAACGAAAACGGAAGAGAGAAGTTTTGGATTTTATGAGAAGAACCAAGAAAAGAAGCCGGAGACTTCTTTCTTTGGTCAAGTTTTGGGAAGGGAGGGAAGTATTTAACGAAAGCAAGGTGTTTGCGAAACAATCTGTTCTCCCTTCCCCAGACAATTCAATTCAACAGAAGTACGGTTTCTTTTGGTACTTTTCTTTCCCGTAAAAGAAAAGTACCTTTCTAATAAAATCCATTGAAATCCCTGCTTTTTGTCCCCATTTTGAAAAGATTGTGAAGCGAAAGCAAACTCCCTTTCCTACCCGTTGCATTTGCCAAAAAGTGTGGTATAGTATGATTAGCACTCGAAGGACGAGAGTGCTAAAACAAACGCAGTACCACCCCGAAGGGAGGCATGAAATATGAATGCAAACCAACTGACGCAAAAGAGCATCGAAGCGATCCAGGCCGCGCAGAGCCTGGCGAACGAGCGGCAGAACACGCAGCTTGAGCCGATCCATCTGTTCTGCACGCTGATCGACGACGAATCCGATCTGAACGCGCAGCTGTTCGAGAAGATGGGCGTATCGGTGCAGCAACTGAAAAACGACGCGATGCAGGCGCTCGGCACGCTCGCGTCGTACAGCACGCAGAGCGGCGAGGTCTATCCGTCGCCTGCGCTGAACCAGTCGCTGAACCAGGCCGAGGCCGAGGCGAAGCGGATGGGCGACTCGTATATTTCGGTCGAGCATCTGATGCTCGGTCTGATGGAAAAGGCGGACGACACGCTGAAAAAGCTGCTGCGGCAGCATAAGATCGACCGGAACGGCTACCTTGCGGTTCTGAAGGACGTGCGCGGCAACCGGCAGGTCGATACCGACAACCCGGAGGGCACCTACGACGTACTGAAAAAGTACGGACAGGACCTTGTGGAGCTTGCGCGCGAGCACAAGCTCGACCCGGTCATCGGGCGGGACAACGAGATCCGCTCGGTCATCCGGATCCTCTCGCGCAAAACCAAGAACAATCCGTGCCTGATCGGCGAGCCGGGCGTCGGCAAGACGGCGATCGCCGAAGGGCTGGCGCTTCGGATCGTGCGCGGCGACGTGCCCGACAATCTGAAGGACCGCCGCCTGTTCGCGCTCGATATGGGCGCGCTCGTCGCCGGCGCGAAGTACCGCGGCGAGTTTGAGGAGCGTCTGAAAGCCGTTCTGAACGAGATCAAGAAGAGCGACGGCAAGATCATCCTGTTCATCGACGAGCTGCACACGATCGTCGGCGCGGGCAAAACCGACGGCGCGATGGACGCGGGCAACCTCTTAAAGCCGATGCTCGCGCGCGGCGAACTGCACTGCATCGGCGCGACGACGATCGACGAGTACCGCAAGTACATCGAAAAGGACGCGGCGCTCGAACGCCGGTTCCAGCCGGTCATGATCGCCGAGCCCTCGGTCGAGGACACGATCTCGATCCTGCGCGGTCTTGAGGAGCGGTACGAAGTCTATCACGGCGTCAAGATCCACGACGCGGCGCTGATCGCGGCGGCGACGCTGTCGGCGCGGTACATCTCCGACCGGTTCCTGCCGGACAAGGCGATCGACCTCGTCGATGAAGCGTGCGCGATGATCAAGACCGAGATGAACTCGATGCCGAGCGAGATGGACGAGATCATGCGTAAAATCATGCAGCTTGAGATCGAGGAAACCTCCTTAAAGCAGGACGACGACCCGCACTCGAAGGCGCATCTTGAGGAGATCCGCGCGCAGCTCAGCAAGCTCAAGGATCAGTTCCACGAGATGAAGGCGCGCTGGGAGAACGAAAAGGAATCGATCGGCAAGGTGCAGCAGCTGCGCGAGCAGATCGAAAAGGTCAGCAACGAGATCGTCTCCGCAGAGAACGCCTACGACCTCAACAAGGCGGCGGAGCTGAAATACGGCGAGCTGCCGCGGCTGCAAAAGCAGCTTGCTGAGGAGGAAGAAAAGGCGCAGTCGCGCGAGCATACGCTGCTCCGCGACCATGTGACCGAGGAGGAGATCGCCGAGATCGTCGCGCGGTGGACCGGCATTCCGGTGGCGAAGCTGCTCGAGAGCGAGCGCAAAAAGCTCCTGCATCTCGACGAACAGCTGCACCGGCGCGTCGTCGGGCAGGACGATGCGGTCAATCGCGTGTGCGACGCGATCCTGCGTTCGCGCGCGGGCATCCAGAACCCGAACCGCCCGATCGGCTCGTTCCTGTTCCTCGGCCCGACCGGCGTCGGTAAGACCGAGCTCAGTAAAGCCCTTGCCGAAGCGCTGTTTGACGATGAGCGCGCGCTCGTTCGGATCGATATGAGCGAATACATGGAGCAGTACTCCGTCTCGCGTCTGATCGGCGCGCCTCCGGGATACGTCGGCTACGACGAAGGCGGTCAGCTGACCGAGGCCGTGCGGCGCAAGCCCTACGCGGTCGTGCTGTTTGACGAGGTCGAAAAGGCGCATCCGGACGTGCTGAACGTGCTGCTGCAGGTGCTCGACGACGGGCGGATCACCGACGGGCAGGGCCGGACGGTCGATTTCAAGAATACGATCATCATCCTGACGTCGAACATCGGCTCGGACACGCTGCTCGAGGGCATGGACGCGCAGGGGAATCTGCGCGACGGCGTCGAGGACTGGGTGCGCAACGAGCTCAAGCAGCGGTTCCGTCCCGAGTTCATCAACCGTCTGGACGAGATCGCGTTCTTCAAGCCGCTGACCGGCGACGACCTCAAGGCGATCGTCGATCTGCTGTTCAACGACCTCAAGAAGCGTCTCCAAGAGCGCGGCCTGTCGCTGAACGTGACCGATGCCGCCAAGGCGTACATCGTCGAACACGGCAGCGATCCGCAGTTCGGTGCGCGTCCTTTGAAGCGGTATATCCAGTCGCACGCCGAATCGCTGCTTGCACGCTACATCATCCGCGAATCGCCGGCGGAGGGCACGGCCTTAACGCTCGACGCGAACGAAAACGGCCTGACCGTGCGGTAAAAGGATCATCGGAAAAGAAGCTGTCATACCCGACAGCTTCTTTTTTACGCATCCGCCGCGGCGATTGCGTTCTTGCGCTTTTGGCAAGCGGTGTGCTATAATGCGGCTTGTTGGAAAATCCAAAAGGGAAAGGGAAGAAACCATGATGAAACGATTGCTGACTGCCGGGCTTGTACTGCTGCTCGGCGCAATGCTGCTTGCCTGCAGCGCGCCCGCGTCGAACTCCGGCGACGATGTGCCGGCGGAGGGACCGATGCAGACGGAAAAAGCCGTCGAAGCGGCTGCCGAACCGACGGCCGCACCCACCGAAGCGCCGACGCCGGAACCGACCGAGGAGCCGACGCCCGCGCCGACCGAGGAGCCGGAATACTGGAAATACGTTCTGCTGCGGGACGAGCTGAAGGAATCCTTCGCCACGACGCAGGAAGCGTGGGAAGCGATGCTGGAGATCTATTCGCTCGAAAAGGAGCTCGATACGTACCGCTGCGGCCTGTTCCTTGTGAACTGGGATGCGGTGAAGTATGATTATTCCTACCGTCTGGACGGAATGGTCACGGAAATGCTGATGATGGCACAGCAGAAGGCATACGAGCAGCAGAGCGACGCGCCCGTCTTACGCGCCATCTATGACCCGGAGACGGCCGAAGCCGTTGCCCCGGGCGTTCTGCGGGTCGATCAGAACCCGTGGCTGAAGCAGCTCCCGCAGTATCCGCCGATGTATTTTATCAGCCTGGAATCCGAGGATCCGGCCTCCGGCTGCTGGATCTCGGCCTATCAGGACGTGCCCGAAAGCGTTTTGCATCCGGGCGCGCTGACCGAAGAAAAGAAGGCCGAGCTGCAGAATGCGGTGCACGCAAAGAAGGTCGCCCAGAGCGGTCTGGTGCTGTCCGAGGGCGAGCTGGTGATCGACGGCGTGGACTACAAGGCGCTGCGGAATCATCTGATCGACAAATACCTCTCTGCGGCAACGGCGCACAGCAGCCTGTACAACGTGCTGTATGCGCTGGAGAAGAACCCGTTCGACAAGACGCCGAACGCCGTGTTCTGCGTAAACTGGGACAATCCGAACAACTTCCTCTGGACGGGCTGGTATATGGATGAAACCAGCAAGGCGTATCAGAAGCTCGCAAAGAGCCTCAAGAGCAATCCGACCGCCGAGCAGATCATGCCGCTTTCCTTCTATCCCGACAAGGTGGAAAAGCTGGATGCGTACATTTACCGTTCGACCGAGAACGACTGGCTGAAGAAGACGGGCGGCTCGATCATCTGGATCAGCCTCGATTCCGACGATCCGGCGACCGGCTACTGGATCGGGTTCTACGGTCCGGTGCCCGACGTCGTCTGGGAGTGACCGTAACGAAATAAAAAACGCGCTGCTGCGGCAAAATCGCCGAAACAGCGCGTTTTTGTTTTATGCTTCTTTTCGCCGGAGGCGCGCTTCCATCCATGCAAACACGCGGTCGAAATGCGTCGCCCTTGCGAGCAGCATCCCGAGCTCCAGCACGAGGATCGCGGCGGGCAGGTCGACGAGCACGTGCTGCCGCACGAGCAGCGTCGAGGCGAACACGAGCAGCGAGAACACGGCCGTGAGCGGCAGATACCAGCGCGGAAGGCCTTTGGCCTGCAGCGCGACGCGCAGGCATACCCAGCTTTCGAGACAATGGATCGACGGCAGCAGGTTGGTCGGCGCGTCGAGCCGGTAAATCCACGCGGTCATGCGGTCGAAAAAGCCGGTTCCGGCGATCTCGGGGCGCGTCATCGTGGTTGGAACCACGACAAACAGGATCATGCAGAACAGCTTTGCGAGCATTTCGCCCGCCAGCGTGCGGCTGCGAAGGTCGCGGCTCTGCTTCGCCAGCAGGATCCAGTTGATCGCCCACTGCACATACGCGAGCAGATATACCGCGGACATCGGCGTCCAGAGCGGGATCTTCCTGTCGAGCGGCAGAGCGATCGCGTGCGGCGCAAACAGCGGCGGGAACAGCCGCGGCACATAGTAGACCGCGCAGTGCCACACCACGGTCAGCAGCAGCGGAAGGATCGTTTCCCGGGGCAGATACCGGAAAAACAGCCAGTATCCTGCCGCGATCAGCATGCCGAGCAGAAGCAGACCGACGCCTGCCGTCCAGATCGGATGCTGCATCAAAACTTCCATACCGCGCCTCCTTTGCCTGATTGCACCAGTATAGCACGCTAAAATCGGTCAAATCAAGCGCGGCACGGTGAACTTTCGGTAAAACCGCTTACCGGGCGGTCAGGGTGCGGTCGAAGAATTCGGCCGAGGTCTGCGCGATCCGTTCGAGCAGATCCTCGCTGTCGGCATAGAAGCCGTAGCTGTGTCCGCCGGTTTCGAGCTGCACCGTCTCAGCGCCGAGCTTTTCGGCAACGTAGCGCGAAACGTCGGGCGAAACGGTCGTATCGTTGGTCGCGTAGATCACGAGCGCACGGTCGCGGAAGGACTGCTCGGCAAGCGCGGCGGGGTCGTCGGCGGCTTCGAGGTCGGAGAACCAGCGAACCGACAGATCCTGCACCTGTCCGTAGACGGTCGTGAAGGTCGTGTAGTTGTTCAGCTCGGCGTCGGCCTTATAGCGCTCCCACGCCTCGCGGCCGCCGAACATCGTGATCAGATCCTCGTTCTTGTCGGTCGGCGCGAGCAGCACCGCCGCGCGGAAGTCGAACAGGTGCGTCGCAATCAGATGCAGCGCCACGCGGCCGCCCATGTCGAACCCGAACACGCCGATCGCTTCTTCGTCAATCGGATAGGTCTGTTTCGCAAAGTCGATGGCTGCGAGCGCGTCCTCATACATCGACGTCAGCGTGTTTTCGGTGAAGGCTTCTTCGCTCTCGCCGCTGCCCGCAAAGTCCATGCGGATCGAGGCGATCTGATGCCGGGCAAGCTCGTGCGCGATCTCCGAAAAGCCGCCGTTCTCGTTCCGCTCGCCGCCGTGTCCGTGTAAAAACACCACGAGCGGCCAGCCGCCTTCGGGCGCGCCCGGATCCTGCGCCGAACCCGGCATAACGACGGGCGCATCGGACGCGTCGGGCGAACCGTAGGCGTGCATCTCACCGTCGGTCGCGTCGGGGGAGGACAGGACGTGCATCTCACCGTCGGTCGCGCCGGGGGAGGACAGGACGTTCCCCTCGCCGCCTGCGGAGGCGTCAGCGCTCCCTGCGCCGGCCGCCGCATCGGACGAGCCGGCGGAGCCGGTCGAACCCTGCGCCGCGTCGGGCGAGCCGGAAGGCAGCGCGGAACCCTGCGCCGCGTCGGGCGAACCGGAAGGCAGCGCGGAACCCTGCGCCGCGTCGGGCGAACCGGAAGGCAGCGCGGACGCGTCGGGGGACGCGCTTGCGGACGAATTGCCGACCGTTGTGCTGCCGGGCAGGACGACGGTCGCGTGCACCTGTACGCCGCGCGACGGATAGGTCACGGAATACTCGCGAAACGACGCGTCGCGCACCGGGGACGGCGCGGGCGTGTCCATCGTCGCGGACGCCGAGGGACTTGCGCTTTGGGCGTCGGGCGACGCGCTGGGCATGACGGGGGTCGGCGCCGTTTTCCGGCACCCGATGCTGACAAACAGCAGCAACAGCAGAATCCAAGACAGGGTTTTCTTCATATCGAAACGATCTCCTTTTTCCTTTTTTCGATAGTGTGCGTCGAAACGGAAAAAGGTTGCGTCCGAAAGCGTGGAAGATTCTGGAAGCCGGATGCGTTGCAAAACGGTTTTTGCCGTGGTATACTGATCCTATGAGAGCAAGCAGAGACTTTACGGAGGCGGCGCTGACCGCCATGGAGCATACGCCGAACCGCGCGCTCGGGCAGAACTTCTGCATCGACGGGCGGCGGCTCAAGGCGTGCGTGGACGCACTGAACCTTTCGGGCGAGCCGGTCGTCGAGATCGGTCCTGGGCTCGGCGGACTGACCGAGCTGCTCCTTGCGCGCGGCTGCCGCGTCCTCGCGATCGAAAAAGACGCCGCGATGGCGTCCTATCTTTCGATCAGCCTTTCCGACCCGAACCTTACCGTCGAGCACGGCGACGCGCTGCGGTTTGGGTACGCGGCGTGGGAAAAGCCGTTTTCGGTCGTCGGGAACCTGCCGTACTACATCACGACGGCGATCGCGGAGCGGGTGCTGCTCGCGCGGCCGCACGTGTTCGGCTGCATGGTGCAGAAGGAGGCCGCGGACCGCTTCTTTGCCGCGCCGCGTACCGACAGCTACGGCGCGCTGTCGGTTGTGACGCAGCTCTACTATGCGGGCGGCGTGCTCGACACGTTTCCCGAAACCTGCTTCTATCCCGCGCCCAACGTGCAGTCGGTGTTCGTCGGGCTGACCGAGCGAAAAGATGCGCCCGGCGAGCCGGTCGAAAAGGTGTTCGCGTTCGTGCGCACGTGCCTCAGCATGCGCCGCAAGACGCTGAAAAACAACCTCAAGCCGTTTCCGAACGGCCTTGCCGCACTCGAACGGATCGGGATCGCGCCCGAGGCGCGCGCCGAAACGCTGACGCCGGAACAGTTTCTGAAATTTTACCGCGCCGTCACGGAGGAAACGCTATGAACGATCTGCCCGCTTTGGAAACCTTGACGCTACGGGACCTGCAGCCGTCGCAGTTCTGGATCTCGGAAGCGAAGCTGAACGGCGTTCTTGCGTGGTTCGACCCGAACGATCTTTCGAGGTTCGAGCCGATCCCGCTGAAAGTGCTCGACGGCGCCGTCGTCATGCTCGACGGACACACCCGCGCGGTCGCCGCGCTGAACGCGGGCCTTGTGCGCGTGCCGCTAATCTGGGAGCCGGACGAGTGGGACTGGGAGATGTACCGCCGCTGCGTGCGCGAATGCCGCCTTCGCGACGTCTTTTCGCCGTCCGACCTCGTCCCGCGCGTGATCCCCGCCGAGGAGTACTGGGAAAAGTGGGATGCGTGGTGCGACCGGATGCAGCAGGAGGTGCTGCGCGAACGCGCCGAAAAAAACGAATAAAACCGACCCGCCAAAACAGGGCGGCGCAGCTTGCAAAAAAAAGAGAAGGACGGAACCTTCTCTTTTTTCTTTCTGTTATCTTGCGAACGTTTTGACCCGCGCGAGCGAGAGCGCGAGGTTTTCCTGCAGCAGGAACACGCCGTCGGGGACCTTGACCGGCGAAAAGCTCCAGATCGCGGTGATGCCGACTTCGACCATCCGATCGCAGATCGACTGCGCCGCGTCGCCGGGCACCGTGATGATGCCGATGCGGATGTCGTTCTCTTTGCAATAGGAAGCGAACCGGTCGAGCGGGTAGATCGGCTTTTGGCCGGCGTTTGCGATCGGGCGGTCGTTGAAGCCCGCCGCGATGTCCACGCCGAACGTCAGAAACCCGTCGTAGTTCAACAGCGCCTTGCCGAGCTTGCCGGTGCCGACGAGCACCGCCTTTTGCGGATGCTTCGCGCCGAGCAGCTCTTCGAGCTGGGCGATCAGCTGCGCGGTCTGATAGCCGACGCGCGGCCGTCCGTCGCCGCTTGCATAGTGGAGATCCTTTCGCACCTGCACCTCGCCGATGCCGAGCTCGCGCGCGATCACCGGCGCGGAAATACAGTCGTTTTCGCCCTGCGGCTGCGTGCGCAGGAAATTGAGATACATCGGCAGGCGTCCGAGCGTCTGCTTGGGAACGGTTTTGCGCTCCATGACTTACCTCCCTGAAGATGCGGATAATAGGCCGCCTTGCGGCGACGGAAAAAGGATACCACACTTGTCCGCTTTCGGGAATTGCACAATCCGCATATTCGCCTTGCTTTTATCGATATAGCGGGATCGATTCGCCCGGGAAAAAGCGGATCCGTTCGCCCAAAAAATGACGAAACGCATGGTCGCAACCTCCGGTTCTCCCTTCCCAAAACAAAAAAGCCGGATATTTCCGGCTTGTTTTAGAAACACGCGATTGCAACCGCCTGTTCTCCCTTCCCCAAACTTGTCAAAAGGAACAGAGGTTTGCTTTCTTTTCTTTTTCATAAAAGAGAAGAAGAACACTGCCGAATCCATCCCAAACCTCACACCTGCGGCAGGTAGCGGTCGCGGGCGTCGTAGAGCGCAGAAAGGAAGCGCCTGTCGAGCGCGGTCAGGGGATAGCTGTTCTTCCGGATCAGCACGTCGCGGTGCAGGCGCGTGTTGTCGGGGCAGACGCGCTGCACGAGGCCGTAGCGGTCGAGCGTTATCTGCGGCACCGGCGAGCACCACATGAACGTTTCGCGGTTTTCCGAGAGCAGGTCGAACTGCCCGGCGCGCTCAAACACGAAGATGCGCCGTTCGATGTCGGGACTTAAGAGGTTCTTTTTAAGCTCGGAGACCGGAAGCGACGGCACATACGGATCCGCGTGCGCGATCTCGACGTACGGCGAAAAGTCGGCGGAACAGAGCGGCTCCTTTTTGGCAAGCGGATGGTCGCGGTGCATGACCGGCTGGTACGCAAACTCGCTGACCGTCTCGAACGCGAGTCCCTTTTCGGTCAGCATCGTGTGGAAGTACTGGTCGTACTCGGTCGCATAGCGGATGATGCCGAGCCGGTAGTCGGCGCGCAGGATATTGTCGATCGCCTGCATCGAGTTCGTCTCCATATAGAAGATCTCGGCGGGCGCGTTGTCGATGCTTTTGGAAAACGCCGCAAACGCCTCGGAAATGTAGCTCGCTCGCGGGACGGAGATCGAGAACCGCTGCCTGGGCGCGGCGCCCTCGCGGTAGATCGATTCGATCTCGTCGATCTCGCGCAGGATCTTTTCGGCGTAGACCAGAAACCGTTCGCCTTCGGGCGTCGGAACCATGCCCCTGGACGAGCGGTCGAAGATCGTGATGCCGAGCGTGCCCTCGAGCTCCTTGATGGCGCGCGAAAGGTTCGGCTGCCCCATGTACAGGGCATCCGCGGCGCGGTTGATCGAACCGGCTCTCGCAACCTCGACGGCGTATTTCAGGTGCAGAATATTCACGGGCGCACGCTCCTTGCTTGTTTGCGCTTACAGGCGCTCGGGGACTTTTTCGTTGATCGCGGCGGTAAGCTCCGCCATCTTGCGGAAGATCTCCGGCACCGCGGCGGCGGGATCGATGTCCTCGCGGAACGACTTGTCGCGGGCGGACAGCTCGTAGCAGCCGCGCGCAAGCGTCTTCGGGCTGACGATCACGCGGAGCGGGCAGCCGAACAGATCCGCGTCGGAGAACAGCACGCCGGCGGACACCGCACGGTCGTCGTACAGCACTTCGACGCCCGCGTCGGTCAGCTCCTTGTACAGCCGGTCGGCTGCTGCGCGCACGTCGGGGTTGTCCACGCGAAGCGCGCAGACCTCCACCTGCCACGGCGCGATCGTGATCGGCCAGATCGGACCGTACTCGTCGTGCCGCACTTCGCAGACCGAGGCGATCAGCCGCCCGACGCCGATGCCGTAGCAGCCCATGATCGGGTTGACGCGGTTGCCGTTCGGATCGTCGAACGTCATGCCCATCGCTTCGGTGTAGCGTTTGCCGAGCTGGAAGATGTTGCCGACCTCGATGCCGCGGCTGATCTTTAAGCTGTGCTTATGGCAGGAAGGACACGCAAAGCCGTCCTGCGTCTTAGAAAGGTCGAGGTATTCCGTGTCCGCGGGCAGATCGCGCGCGGGGGTAAAGCCGGTATAGTGGTACTCGGCGCGGTTTGCGCCGCACACGAGGTTCACGGCGTCTTGGATCGAGCGGTCATAGAGCACGGTCGCGCTCGTTTCGAGGTGAACCGGGCCGATGTTGCCCGCGGCGAGGTTTGCCGCGTCGATCTCGACGGCCGGGTGGATCTCGGCCTTTAAGGTATTGGTCAGCTTGGTCTCGTTGATTTCGAGATCGCCGCGCGTGAAGATCAGCACGTAGCTGTCGTCGGCGTTGCGCTGGTACACGACCGCCTTGCAGGACTTTTTCGCGTCGCTCTTTAACAGCGCGCAGACCTCCTCGATCGTCTTGGCGTCGCCGGTGAAGACCTCCCGGAGCGGTTCGGGCGCGTCGGACGCGTCGTTTTCGACGATGCACTCCGCCGCCTCCATGTTGGCGCGGTAGCCGCACGCAGGGCAGGTGACGATCGAATCCTCGCCGATGTCGCAGAGCAGCATGAACTCATGGCTGACCTTGCCGCCCATCATGCCGGAATCGGACTTGACCGCGACGACCTCGGGCACGCCGGCGCGCGCGTAGATGCGCTCATAGGCGCGGTAGGCGCGCTGATAGTAGGCTTCGAGATCCGCCTGCGTCGTGTGGAACGAATAGGCGTCCTTCATCGTGAACTCGCGGACGCGGATCAATCCGCCGCGGGCGCGCGGCTCGTCGCGGAACTTGGTCTGGATCTGATAGATCATAAACGGATACTTCTGGTAGGTGCCGGCGACGTTCATCGCCATGTGTACGGCGGCCTCCTCGTGCGTCATGCCGAGGACCATGTCCGCGCCGCTGCGGTCCTTGAACCGCAAAAGCTCCTTGCCGATCGAATCCCAGCGGCCGGACTGCTGCCAGATCGTTGCCGGCATCACGACCGGGAACAGCACCTCCTGCCCGTCGATCGCGTCCATTTCCTCGCGCAGGATCTGCTCGATCTTGTTCTGAATCCGCTTGGTCGGCGTGAACAGCGAATAAATGCCGTTGCCGACGAGCTTCATATAGCCGCCGCGCGTCATGAGGTTCTGACTTTCGATCTCGAACGCGCGCTCCTTGAACCGTTCTCCCAAAACTTGACTGACTTTCATGTTTCGCCTCCATACATACTGCATTTATTTTATCCGAAACACGCTCCGGTTGCAAGCCCCCTTTCGCGCTTTGAACCGAATTTACAGACATGATATATTAAAATAAGGAAATTCGCTTGACTTTTGCACCGCAAGGTGCTACATTTACCCCATACTTCGGACGGGAGAGGAGAAACACGGTGCTTCGGACGGATTTCGGATTCGATTCGTTTGCGGCAGTTCGCTTTTACGCGGGCTTCTATTACCGTACCCGTTGACCCGTCCGGACAGCAGGAAAAACGCTTTGCGGTTCTGTTTTCGGACGGAACCGCTTTTTTGTTTTCGGAAAGGAGCAGCCCATGATCATTCCGGTTCGACTCAAGGACCGCAGCTACCCGATCGTTCTGGAGCGCGGCGCACTTCTTTGCGCGCGCGAATGGATGGATCTCGACCGCAAGGCGCTCGTCGTGACCGATGAAGGCGTGCCAAAAAGCTATGCCGAAGCGATCGCAAATCAGTGCAAGGCACCGCTTTGCTTCACGGTGCCGCAGGGCGAGGGCAGCAAGTCGCTTGACACGCTCCGGCTGCTGCTGACCGCCATGCTCGAACACGACTTTTCGCGCAAGGACTGCGTGGTCGCGGTCGGCGGCGGCGTGGTCAGCGACCTTTCGGGGTTTGCGGCGTCGTGCTACATGCGCGGCATCGACTTTTACACCGTGCCCACGACCGTGCTCGCCGCGGTGGACGCGTCGGTCGGCGGCAAGACCGCGGTGAACCTTTGCGGCGTCAAAAACGTCGTCGGCGCGTTCCGGCAGCCCAAGGCCGTACTGATCGATCCGGATACGTTTCTTACGCTCCCGCGCCGGCAGGTCGCCAACGGGCTTTCGGAGGCGGTCAAGATGGCGCTGACCTCGGATCGGGACCTGTTTTCCCGGTTCGAGACGCGCGACCCGTTTACCGATCTCGACGAGATCGTCGCGCGGTCGGTTCGGATCAAGCGCGGCGTCGTCGAGCAGGACGAAACGGAACGGAACCTTCGGCGCGTGCTGAACTTCGGGCACACGATCGGGCACGGGATCGAGAGCGCGGGAAAAGGCCGGTACCACGGCGAATGCGTTGCGATCGGCATGCTGCCGATGTGCAGCGAACCCGTAAAAAACCGCCTCGTGCCGGTTTTGGAAAAACTCGGCCTTCCGACGCGCTGCGATCTCGACCCCGCGGCGGGGTACGCCTTTCTGCAGCACGACAAGAAAGCGGCGCAGGGCAGCGTTTCGATCGTGCGCGTGGAGGAGGTCGGATCCTTTGTACTGGAAACGGTGCCCGTCGAATCGCTGCGGGCGCGGATCGAATCGGTGACCGGGAGGGAAGAAGCATGAAAAATACGCTGGGAAACGCCGTCACGCTGACGCTGTTCGGCGAGAGCCACAAAGAAGCGATCGGCGCGGTGCTCGACGGGCTGTGCCCGGGCGTTCCGGTGGACGAAGAACGCATCCGCGCCGCGCTGGAGATGCGCCGCCCGTACGGGGCGATCTCGACCGGACGGCGCGAGCCGGACGACTTTACGATCGTCAGCGGCATCTACGAGGGCAGAACGACCGGCACGCCGCTGTGCATTCTGATCCCGAACACGCAGCAGAACAGCTCTGACTACGACAAAACGAAGAACCTCGTCCGCCCCGGACATGCGGACTATGCGGCGCTGTGCAAATATCACGGCTTTTCCGATCCGCGCGGCGGCGGACACTTTTCGGGGCGGCTGACCGCGCCGATCGTCGCGGCGGGCGCGATCGCCGGGGGCATGCTCGAACAGAAGGGCATCCTGCTCGGCACGCATATCGCGCGGTGCGCGGGAGTGGACGATCGCGCATTTTCAAACTACCCGGCTGACCTTGCCGCGCTGCAGTCGAAGCGCTTTGCGACGCTCGACGACGCGGCGGGCGAACGGATGCAGGAAGCGATCGCGGCCGCGGCAAAGGACGGCGACAGCGTCGGCGGCGTGCTCGAAACGGCGGTGCTCGGCGTTCCGGCGGGCGTCGGCGAGCCGTGGTTCGGCGCGGTCGAAAGCGAACTTTCCGCGGCGCTGTTTGCAATCCCCGCGGTCAAAGGCGTCGCATTCGGCGGCGGCTTTGCGCTTTCGGACCTTCGCGGGAGCGCGGCGAACGACCCGTTCCGCGTGGAAAACGGGCGCGTCGTGACGACGACGAATCACAACGGCGGCGTCAACGGCGGCATCACCAACGGCATGCCGATCGTGTTTTCCGTCGCGATCAAGCCGACGCCGTCGATCTTCGTCCCGCAGGACAGCGTGGACGTCGTTTCCATGCAAAACGCGACGCTGCAGCTTTCGGGACGGCACGATCCCGCGATCGTGCACCGGGCGCGCGCTGTCGTCGACGCGGTGACGGCGCTTGTGCTGTGCGACCTTCTGACCGGACGCTTCGGCACGGACTGGTGGACGGCGTAAGGAGCGGCTATGGAATACGGATTGATCGGAAACCCGCTCGGGCACAGCTTTTCGAAGGAGCTGCACGAAAGCCTCGGCCGGTATGCCTATGAACTTTGCGAGCTCGAACCCGATGCGCTCGAAGCGTTCTTAACGGCGCGCGCGTTTTCGGGCGTCAACGTGACGATTCCGTTCAAGCAGGCGGTGATCCCGTATCTTGACGAAATCAGCCCGCGCGCAAAGGCGATCGGCGCGGTCAACACGATCGTGAACCGAAACGGCCGCCTGTACGGCTGCAACACGGATTTTGACGGGATGCGGCTTGCGCTGCACCGCGCGGGCATTTCGCTTGCGGGCAAAAAGGTGCTGATCCTCGGAACCGGCGGCACGAGCCGCACCGCAAACGCCGTGGCGGCGGCGCTCGGCGCGAAGGAGATTCATAAGGTCAGCCGGAGCGGAAACGGCGGTGCGCTGACCTACGAACAGGCATACGCGCGGCACGGCGACGCCGAGGTGCTGCTCAACACGACGCCGTGCGGCATGTACCCCGACATTGACGCGTGCCCGGTCGAGCTCGACCGGTTCCCAAACCTTTCGGGCGTGTTCGACGCGATCTATCATCCGCAAAACACCGAACTCGTGCTCGCCGCCAAATCGCGCGGCATCCCGGCTTCGGGCGGGCTGTACATGCTGACGGCGCAGGCGGTGCGCGCGGCGGAGCTGTTCACCGGCGAGGCGTTCGACCTTGCGGCGATCGGGCGCATCTACCGCAGAATCGAGCAAAGCAAGCAGAACCTTGTGCTGATCGGCATGCCCGGCGTCGGCAAGACGCGCGTCGGCACGCGGCTTTCCGAGCTGCTGCAAAAACCCTTTTACGACACCGACCGGGTCATTACCGAGAAGATCGGCATGCCGATTCCGGACTACTTCGCGGCGCACGGCGAGGCGGCGTTCCGCGCGCTCGAGCGCGAAACGATCCGCAGCCTTTCGGAAAAAAGCGGCGTTGTGATCTCGACCGGCGGCGGCGCGGTGCTCGACGGCGAAAACGTCCGGCAGCTCAAAAAGAACGGTCTGCTGCTGTTTCTGGACCGCCCGGCGGACGAGCTCAAGGTCTCGGCCGACCGCCCGCTTTCGAGCGACCGCGAAAAGGTGCGAAAGCTGTATGCGGTGCGCTACCCGATCTATCTTGCCGCGTGCGACCGTCACATCCTGTCGGGCAAAAACGCGAACGAGACCGCGCATCAGATTCTGGAGGAATGCAAATGAAGCTTCTGGTCATCAACGGCCCCAATCTCAACCTGCTCGGCATCCGCGAGCCCGGCATCTACGGCGAACAGAGCTACGAAACGCTCAAAAGCCGCGTCAAAGCGCACGCAAAAGCGCGCGGCGTCGAAGTCGAACTCTACCAGTCCAACCACGAGGGCGATCTTGTGGACTGCATCCAGCAGGCGTACGGCCATACGGACGGCATCGTGATTAACCCCGGCGCATATACGCATACGAGTATTGCGCTACTGGACGCGGTCAAGGCGGTGTCGATTCCGACGGTCGAGGTGCATATTTCCGACGTGTCGAAGCGCGAAGCGTTCCGGCAGGTCAGCTACATCCGCGCGGCGTGCGTCAAAACGATTTCGGGGCACGGCATCAGCGGCTATCTGGAAGCGATGGACTTTCTGATCGAACACAACGGAGGCGCGCCATGCAGGTAACGATCCTGCCGTCGGTTCCGCGCGGCACGGTACAGGCGCCTTCGAGCAAGTCGATGGCGCACCGGCTGCTGCTTGCCGCGGGACTTTCCGGCGGCGAAAGCACGGTAAGAAACCTTGCCGAAAGCGAGGACGTGCTCGCAACGCTCGATTGCTTAAAAGCGCTCGGCGCGTCGGTGACGCTTTCGGACGGCACGGCAAAGATCACCGGCTGCGATCCGAAAAAACGGACGCGGGCGGTCACGCTGCCCTGCCGGGAAAGCGGCAGCACGCTGCGCTTCTTTCTGCCGCTGTGCCTGCTGTCGGACGCGCCGGCTGTTCTTACGGGCAGCGAAAAGCTGCTCTCGCGCCCGCTGTCGGTCTACGAAACGCTGTGCAGACAGCGCGGCATTTTCTACGAAAACAACGGGAGGGCGGTCTCCGTCTGCGGCACGCTGCAGGGCGGCGCGTTTTCGCTCTCGGGCAGCGTTTCGAGCCAGTTTGTGACCGGATTGTTGTACGCGCTGCCGCTTCTGACGGCGGACAGCGTGATTTCGCTGGTGCCGCCGGTGGAGAGCCGCTCCTACATCGATCTGACGCTTTTTGCGCTGCATTCGTTCGGCGTGCGGGCGGAATGGACAAAGGAGACGGAGCTGACCGTTTCGGGACGGCAGCGGTTTTTGCCGCAGGACGCGACCGTCGAGGGCGACTGGTCGAACGCGGCGTATCTGGAGGGACTGAACCTGGTCGGCGGGAACGTGACCGTGACCGGGCTCGACGAAGCGAGCCGGCAGGGCGATCGCGTGTACCGGGAACTGTTTGCCCGGCTGCAGCGCGGAACGCCAAGGATCGACCTTTCGGACTGTCCGGATCTCGGACCGGCGCTGTTCGCGCTCTCCGCCGCACAGAACGGCGCGACGTTTACCGGCGTCGGGCGGCTGCGCGGCAAGGAAAGCGACCGCGTTGCCGCGATGCGGGAGGAACTGCGTAAGTTCGGCGTCAAAACCGTCGAAACCGAATCGACGCTGACGGTGTTCCCGGGGCTTGTGCCGCCGAAAACGGCGTTGTCCGGGCACAACGATCACCGGATCGTCATGGCGCTTTCGCTGCTCCTGACCAAAACCGGCGGCACGATCGACGGCGCGGAGGCGGTGAACAAGAGCTTTCCGGACTTTTTTGAACGTTTCCAGAAACTCGGTACGGAGGTACGGTATGCAGTGGATCAGCGATAAGGAGATTCTGATCGTGGGCCTCGGGCTCATGGGCGGCAGCTACGCAAAGGCTTTGACGCGGCTCGGCTTTCGGGTCTGTGCGATCGACCGCGACGAAAAGGCGATCGACTTTGCCGTCTTGCACGGGTACATCGCATCCGGCAGCACGGAGCCCGATCCCGAATTAATCGGGCAGGCGGACGCGGTGATCTTTGCGCTGTATCCTGCCGCGTTTGTCGACTGGATCGAATCGTACCAGCATCTTCTGAAGCCCGGCGCGTATGTAACCGACGTGACCGGCGTCAAAGCGCCCGTGGTTGACCGGATCCAGACGATGCTGCGAAAGGACGTCGAGTTCATCGCCGCGCACCCGATGGCGGGGCGCGAGGTGTCCGGCGTGCAGAACGCCGACGAAAGGATCTTTCTCGGCGCGAACTACATCGTCGTGCCGACCGCGCGCAACACGCCGGAGGCGATTGCGTGGTGCCAAAGCCTCGGGCGGCTGCTCGGGTTCGGGAAGATCTCGCTGCTTTCGCCAAAGCAGCACGACGAGATGATCGGCTTCGTTTCGCAGCTGACGCACTGCATCGCGATCGCGCTGATGACCTGCAACGACAACCGCCACCTGGCGGACTACACCGGCGACTCGTTCCGCGACCTCACGCGCATCTCGCGCATCAACGAGACGATGTGGAGCGAACTGTTTCTGCAAAACCGGGACGAGCTGGTTCGTCAGATCGACCGGTTCACCAAGGAACTCACCGCGATCCGCGACCTGATCGCAAAGCAGGACCGCGAAGGACTCATGGACAAGATGCGCCTTTCGACCGAGCGGCGCGCGTATTTCGACCGGTAAGGGGAGGACGCCCGTATGAATATGGAATTTGAACGCAAGCTCGCGATTCCGATGGAGGTCAAGGAGCGCTTTCCGGTGACGGCAGCGATGGAAGCCACCGTACAGCAGCGCGCCGAGGCGCTTCGGAAGATCTTCTGCGGCGAGGACGACCGGCTCGTGCTGATCATCGGACCGTGCTCCGCCGACCGCGAGGACAGCGTGCTCGACTATATCGGTAGGCTCCGTACCGTTTCGGACAAGGTGAAAGAGAAACTCTTTATCGTGCCGCGCATCTACACGAACAAGCCGCGCACGAACGGCGACGGCTACAAGGGGCTTCTGCATCAGCCCGATCCGAACGGCAAGCCCGATCTGTATCAGGGCATCATCTCGACGCGCTCGCTGCACATGCACGCCGTGCGCGACTACGGCTTTTCGTGCGCGGACGAGATGCTCTATCCCGAGAACCACAAATATCTCGACGACCTGCTCGCCTACGTCGCGGTCGGCGCGCGCTCGGTCGAGGATCAGCAGCACCGGCTGACCGCAAGCGGCGTCGAAGTGCCGGTCGGCATGAAGAACCCGACGAGCGGCGACCTCACGATCATGATGAACGCGATCCACACCGCGCAGGGCAAACATTCGTTCATCTACCGCGGCTGGGCGGCGCACTCTGAGGGCAATCCGCTCGCGCACGCGATCCTTCGCGGCTACACGAACAAGCAGGGGCACGCGATGCCCAACTACCATTACGAGGATCTGCGCCGCGTCTGCGACCTGTACGCCGAAAGCAACCTGTTACATCCCGCGCTGATCGTCGATACGAACCACGCCAACTCCGGCAAGGATCCGTTCGAGCAGCCGCGGATCGTGCGCGAGGTGCTCGGCTGCCGGAGGGATTCCGACGATCTCAGAAAGCTCGTCAAGGGCTTCATGGTCGAATCGTATCTACTCGACGGCAATCAGCCGGTCGGCGGCACCTGCTACGGGCAGTCGATCACCGACCCGTGCCTCGGCTGGGAAAAGACCGAACGGCTGATCTATGACATCGCCGACGCGCTGTAAAAATCATATACAAAAACGGTTGACAAATGCACCTTTGCGTGGCATAATACAGGAAACCGTTGAAGAAGCGTGAGTAGATCGGACCCGTTTTTGCCAAGAGAGCTGCGGGCGGTGGGATCGCAGCGAAAAGCGACCGGTCGAATGGGCTTTTGAGGGCGAACGGAAACGCGCAGGCGGAGTATGGGAGACGGAGGCGGCTCTCCGTGAACAAAGGCCGGTATGTGACGGCATACCGTAAAGGTGGGCGCAGATGCGTCAAGCAGGGTGGCACCGCAGGAAGTTTCGATCCTGTCCCGGCAAAAGGGACGGGATCGTTTTGTTTTTGGTCCCGCAGCACAAAATCGCATCCGGAGGCGGCTATGAGAATGGACAGACGATGGTGACCGGAGGATACATGGTTTCTCCGTTTCCCCCAAAAAGACCGAATGATTTTCAGAAAGGAATCCTGTAATGGAACAGATCCCGTATAAAATATATCTCGAAGAGAACGAAATGCCTGCCGCATGGTACAACGTGCGCGCGGATATGCAGCATAAGCCCGCGCCGCTTCTGAATCCCGCAACCGGCGCGCCGATGACCGAACAGGAGCTCGAAGGCGTCTTCTGCAGCGAGCTTGTGCAGCAGGAGCTCAACGACACCGACCGCTATCTCCCGATCCCCGAGGAGATTCGCGCGTTTTATAAGATGTACCGTCCCTCGCCGCTGGTGCGCGCCTACTGCCTCGAAGAGAAGCTGCAGACGCCCGCGAAGATCTATTATAAGTTCGAAGGCAACAACACAAGCGGAAGCCACAAGCTCAACTCCGCGATCGCCCAGGCGTATTATGCAAAAAAGCAGGGCTTACAGGGCGTTACGACCGAGACCGGCGCGGGGCAGTGGGGCACGGCGCTTTCGATGGCGTGCGCGTACTTCGATCTCGACTGCCGCGTGTACATGGTCAGGGTCTCCTATGAACAGAAGCCTTTTAGGCGCGAGGTCATGCGGACGTACGGTGCGCATGTGACGCCGTCCCCGTCGGATACGACCGCGATCGGACGGAAGATCCTGTCCGAGTTTCCGGGCACCGGCGGCAGCCTCGGCTGCGCGATCTCCGAGGCGGTCGAGGACGCGGTTTCGCATCCCGGATACCGGTACGTGCTCGGCAGCGTGCTGAATCAGGTGCTGCTGCACCAGAGCGTGATCGGACTCGAGACCAAGGCCGCGCTCGACAAGTACGGCATCGTGCCGGACATCATCATCGGCTGTGCGGGCGGCGGCTCGAACCTCGGCGGTCTGATCGCGCCTTTTGTGGGCGAAAAGCTGCGCGGCGAGCGCGATTACCGCTTTATCGCGGTCGAACCGGCGTCCTGCCCGAGCCTGACCCGCGGCAGATTTGCCTACGATTTCTGCGACACCGGCAGGGTCTGCCCGCTTGCGAAGATGTATACGCTCGGCAGCGGCTTCATGCCCGCGCCGAACCATGCGGGCGGTCTGCGCTATCACGGCATGAGCGCGATCCTGTCGCAGCTGTACGACGACGGCCTGATGGAAGCGAGGACCGCCGTACAGACCGACGTGTTCAAGGCCGCGGAGGAGTTTGCGCGCGTCGAGGGCATCCTGCCCGCGCCGGAGAGCGCGCACGCGATCAAGGTCGCGATCGACGAGGCGCTGCTCTGCAAACAGACCGGCGAGGCAAAGACGATCGTGTTCGGACTGACCGGCACCGGCTACTTCGATCTCGTCGCGTACGCAAAATTCCATGACGGTGAAATGACCGACTATATCCCGACCGACGCGGAGCTGGAAAAGAGCTTTGCCACGCTCCCGACAATCGGTTGATCCGTGTTTCCTTCCGCGAGCGCCCCGAAGGGGGCGCTTTCGCGGTTTCGGATCAGAACGCATTGTACAGCGTGAACGTGTCGAGCGCGGGGTCGCGCTGATAGTTGTAGTCGTCTAAGGTAGGCGAGTAGGTGGTGACGTCGATGCTCCTTGCGACGGGGTCGAACGTCAGAATCCGGAGATACCCGAGCCCTTTTTGCTTGTCGTCCTGAAAGTTATAGAGCAGGGCGTTGACCGTGCGCGTGTCGTCGTCGTAGGTCTTCTGCCAGCGCACCGAGCCGTCCTTGTGCCCGCAAAGAACCAGCCGGATGTTCGGCGCGGCGGGCAAAAGCCGCTGTTCGATCAGCTTTCCGTTGGGGGTCAGCGTGCCGTTGCTTTCGAGAAAGCTGTGCACGAGCACGATCGCGGTCCAGTCCGGATAGGCGGCAAGCTGTTCGATCGCCCAGTCGAGGTACGGCGTGCCGCTCTGCCAGCCGATGCCGAGCAAAACGAGCTTCTGCGCTTCGATCGGCTGCACCCAGCAGACGCCGTTTTCGTAGAGCTTTTTGGGCGCGCGCACGTCGCAGAAATTGTAGCTGTGATACATCGTATAGTCGATCGTGTCCGCGCCGACGTCGTGGTTGCCCGCCACGCAGTACAGCGGAAGACGACCGACCAGCAGCGACAGCGCCGACGCGGCGTTCTTCCAGTGCCGCTCGTAGTTGTGGTTGTCCACGATGTCGCCGGTGTGCACGACCGCGAGCGCGCGCTGCGCGGCGGCGTTTTCCACGGCCCACTCGCTCATCGCGCGGAAGATCTCCGGCTTTTTATACGCATAGTACTGCGTGTCCGAAAACCAGAACAGCGAAAACGGCTCCGGCGCGGGCGTCGCGGTCGGAACGGCGGACGGCGAAGGCGGCACCGTGCAGCGCGGCGCGGGCGAGGGCGACGGCGCGGACTCGACCGAAACCGAGATCACGGCGACCGTGGATTTGGGCTGCAGCACGCGAAGGTCGCAGTACGCCTGCTGCTCCTTGGTCGGAACGCGCCCCCACACGATACAGAACACTGCCGCGCACAGCAGCAGACCGAGCCACAGGATTCCAAGCAGACGCTGATGTTTCATATTGTCCTCCGAACGGTGTTTTCGCCGAGTGTAGCACGCGCAGCTTGTCGAATGGCGGTTTCGGCAAAACTCGAAGCCGAAAGGGCAAAATCGCAGTTCTTTTCGGATTCGTCCGCCGCCCGAAAAAAAGTGTTCACAAATACGGGATTTTATGGCATACTATCAGGGAGAATAGGAGGAGGCAATGCGCCATGCAAGCAAGTCTCATGCGATCCTGTGAACAATTCATCGAAAACCGCAAGCGCGTGGAACGCGTATTCCTGCTGTCCACGCCGCAGCAGCACTGCATGTGCGCGCTTTTGCTGTGCCTGGACGATTGCGACGCGGACCTTGCCGCGATCCGGCGCGGGCTGCATACGCTGCGCCGGCGCACGCCGGTGTTTTCCACGTTCCGCGGCGTCGGCATCACGCCGATCGCGACCAAGCTGTCGATGCGCGACCGCGACGACCAGTGGATCAACTATGCCAAGGACAACCTGCGCGCGCTGAAAAAAGCCGGCTTTGCGCCGACGGACTACCTGTGCCTGGCCGCGATGCTGATGATCAAGCGCCACGACAAGGCCGAAGCGGTCGCCGCGCGGGCGCGGGAGATCTATGCTTCGATGCGCCACGCGCACCGCATCCTGACCGCCAGCGAGGACGTCTGCTTTGCGGTGCTCGGCGCGATGTACGAGGACGAGCCGTATGCCGCGGCGGCGGCCGAGACCGCGTTTGAAACGCTGAAAGGCTCCTTCGGCGCGGTCAATCCGGTGCTGACGGCGGCGAACGAACTCGCGCTGCTGTCCGTCGATCCGAAGCAGGCCGCTCTGGATACGGCGTGGCTGTATGCGCGCATCCGCGCGCTCGGCGTCCGCACCAAGACGAAAAGCGAACTCGGCATGCTCGCGCTGATTGCGGCGCTGTGCGGGCAGGACGAGCAGGCGGCAAAGGACGTCGCCGAAACGGAACAATACCTCGCCCGGCAGCGCGGCTTTTCCGCCGTCAAGCTCGGACGGGCGCAGCGGCTGATGTGCGCGGCGAGCCTCGTTGCGATCGACCGGCTGCACGCGGCGAAGGACGACAAGGCGTATGCCAAGCGGCGCGACACGCTGCAGTGCGCGCTGATCGTGGACTTTACGCTCTCGGTCGTGCAGGGCATGGCCGCCACCGGAATCTGAACGGATTGAGGCGTTCGCCTCGGAAAGGATAGGAAATGGAACGGAAATTGCAGGAATATGCGCGTCTGCTCGTCGAGGTGGGCGTGAATGTGCAAAAGGGTCAGACGCTTCTGCTCTTCTGCCCGGTCGAGCATGCGGCGTTTGCGCGGCTGTGCGCCGACGCGGCGTATGAACTCGGCGCGCGCGAGGTTGTTAACGTCTGGAACGACGACTACATGACCCGCCAAAAGTATCTATGCGCGGACGAGGCGGTGTTTTCCGAATTTCCGCAGTGGCGCGCCGATATGTTTTATTTTTACGCCAAGCAGGGCGCGGCGTTTCTGCATCTTCGCGCGAGCGATCCCGAAAACCTGCTCGGCGTCGATCCGGAGCGCATCATGACCGCGAACAAGACCGCCGGCGTCGCGCAGAAGCGCTACCGCGAGCTGTCCGCCAAGAACACGTTCCCGTGGTCGATCGGCTGTCTGGCGTCCCCGAAGTGGGCGAAAAAGATCTTTCCGGCTCTGCCCGAAAACGAGGCCGTCGCCGCGCTTTGGGAGAAGATCTTCGCCGCCGTCCGCGTCAAGGGCGACGGCACCGCGGTTGCGGCGTGGCGGCAGCACGCCCAAAACCTCAAGCGGCACATGAAGATCCTGAACGATTACAACTTCAAGTCGCTGCATTACAAAAATTCGCTCGGCATCGACCTTACCGTCGAGCTTGCCGAAAACCACGTCTGGGAGGCCGGCGGCGACACGACCGTGTCCGGGCAGGACTATATGCCGAATATGCCGACCGAGGAATGCTTCACCGCGCCGAAAAAGACCGGCATCAACGGCGAGATCTACGCGGCGATGCCGCTCTGCCGCGACGGCAACGTGATCGAGGGCATCCACTTTACGATGAAGGACGGAAAGATCGTCGAAGCGCACGCGACAAGCGGCGAGGAGGTCCTACAGAACGCGATCAGCGTCGACGAGGGCGCGTCGTACTTCGGCGAGGTCGCACTCGTTCCCTACGATTCGCCGATCCGGCAGTCGGGCATTCTCTACTACGACACGCTCTACGACGAGAACGCCTCGTGCCATTTCGCGTTCGGCCGGGCCTACGCCTCGACGCTGAAGGGCGGCACACAGATGACCAAGGAGCAGCTTGCCGCGGCGGGGCTGAACGATTCGATCACGCACGTCGATTTCATGGTCGGCACGAAGGATCTTTCGATCACCGGCACGACCTTCGACGGCCGCGAAATCCCGGTGTTCGTCAACGGCAACTTTGCCTTCTGATGCGGCCGTCCATATCACCTCCAGACCATTTGCGGCAAAGACAATTTCATATTCTTGTTCGAAGAAAGGGCAAATCGCCCTTTCTTTGATTCTTGCCGCAAATTAGCCGTGTTTTTGACCTCTCGCAGTACGGAGTACAGCTTCGGATCAAAGAACACGGCTTCTGAAGGCAA